>OX352322.1:4103000-4407250 GCA_947090765.1 Pseudomonas sp. MM223 | reverse complement strand
TGGTGGCAGGGCAACGAGTACGGTGCCTGGCCCATGCAGATCGAGGGCATTGAAGCGAACTCGGACGGTACCGCCGTGCGCCCAACGCTGACGGTTGGCAACGTCAACGGAAGGATCACGGCGCTGTGCGTGGCCTTCGACAATCTGCTCGAGTTCAAGCTGACCATGCGCCACACGATGGCGCGTTACCTGGATGCGGTGAATTTCCCGGCAGGCAACCCGGGGGCCGACCCAGCCGAGGAGGCCATTGAGGTCTGGTACATCGACCAAAAGGTGTCGGAGAACGGCAAGACGGTGGCCTGGGAGTTGGCCAGCCCCGGCGATGTAGGCGGGGAGACGATCGGCCGGCAAATGACCCAGCTCTGCCACTGGGCGATGACAGCCGGCTACCGCGGTCCGAACTGCGGCTACACCGGCCCCTACTACGACCTGGACGGCAACCCCACGGATGACCCGGCCAAGGACCAGTGCAATGGCTGCCTCGACACCGGGTGCACCGTTCGCCACGGCCAGGGCAATCAACTGCCGTTTGGCGGGTTCCCGGCTGTTTCCCTGATAGCACGGAGCTGACCATGCGCAAACACATCCTTTCCGCTGTGCAAGCGCACGCCGCGGCTGAATACCCGCGTGAGTGCTGCGGGCTGATTGTGGCTGTCGGGCAGGCGCACCGGTACGTGGCCTGCGAGAACACCGCCACAGAACCAGCCGAGGAGTTCCGCATCTCGCCGGAGCAGTATGCGGCGGCCGAGGACCATGGCGAGGTGGTCGGCATCGTGCACTCGCACCCAGATGCCACCAGCAGGCCTTCGTCCCGCGACCTGGCCATGTGCGAGGCCACGGGGCTGCCCTGGTACATCCTGTCGTGGCCGGAGGGTGACCTGCGCACCATTACGCCGACCGGGCACACGCCGTTACTGGGCCGGCCGTTCGTGCACGGCGCCTGGGACTGCTGGCAGCTCTGCGCGGACTGGTACAGGCGGGAGTGGGGGCTGGACTTCCCAGCCTATGCCCGGGAGGAGGGATGGTGGGAGCAAGCGGACGGCCCGAGTCTCTATGAGCAGGCCTATAAGGCAGCCGGCTTCTACCAGGTGAGCCAACCGCAGCGCGGCGACATGATTGTCATGGCCGTAGGCCGCACGGCTCACCCGAACCACGCCGGCATCTACCTCGGCGCTGACGCCGAGCTGCCAGAGGAAGCGGTTGAGGTCTTTGGGCCAGGCCCTTTCATGCTGCATCACCTGCTTGGCAGGCCATCAGAAATCATCGTGTTCGGCGGGCCCTGGCTTGATCGGACGCGCCTTGTGTTGCGTCATCGGGACGCGAAATGAAGCGGCCAGACCGCAGGGGAAGATATATGGCGAGCGATAAGAAAGAGAGCGAAGTAAAGAAAGTGTCTTCTGGTTGGAGAGTGCTGATGGTTCAGCACCCTCTCTACGGCTACTACTACGCTGCCGGATTCAAGCTTGGCCAGTAATGGCCAGAGCCAGGCTGTCTACGTACTGGTCGTGCAAGGCTTTGTCGATGTTTTCAAATCGCTGAAGTTTCAAGTCGCGAAGATCTTGTGCAATTGCTTGCGCAATTGACTCGTTGCCGTGTGACAGGCGGCGGCCAAGTACAGACGCTGCGTTCACGTTGAAATTAATGGCTGTGCGAAGCACTTGTTCAAGATCGTTCAAGCGCTGCTCGACGGTTCTTTCGTTTGACACGTTGACCCCCTAGGTCGTCAGCGCCCCAGTCCATGGGCTTTCCGGCAATGGACCGGGGCGGTTCATTGGAGGAGCAAAGCTACTATGGCGAAATGCTGGCGCGTTACTGGCTTTCCATCCACGCTGGATGCCTGGCCAGGTCGACTGGTACAGTCCCGCATTTCAAGGGAGGGGTCACATGCGAATTCTGATCGTGGGTTTGGGGCTGTCGTTGCTGGCGGGGTGCGTGTCGCCGGCGGACCTTGAGGAGAATGGCCCGGTCCTTGATTCGCTCACGCAGAAATCGGCACGTGACTATTCGAAGTGCCTGACCCCCAAGTGGCAAGATTTCAATGCCCGAGTCGCATCAACTGAAACTGAGAGTGGGTATCGCATTCGTTTGGATATCGATATGGTCGGTACGCCGGTAATGGCTCTTGTCGAGGAGGCCGCCGGAGGAGCCAAGGTGCGTGTGTACATCAGGAATAGCACCTGGTCCAACTGGGCAAGCGTTGCACGCAGTTGCATATGATCCAATCCTGAAACATGAACCGCCTTCGGGCGGTTTTTTATTGCCTGGAGAAAAGCATGGCAGCAACAGCCGCTCATTATGAGCCAATGACAATAATCAAACTGTCTGGTCCTCTCGCTAGGCAGTTCGGCAGAGTGCATCGCCGGCTTCTGGACGTAAGAAGCTTCAGAGATGCGTGTAGAGCTCTCAGCGCTACGCTGCCTGGCTTTGATGAAGAAATAAAACGGCTAGATCGCCTGGGGATGAGGTTCGCCATTTTCCGTAATGGCCAGAACGTTGGAGAGAGCGAGTTCGACCGAGGTGGGGTGCGGGAAGTCCGGATAGTTCCTATTGCGGAAGGGCACAAGCGCGGGGGGGCTCTTCAAACAGTCATTGGGGCAGTCTTGATCGCGACTGCATTTGCGCTGTCCTTCACGCCTTTCGCCGGGGCATCACCGTTCCTCTATCAGGCTGGCGCGGTCATGATGATTGGCGGCGTAATCCAGATGCTCAGCCCCCAGGCCGGCGGCCTCTCCCAGAGCGCAGCACCAGAAAACCTGCCAAGTTACGCTTTCGGCTCAGCCAAAAACACCACAGCCAGCGGCAACCCTGTCCCGATCTGTATCGGCGAGCGCCGCTGGGGCGGGGCGATTATCTCTGCCTCCATCGAGGCGCAAGACAAGGCCTAGGGCCGATTCAGTGAACAGACCGCCTCCGGGTGGTTTTTTATTGCCCGGAGGAAAGCATGGGCGCAGCAGCTCACCTAAACATCAGCGGCGCCAAGGGCGGTGACAGCAAGCCGAAAACTCCCGTCGAGGCTCCGGACAGCCTGCAATCGACGAACATCGCTAAGATCCTGCTGGCTGTGGGCGAGGGCGAGTTCGATGGCGTGCCAACTGAGCGCGACATCTATCTCGACAACACACCGATTATGGATGCCGGCGGCAATGTGAACTTCCCAAGCGTGAGGTGGGAGTGGCGCCCAGGCTCCGTGGAGCAGGAGTACATCCAGGGCATTCCCTCGATCGAGAACGAAACCACTGTCAACGTTGAGCTGCGCAGCGACAACCCATTCACCCGCGCCCTGAGCAACACCCAGCTGTCGGCCGTTCGCGTTCGCATGTCCTGGCCTCGCCTGGCGCAGCAGGACAGCAGCGGCAACACCAACGGCTACCGCATTGAGTACGCGATCGATATCGCCACCGATGGCGGCGCATATGTTGAGGCAAGCCTGGGCGCGGTGGACGGTAAAACCACCAACGGCTACCAGCGCTCCGTACGCGTCAACCTGCCGAAGGCGACCTCTGGCTGGATGTTGCGTGTGCGCCGGATCACTCCGAACGCCAACAGCGGCACCGTGGCCGACACGATGACCATCGCCGGCTACACCGAGATCATCGACCAGAAGCTGCGGTACCCGAACACCGCGCTGCTGTACATCGAGTTCGACGCTCAGCAGTTCCAGAACATCCCTGCGGTGACTGTTAAGTGCAAGGCCAAGCGCTGGCCGGTACCGAGCAACTACGACCCAGTGACCCGCACCTACACCGGCGTATGGGATGGCACCTTCAAGCAGGCCTGGACCAACAACCCCGCATTCGTGACCTACGGCCTGTGCGTGGAAGACCGTTTCGGCCTGGGCAAGCGCATCAAGTCGTGGATGGTCGACAAATGGGAGATGTACCGCATCGCTCAGTACTGCGACCAGTTGGTGCCGAACGGGCAGGGTGGCCAAGAGCCTCGCTTTCTGTGCGATATGAACCTGCAGGGCCGCGCTGAGGCCTGGACCCTGCTGCGCGACCTGTCGGCGATCTACCGGGGCATGGTGTACTGGGCCCACGGTTCGCTGTTCATGCAGGCGGACATGCCACGCGCGCAGGACATCGACTACGTCTTCACCAGATCGAACGTCATCGACGGCGACTTCGTGTATGGCGGCGCCGAACGCAGCACCCATTACAGCCGGGCCTTGGTCAGCTATGACAATCCGGCCAACAACTACGACACCGACGCCATACCGGTTACTGACCTGGCTTTGCAGCGCCGGTTCCGCGACCGACCCATCGAGATCTCGGCCATTGGCTGCACCCGTGCTTCCGAGGCCCAGCGCCGCGGCAAGTGGGCGCTGTTGAGCAACAACCAGGACCGCACCGTCACCTTCAAGACTGGCATGGAGGGTCGCATTCCGCTGCCTGGCTACGTCATCCCTGTGGCTGATGAACTGCCGGCCGGCCGCCCGAACGGTGGGCGGATATCGGCAGTTGCCGGCCGCGTGGTGACTCTTGACCGTGATACGCCGATCAAGGCCGGCGATCGTCTGATCTTGAACCTGCCCAATGGCAGCGCCCAGGCGCGTACCGTGCAGTCGGTGAATGGTCGGGCGGTGACCGTGACCACCGCCTACAGTGTGCAGCCAGAGCCGGAACTGCAGTGGGCGATCGACTACGACGACCTGGCAGTGCAGCAGTTCCGGGTACTGAAGACCACTCGCACTCAGGAGGGCGAGTACGAGATCACCGCGCTTGAATTCAACCCGAGCAAGTTCGCAGCCATCGACACTGGCGCTAAGTTGGACGAACGCCCGATCAGCGTCATCCCGCTCACGACCGTGCCGCCGCCGGCCAGTGTCACGCTGACTTCGGCTCACGCCGTGAGCCAGGGCATCGCCGTCAGTACCATGACCATCGCCTGGCCAGCGGTGCAGGGCGCTGTCGCTTACGACGTGGAATGGCGTAAAGACAACGGCAACTGGATACGCCTCCAGAGGACAGGTACCACATCTGTCGACGTGGTAGGCATCTATGCCGGTGCGTACTTAGCCAGGGTCCGCGCTGTCAGCGCTTTTGATATCACGTCGATCTGGCGGGATTCGATCCTGACCCAGCTAAAGGGTAAAGAAGGATTGCCGCCGGCAGTCACTTACCTGACGGCCACCTCGATAGTCTTTGGCATCTCGTTGAAATGGGGAATCCCGCCGGGCGCGGAGGACACGCAACGGACTGAGCTTTGGTACGGAGCCGCCAACGACCGTAGCAAGGCCACCAAGCTCGCCGACCTGGCCTACCCGCAAACCGAGTACGTGATGCAGGGGCTGAAGGCCGGCGTGTCGTTCTTCTTCTGGGCGCGCCTGGTGGACCGAACCGGCAACATCGGCCCGTGGTACCCGGCCGGTAGCGGCGTTCTTGGCCAGTCGGGATCGGACGCCAGTCCGGTGCTTGAGCTCATCAGCGGTCAAATCACCGAGAGCGAGCTGGGGCAGGACCTGCTGACCGAGATCGAGAAAATTTCCGGTGAAGGCCCGGGGTCGGTCAATGGCCGTATCGATGCGGCCAAACAGGAACTGGAGGACCTGATCAACGATCTGCCGGACCCGCTTGAGTACCTGGCGACCAAAGCCTATGCCAAGGATGATTCAGTGCGCAAAGGTCAGCGCTTGTACATGGCCATTGCGGCTGTGCCTGCGGCTGCTAATGGCAGCAATGCGCCGCCGAACCCGACCTACTGGGTTGATATCGGCAGTATATCGTCGACGGTGAATGGCCTGGCACAGGCGGTAACCAAGAACACCACTGACATTGCGACTGTGGACGGGAAGGTGGCGGTAAACGCCGGCATGCTCCAGGCAGTCCAGTCGGCCTATCGCGATGACAATGGTGAGGGCGCGCTGACTGACGCGCTGCGCGGGTGGGATACCTTGGCCAAGGTATCGGAAGAGACTCGCACTCGCGCCACCCAGAACGAAGCCACGGCCACCAGGCTGGTGGTGGTGGAGTCCCGCGTCGATGGCAACACCGCGAATGTGCGATTGCTGGAGCGCACGGTGGCCACCAATGAAACCGCCACGGCCAGTCGCTTCGCCGAGGTCAACGCCAAGGTGGGTGGCAACACCGCGAGCATTTCGCAACTGGAGAACACGGTTACCAACAACGAGAGCTCGACTGCATCGCGCCTCCAGTCGGTGAATGCCCGGGTCGACAGCACTAACCAGGCGCTTGACCAAGAGAAAGTTGATCGGGGCAACGCGGTAACGGGTGAGCGTCAAGCGCGTGAAGCCGCCATCGAGAACGAGGCCACCGCCCGTGCAAACGGTGATCAGGCGATTGGCCAGGTGGTTGAGACCGTCAGTGCCAAAGTGGATCAGAACGCCAGCAAGATCCAGAGCGTAGAGCAGGCCCAGGCGGATACCAATCAGGCGGTTACCTCGCTGCGCACCAATATCGAGGCGGTGTACACGACCGGTCGGGACGACAATGGCGAGGGGAGCTGGCCGCGGCACTTAAGGGCTGGGAAAGCACGGCCAAGATCGCCGAGGAATCGAAGACGCGGGCCACGGCAATCGACGCTCAGGCGAAGAAAACCGAGACCTTGGAAGTGTCGTTCAATTCTGGGCTGGACAAGACCAATGGCGAGATTGGCAAAACCAACATCGAAGTCCAGAAGACCAGCGCTGCGGTGCAAGTGACCAGTCAGGCCGTGGCAGCACTCGACAACAAAGCCAGCACCATGTGGTCGGTCAAGATGCAGGTCAATGCTCAGGACCAGTACGTGGCCGCCGGCATCGGCCTTGGTATCGAGAACGGCCCGGCAGGGTTGCAGAGCCAGTTCCTGGTGTCGGCCGACCGGTTCGCTGTGGTCAACGGCATCAACGGCGTGCTCTCGTCACCGTTCGCGGTACAGGGCGGCCAGGTGTTCATGAATGACGCCTTCATTCAAGACGGCACCATCACGAACGCCAAGATCGGCAGTTACATCAGTTCGACCAACTACGTCGCTGGCCAGATGGGCTGGATCTTGAACAAGAGCGGGACGTTCGAGATCAACGGGACGGTAGCGGGGCAGGGCCGCTTGTTGATCAACAACCAGCGCCTGCGCATCTACCACGCCAACGGCAACTTGGCGATTGACCTGGGAGTGAACGTATGACGGCCGGCCTCAGGGTCTACGACCCGAGCGGGCTTTCGCTGTTGGACATGACCAGTTCGATCAGCCAGATGATGGGGTATGTGGACACGGGGGCGGCCAATGGGTCGCTCTCGATTCCGTTACCGCCGGCTGGCAAGACGCTGTTCTACGCCATCACCGAGCTTTCCGCTCAGAACAAGTACCTCGGCAAGCGACCCGGGGTGACCCTTGCTGTCGGGGCGTCTGCTGCCACGCTGTCGTGGCAGTACGCCTATGCCGGCGGCTGGGGCTTCTACTCGCTCAACTGCCGTATTCACTATGGGTATTACTGATGCCAGCGGGCCTTAAAGTTTACAAGGAGAATGGGCAGCTCCTGTTCGACACCGAAAAGATCACCTACGGGCTACTGAAAAGCGGTTACCTCTCGTTCCAGCTCAATTGGCCACGCCTCTACCATCGCTCCGCCCAGCTTCCGCCGAATGAAGGCAGCAGTTATTCAGAGTCAACGATTGCGGATGCCATCCACGGCTTTAGCGTGACGGGGGCCGTGGCGCCCATGGTGTTCATCACGGGGCCGGGAATCTCTTGCGGCTCCTCAAAATCGGGTGATACCACGACGTTCTACTTCATCGGGGCCAGCCCTTCCACGAAGTTCTATTACTTCGACACCATGCGCAACTCGCTGAGCGGCGCGGGCTTGAAGTGCTACGACGAATCCGGCGCGCTGACCTTCAACTCCCTGCAGTACCCGCTGAACATTGTGGACACGATCAGTGCACCGGCGCCGCCCACGCCTACGGTATGGAATGGCATAAAGATGTACGGCGTGCCTTTCGCGGGGGCCACCAAGTCCGCGACGCGCTTTATCAACAGCGGCCCTTACTACTGCGTAGCGCGTGTATTCATCGCTATTGGCTCGGGCGAGTTTGCGACCAGCACCACGTTCTCCAGGTCGTTTGGGCAGGGAATCATGGACAACATGTCGTCGCCTGGAACGTCCGGCAATCCGTTCCCGGCATATGCGTCCATGCAGGCGCACATGGATGGTGCCTATGGCGCTGCCGGTGGGGTCTACTTCATGGCCTGCGATGCCGCCCGCACAACAATGCTAAACAGCACGACTGCGGCCAATAGCTACTTTGACATCCCCACCGATCGATACCCGCAGGCGCTCGTCATCAAGACGGACAACCTGCCATTCCCCTTCAATTAATCGGAGCATCCTATGCCTTGGTACAGATCTGGCACCGTGGCGATCACGGCTGGCCAAACAACGGTGACCGGTACCGGCACCAACTTTTCAGCAAACGTCAGGGTGGGGGACGCATTCACCGGGCCTGATGGACGTTCGTACGAAGTAACCAACACCGCCAGCGCTACGGTGCTAAGCATCCTGCCGGCTTACCAAGGCGCCACGGTGAGTGCCGGGGCTTATGCCATTACGCCGGTGCAGGGCTACACCAAGACGCTGGCCGACAAGTTCAACGATATCGCCAATAACTGGGGCTCCACGCTTGCTGGTCTTGGCTCGGTGGCGTCCGAGAACGTGTTGCCGGTGGCCAAAGGTGGCACCGGCGGAACTACCCAGGCGACGGCCCGGTCGGGCATTGGCGCTTTGGGTGCTGGGGACTATGGGCTAGGGTCCGCTCAGGCAACCCACACGGGCGACATGTCGTCCCTTGCAACGTCGTCCCTTTTCCAGTTCACCGAAACCAACCCAGCCGGCTGGTCGTCGGGCATGGGTACTTACCCCATGGGAATAAACTTCTATCGGTCCGCCGCCGTAAGAGCGCAGCTCGCTGTGTCTTTCGGCGCGGCTGGCTCTGGTGCCGGCGTGTATTTCCGGCAATCGGCAAGTGGGGGGCTGACTAGCTGGTCTCGGTTGCTGGAGGCGTCGGAGGCAATTGGCATTGGTCAGACATGGAAGAACGTGACCGCTTCCCGGGCCCTGGGTACCACTTACACCAACAACACCGGTAAACCGATTCAGATTGCTGCGCAGGCAGGTCCGGCATCTGCCGTCAACACGGCGCTGATCGCGGTCGTTGATGGGATAAGCATCTTTACAGCATACGCAGGCGCCGCAGGAGTCTATATCGGAGTGGCGAATGTGATCGTTCCGCCTGGCTCGACATACCGAGTCAACAGCTCGCTGGGAACCGCGAACCTCACCAACTGGAGTGAACTGTCTTGATCTACTACCGCGATCTTCAAACCAATGAGGTTTTCGCTTATTCAGAGGCTGATGTAGAAGGGGGCTTGGTCAAAGAAGGCTTATCCCCCATGACGGCCGATGAAGTCCGTGCACACCTGAACCCCGTAGCGACCTGGTGGACCGACGGCGCAAGCATGATCAAGGCAGCCTACGGCGCCGACGGGTGGCATGCCGCGAGCGCTGAGGAAGTGGCCAGTTTCTTGCCCGGCATTCTTCTTGATGAAGCGCAAACCGAGTCCGCCCGGCTGCGCAAGATCGCTGATGAAACCATCGCCCCGCTGCAAGATGCCGTCGAGCTGGACGAGGCCACCGAGGCCGAGGCCGCGCTACTCAAGGAATGGAAGCGCTACCGCGTTGCGCTCAGCCGTTTGCCTGAGCAGGAAGGCTACCCCAGCGATATCGATTGGCCCGCGCCGCCGGCCTGATCTGCACCGAAACCACCGACCGCCACCTGGCGGTATTTTTTTGCCTGGAGAAAACCCATGTCCGCACGCGGCATTCGCAACAACAATCCCGGGAACATCGATTTCAACCCGCGCAATGCTTGGCAGGGCCAGCTGGGCATCGAGGTAGGCGTGGGCAAGCCGCGCTTTGCCCGGTTCGACCAGGCCGAGAACGGCATCCGGGCATTGGGCAAGCTGTTGCTCAACTACCGGGGCAAGGACGGCATGCCCGGCGTCGGCCGGCCCGGTATCGACACTCCGCTGGAGTTCATCAGCCGGTGGGCGCCGTCCAGCGAGAACAATACCCTTGCGTATGCCCAGGCCATCGCCAAGCGCTTGGGTGTAGGCGTCCGCGACTCCATCGACATCTCCAAGCCGCAGGTTCTGCGCGAGGCAGTGGTGGGCATCATCGTTCACGAGAATGGCGGCAACCCCTACAGGGCAGAGGTGATCGATGAAGGCGTTCGGCGGGCGCTGGCATGAAGGGCTGGGCCGTAGTGGCTGTTGCCGTGCTGCTGGCATCCCACTGGGCCGCCTACCAGCACGGCAGCTCGGTAGAACGGGCAAAAGCTGGAGAAGCAACAGCACAACGTGACAGCGGTGACCGGCTGGCCGAGGTGATCGGCGAGCGATCGGCGCGCCAGGAAGAACATCGGAGCGCAGACGCGCAGCAAGAGGCGAGGGTAAAAGGGCATGAAGAAAGGACGATTGCTGATGCTGGCGCTGCTGGCGCCGATGCTGCTGGCCAGCGGTTGCGCAGTGAAGCCGGCCAGTTCGCTGCCGCCGTCAGTTGCCCCGGCCAGGATACCGCCGCTGTCGCCCGAGGCCAGGCAGCCACCCGCGCCGCCATGGTGCTCTCCGACCTGCTCGCACGGGCTGACGAAAGAGCGGGAGAGCTGGCGACAGCACTTGACCTCGCCAGGGCTGCAGGCCGGCAGTGTGAGCGGGAGTACGATGCCCTGACGCCACCGACTCAGGTTAGTCGGTAAACCAGTTGGTTATGTCGATCCCATGGATACAGCGCAGACGGTTGCCGATCTGCACCAGGCGGACGTTTGTGCCATTTGCGCGCAACGATTCGGCGGCCACCTGCGTGTTGAGCCCTTGGTTGATATCGACCAGCTTGGCGATGTTGGCCTGTGCCTGGGCAAGCTTTGCCCTGAGGTCGTCATTCTCGGCCATCAGGAGGTGGGATTGCTGCTCGAGCATTTCGACCTGGGTCGGCATGCCGTGCTCGAAGCCGGTTGTGTCGATGTTCATGATGCACCTGTAAGAATGCTGTATGTGCATACAGTATATTGCCGGGCAATGCCGGCCAAGCCCAGGGCGACGAGATGATGTGATTTGGGGGAGGGTAGGTGTCGGCAGAACGCCGTGGGAGGGGTGAAATCAGTTCCGCAACTCAAGTTCTATGCCTTGATTTTAAAGGGCTACAGGCGAGCCAAAAAGGCTTTCATGCGGAATGGAAATTGTCGTAAGCTACTGAAATTAAAGGAAATGCAGGGCGGATTGCAAATCCGTCTACGCCGGTTCGATTCCGACCTCGGCCTCCACCATTCAAAAGCCCCGCAATCATTGAGATTGCGGGGCTTTTTTAATGCCTTCGGATTTTATCCCGCCCCCGACTTGGGACAAATTTGGGACACCGAAGAAAATTGCGTGCCCCAGTTGTCCCAAGCAAAATCCGGTGCATGGCCACTTACGAGCAGCGCCCAGGCTGCGCATGGTGGGCAAAGACCCACTGGAAAACGAAGCAACCTAACCTCAGGCGGCGTTTTCGTTTGTGAGGGGAAGGCGCTGGCGGCTTTGCGCTCGGGCACGGCGCGCAGTTAATAAGCGCCCAACACTTTACTGAACCGTATAGCTGTCAGTTTGCAGGTCGGGAAGTCTCGCCGGCAGACTACCCCTTGTGACGTCTAGAGCTTGTATTGAATGGTATAGGACGCATCGGTTCTCGGTTCTATCGCAATAGGAATGCCGAAGAGCTTCCTCGACAATCACTGACAATACAGCGGTACACCGTCGCCTGCCGGAGCTGCGCCCACAAGCCCTCGTCGTGTATCGCAATACTCAACACATGGTTGTTCGGATCATCTCTAACCTGAGCAACGTGGTGGTCCAGATCGCACCCGAAATCAGCACTGGGGAGCTCTGGATCATAGCCAATCAGCACACCGTGCCTTTTCAGATAGTCCCTTACACGCTCAATCACGTCGTCTGCTTCTTGTTCTAGCATGCTTGACCATTCGAACACCTCGCAACCATTGAGTTTTCAGGGGGCATTGTCTGCAGATTGTCCCTGGCCCCTGCATTTTTGGGTTTTTTTACCGCCCCAAGAGGGTCTTAAGAGCCCTGGTCATCGAGCCGAGCTTTTTGTTGTGCCCGATAAAATTGTTCGTTCTGGCGAAAGTATGGGCCTTTGGCTACTATCCGGAGATTGAGTATCTCGATCCAAGGATGATGAGCGCGATGAGTGATAAAGACGGTTGGCACAGAGACTCAAAGGGAAATGAGCATTTTTACTCTCATGATGCTGAGTGGGCTGATAGAGATAATCGCAGTGCCCGCGCGCAAGGAGGGGGTGGCGGTACGTCTGCAGGCGAAATTATTCTCGTAACCTGCGGGATTATGACTTACGCATGCTACAAGTTGATGGGTTATATCACTAAGTCGTTGGAAGGCTTTGGGCTTTCTCATGATGTTTCAGATATTGTCGGGAAGGTTGCCGCAGGTGCTGTTCTGCTGTCCCTTTTCTCTACCATCTATTTTTCCGGCAGTCCACGAAACCAGATGGTGATGTGTCTTTTTTATCTAATAATCGAAGTTTCAGTTATCTTCATCTTCTTCTAGCTTTTTGCAGCGTCAGCGTCAGCCGGTCACTCAGCCGGTCCGTTAGGGTTTCACCAGCGTGCCATCAATTACAGAGGTATCGTGATCGACTCGAGTACATGGAATTGGGGCGCGCAGCAAGTGAGAGTCAACACCCTCCAGTACAGTCGCATGGTCACCGGGCAACGAGATGACTTGGACGCAGCGCAGCCTGTCGTCTTGTGCGTAACCACGGGTTAGCGCGGGGGCAATGTTGCGGTCGTTGTTGGCACTGAAGTGACGTTGGGGCGTGTTGGCGAGTTTGGCTATATCGGCCATTGGGTCAAGCGACCCCGCCAGAGGCGAAAAACCGTGATACCTAACCCAGGCGCTAGGGTCCAGGTTACCGGCAATACTTTGGACCTGGCTGACATCATGGCGGCGCTCGGCGATTAACAGTGCGATCGCTGCCCCCCTGAATACCCGATGAGCTCTACAGATGTTGCGCTGTACCGCTGTACGAGCTGCTCAACCACGGCATTCATTGCCTCGACAACCGGTGGGCTGAAGCGGGCGTCAGTCCAGGCAGCACTGTTACAGGCCGGGCTCATGATGAACTGGCACGGTCTGGCCAAATAGATGCCTGGATATCGACCCATTGCCAGCTTAGCCACCGCGAAGGAGCGTGGCGTGGGGTCCAGGCTAGGTTGGCTACTGGTTGCCCACGCATGGCCGTCGCCTTCGATGTAGAACGTCAACCGACTGCTGGGTTTCAGGTTGGTGGGGATCACGGCCTGAATCGGAAATTCGACCGTGTTGATGACTGTAGTGGTGGCCCCGCTGGCCTGGGCCCATTGCGCCAGTTTTTGCTGCGGGCTTGTACAGCCAGCCAGCAACATCAGCGGCAATGCTGTAACGGTGAAAAGGCGCGGCAGCATCGGTCAGTTTCCATGGCACGTCAGCCCGCCCAAGGGCGGGCTGATTGGTTTGCAGGCTTCTGGGGTCAGAAGTCGTAGCGCACCTTCGCGGTGAAGGTGTCCGCATCGAAGCCTGTCTTCAGCAGGCGCTCGTAGCTACCACCGATGGTCACTGCACCCAGCTTGTAGTTGGCGCCAACGCCCACTTCATAGCTGTCGCGGGCCGGGGTAACACCTGTGGCCACGAAGGAAGTGCCACCCAGCGTGAACACCGACGTGGTGCTTGATTTGTCGCCGATGAAATCGTGGTAACCCATCAGCTTGAACTCCGGCTCCAGGGTGCCTTGCCCCAGGTCGAACGAACCTGCCACACGCACACCTGCGCCGAGCTCGCCCACTTCCAGGCGCTGGTCGCCGGTTTTGAGTGCCGCTGAAGAGCCGTGCTCCGAGAACCCGTCGATGGACAGGTTGGTATAGCGGGCTGTTACTCGCGGTTCTACCAGCAGGTTGTGGTCGAAGTGGAAGCCATAACCTGCCATGACGTTCAGGCCGATCATGTCGCTGTCGTAGCTGCCCTTGGCCGTGGTGCCAGAGATAAAACGCTTCGAGTCGTTGCGCCCTTTGCCATACGACAGGCCGCCGTCGACGAAGTAGTTGCCTTCAGTCCAGGTGCCGTAGGCGGTCAGGGTGTTGTTCTCGACATCGGTCTTGTTGCCATTGTCAGACTGCACATTGGACTTCACGTAGCTGTACGCCACACCCAGCACGGTGTTGTCGTTCAGGTTGTGGTCAGCGCCCAGGGCAAAGCCGCGGGAGTTGGCGTCGTAGCCATCGACGCCCGAACGTGCATCCTGGTTGGCCTGGCTGGACAAGATCTGGAACCACGCCCCGGTGCCCGACAGCATGTCCCCCGAAGACTGGCCTGCACGCAGGTTGCTGGAGCGGCTGCTGATTGCATTGTTGACCAGCGTGATGCTCGAGTTGGCAGCCGAGGCTGCGCCGCCATTCACTTCAGGGGTGAGCTGCTTGGCTACGTTGGCGATGGCCTGGGCGTCGGACCCCGCAGCTATCAAGGCTTTGAGCACGGCGTCATTCGGGTTGCGCTGGGCCAGCAGCTCGGCGACCGACATGAAGGATTGTGCAGCGCCTTGAACACTGGCGTCGCCACCGCCTGTCTCGATGACAGCCCCGGTTTCTTCGTCGCCCACACCGGTCACCTTGATGTTCAAGGTGCCGTCAGCCAAGGTCGAGCTGTCGACGACCAGCAGGGACGAACTGCTCTTGATCACCACGTCCGGGGCAATGTTCAGCGTCTCGGCGCTGATCAGGTCGTAGTTGGCGCCACCTTGGGCAAAGTCCGAACCCTTGGCGTTGATCACCACCGTCGAGCCGCTGGCCAGGTCGGCAGTACCGGTCACGGTCAGCACAGGCGTGTTTGCCTGGGTTTCTGCGCTTAGCGGCAGGCCCAGCGTTGCACCCTGCATAAGGTTGAAATTACCGTCCACGGTGGTGTGCGTTGCCGCCAGGGTCAGGGTGGCGTTCTCGCCAACGCGCAGCCGGTCAGCTTCGATCAGGCTGGCGTCGATCAGGCCGTTGCCTGCGACCAGAATGCGGTCGATGCCATTGATATTGCCCACGATGCTGGACAGCTCGCTGCTCTGCGCTTCGCCGATGTTCAGGTCGACCTTGCCATTGCCACCGTAGATGGCATAGCTGCCGCCCTGGATCAGGCCGGAGTCGGCGTTGATCTGCAGGCGTTCATTGTCGACTGGCGGGAGGTTGTAGCCACTGGGGTTCATCGAGAACTGGTCAAGATCGATACCGATTTCCCCGCCTCGAATGGTGCCGGTGTTGGTGATACCTTTTTCTGGGTTGGTGAAGTTCACACCGTCCACCAAAATGCCGCGCCCCGAGAGGCCATCGGCGCTGACACCGATGATTTCGCCCGCGTTGTCGATACTCTGGATGGACGACGGCAAGCTGCTCTCGCGGTCTTCATCCTCGGCGTCGCCGTTGCGTGTGCTGTCCAGGTCCAGGCCAACGCCCTCACCGGAAATCACGCCATCGTTCTGAACAACGCCACCCAGCACGGCACCGGATAGATGCAGGCCTGTAGACCCTTCACCCACGGCCTTGATCGTACTGTTTTTACCGTTGATGAACGAGCCGGCCATGACCTTGTAGAAGTCCGGGCGAGGTGTCTGCTCGATGGTAAAAGCGCTAGCGTCGACGCCGCTGGCCGTCACGTTGGCCGAATTGGTGATCGTCCCGTTGTACAGCCCCGCATTCTCGGCTTCCCTGTTGCCAACCACGACATCAAGCAAATGCAGGCCTATCGAGTCATTTCCGCTTCCGCTGACTGAGGTCGAATTGGTGAACCCGTTCTCAAAGTGCTGATTGGCGATAACTCGGCCATCGGAGGCATGAGCGGCGGATACATAGGCGACGGATACGGCAACCGCCAACAGGCTCTGCTTGAGCTTCATTCAAATCCTTATTTTTCACAGCGTGGTGCACACATGGATTGCTATCGCAGTGGCGCCCTCATCGGACAGGCACGTGCTTCAGGCGACGCGCAATGTACAGGGCATGGCAAAATAGTGTCAAATAGACATCATTCAGTTGAGCCGCTCTATCTCGGGCTTTTCATGGCCTAAGTTTGCTCAGGTCATGCGTTTCTCTACTGCCGCGGCGTGACGGGCGATTCCAAAATCAAGCGCTGAGGGGAGAAGTGGAAGCTGCACGAATGCGCGAAACACGCAGGAAACGGCCTTTCTTCCATTCGATGGCATATCGGATGGTGGGCCCAAGGCCCGCTGCATAGATTTGCCGCCTTCTCACTGAACCGGCTTTATAAGCTCGGCCCCCTGGTTGCGCACATTCCCGACGGCCGTGCTAACCGGGTACCACTCGAAGGCGTCTGCCGGCTCGCCCAGGTTGAGCACCAGCTGCTCGGCATGCTCGCTCGGCATTGCCGCCGCGATCCATTCGTATGCCAGTTCTGGTGACAGGACTACCGGTCTGCGGTCGTGAACATCGACCATCCCGCCCTGTGCATCTGCGGTGATGATTACGAATCCGTCGTGCTCGCTGCCGATAAACTGACCGATGCTGGCGCAAAGGGCAGGGCGGCCATCCTGGCGCCGTATGTAGTAAGGCTGTTTCTTGGGCCCGCCTTCGTCTACCCACTCATACCAACCGTCGACGGGGGTTATGGCGCGGTGTGACCAGATTGCCCGGAAGAACGGGCCGTGTGCGACTTTCTCTACTCTGGCGTTGATCGGTGCTGCACGGTCGGTGGCCCAGTGGGGCCGCCATCCCCACCTCACCAGGTCGGCCCGCGGGCCTGCATCATCCACGCGCAGCACTGCCACGGGCGTAGTCGGCGCGACGTTGTACCGGCCCAGCGCCTGTTCGCCAACGTTGTTCCGCCACGCGTCAGGCAAGCTGAGTGTTTCAACGAAGTCGTGAATGCCTCGGTATTGCGATAGCCGCCCGCACATATGTCCTCCTGCTGAAACCAGAAGAATAGCCGCCGGCTGGTAGTGGTGGTGCGCGAGCGTTCATGCTCAAATACTGTATCAATATACAGTATCGGTGCCGCATGTACTTCTTGCTCGTTCGCCGCCGTTCGAAGGGCGTGGCCTTACCCTCCGATTGCCTGAGGCAGATCCAGCCCATGCGGGCAGATGTCCACATCGGCGATCACTACAGCGAACCGCTGGGCCGGGTGTCGACCCAAGCCTGGGTGTTCAACCCGACGCCTGGGCCTGATGTCATCCCTCGCCTGCATGACGCCAAGGTCAATGGCATGGCTCAGCTCGGTATCAATATAAACGGCGTGGAGGAAGTGGATGGCGTGCTGTATGCGCAGTCCTGGTGGTGCAGGGCAGAGTGATGCCGGGTTTGCGCAGCTTTATCTTGAACCTCACCTTTGGGGCGGCGGTCATCAGCAGGAGGGCGAGCGGTTTTGTCCTGGCGCCCTTATAAAATATTGAAACCTTCTCAAGCTATGGTTGAACTCAAGCCAATTCCCACAGTTACGGAGTCAGGAAATGGATTATTCCAGCATGGTTGAATCGTTAGACAAGATGCTCAAAGACGCGCCTACAGCACAATCCGGTTTGCAGGCATCAGGTGCCGGTTGTCATCGATGGATTCGCTGCCATTCTTCCGCGACCTCGCCCATCGTTGAGGGGGCCCCGCTTTTGATCCATGCCATAAATGCACGGTCGAACTTGAATGCCGCGCCGCACTCACTGAGCAGAAACTGACGAACCTTCTGCGTGTTGCGGTAATGCTTGTCCAGCGGGGTGGCTCGGGTAATTGGCCCGGCGTGCCAGTCGAAGCTCATGGTCTGTTCCTTGACTGCTGAGAAGGCAAAAAGCCCATAGATGATCATCTATGGGCTTTGTGGTTGTGCGAAATGATCTGCCTTCAGGCTATCAGCCCTCGAACTGGATCACCATGCGCCCCTTGATCTTGCCTTCCAGCATCTCGTCAAAGATCTGGTTGATGTCTTCGATCGGCCGCAGGGTCACTTTGGGCACCACCTTGCCTTCAGCCGCAAACTGGAAGGCTTCCTGCAGGTCCTGGCGTGTACCTACCAGCGAGCCCACCACTTCGATGCCATCCAGTACCAGGCGGGGAATGTTCAGGTCCATGGACTCCGACGGAAGCCCGACGGCAACCAGTCGCCCGCCAGCGCGCAGGGCGTCGACGGCCGAGTTGAACGCGCCTTTGGCGACGGCAGTCACCACGGCAGCATGGGCGCCACCCGTCTTGGCCTGGATAACCTTCGCGGCATCTTCGTTCAGCGGGTTGACCACCAGGTCTGCGCCCATTTCGCTGGCGAAGCGCAGCTGCTCTTCATTGACGTCGATGGCGATGACTTTGGCGTTGAACACGTTCTTGGCATATTGCAGGGCCAAGTTGCCCAGCCCGCCGAGGCCGTAGATGGCAACCCATTGGCCGGGGCGGATGTTGGAGATTTTCACCGCCTTGTAGGTTGTGACGCCGGCGCAGGTAATGCTGCTGGCGGCCGCGGAGTCGAGGCCGTCGGGTACCTTGACCGAATAGTCGGCCTTGACGATGCAGGCTTCGGCCATGCCACCGTCCACGGTGTACCCGGAGTTCTTCACGTCGCGGCACAGGGTTTCGTTACCGCTGTTGCAATACTCGCAATGCCCGCAACCCTGGTAGAACCAGGCAACACTGGCACGGTCGCCCGGCTTGAGCGAGGTGACGCCCGGGCCGACTTCCTGAACCACGCCAATACCTTCGTGGCCTAGCACCACGCCGGTCTTGTCACCGAAATCGCCATTTTTCACGTGCAGGTCGGTGTGGCAAACACCGCAGCATTGCATCTTCAGCAGCGCTTCGCCGTGTTCGAGGGGGCGCAGGGTTTTCTCTACTACGTCTACGCGACGGCCTGGTGCAACAACAGCAGCTTTCATAAGAGCCTCCGTGTCTATCCGAGTGAGCTTGGGTTATCGCTGGCTTAGCATAGCCCTTGCCGGGTCGGGCAAAACTGCCGCAGGTCATGCTTCAGGAATACGCCGCAAAAGAAAAGCCCGCGGCAATGATGCGGCGGGCTGCAAGAACGTACGGAGCGGGGCCAGTGTGCCAATCCGTTTGTCAGTATTTCGTGAAGCTCAGGTCATGAGGCTGTCATGCGCCCAAGGCCATAAAAAAGCCCGCCATGAACGGCGGGCAAAAACGTTTGAAGGGAGAGACTGCAGGTTGCGCCTGGCCGGTTAACCCAGGATTAAGCGGCAACACATTGACCTCGGAACCTGATACGCCTATATAGGCCTGCCATCACCCCAGGAGCCAGCATGCACGACGAAGACGACCTGCACGAACCCGAGCACGATCACCTGCTTGACCACGAATTTCTCTACGACGACATGGAGCCCGAAGCGGATGCCCAGGGCGCCGAGGATGAAGTGGAAGAAGACGAGGAAACGCTGGATGACCTCGATGACGAGGAGCGTGATCACCCAGCCTGGTTCGATGATTGCGAAGACGACTGACTCAGCGCCCGTCCACCGAGAAACGCCCAGGGCCGCTCACGGCCAGCAACAGCAGGCCGCCCATGATGCTCATGTTTTTCAGGAACTGGGTCATGTTGGCGCTGCGCTCGGGGTCGACCATGTTCCAGAACGGGTGGCCCAGCAGCGCCGTGCCCAGCACGAACAGCGCGAACAGAAACGCCAGCGGACGGGTGTAGAAGCCCAGAATCAGCAGGATGCCGACGACGAACTCCATGAGCACGGCAATCGCTGCCGCCAGCATGGGGGCAGGGGCGCCGAGTGACGTCATGTAGCCAACCGTGCCATCAAAGCCGGTTAGCTTGGCCCAGCCAGACAAGACGAACAGGATCATCAGCAGTACGCGGGCAATCAGGATAATGATGTCGCGTTGGCCATCGAACAGGGAGTAGCGCATGGTGGCATTCCAGTGGACGGGGACACGTTCCACTTTAGCAGTTGCGCAAGACATTGCTGGCAGGCAGCAAAAAGGCGCCGCAAGGGCGCCTTTTCGAGGAAGTTTGGTGCGAGTGGCGGGACTCGAACCCGCAAGGCTCACGCCGACAGATTTTAAGTCTGCTGTGTATACCAATTCCACCACACTCGCACGCTTGAAGGGGTCGCAACGACCAGCTCGCTTCTAAGCAGAAGGGCTTTGCAATCAAGCGCGCTTTATAACCCATTGTTATAGTTGAGTCAACTGCAGCACCTATGATCAACAGAATGAAGGGTCGAACCACTGGGTAATTGACACCTTGCTGTCATTACGCCACTGTTGCCCCCTTTATTGGATCCAAGAGTAGGCGGCGATGACCCAGCCCGATGCTAGCGAGCGTGTCGTACGCCCACGGCTGTTCTGGCGGCTGCTGTTTGCGCTGGTGATCGTATTGGGGGCTTTTCTGTACCTCAGCCTGATCAGCCTGGGTGGCTACCTCTTGATGCTCGGTTTCGATGGCGAACACCCACAGCCGCAGCGGTGGATGGCTCTGGCTGGCGGCGGGGTGATCATGCTGGTTGGCCTGTGGCTGCTGAAAGTTGCCATGCCACGGCGTATCAGCCCTGCTTTGGTCGAGCCTGAGCGCTGACCATCGGTAGCCACAGGGGGCCGTTGGCGGTTACCCTCGGCTAAGCTCATATCGTCCCTGCTGCTGTGCCAGTGGAGTTTTCATGGTTTCAGCTGACTGCCTAGACCACCCCGTCATGCCTGCCCACCGCTATGAACAGCTGGTTCAGTCGGTGGTGGATTACGCCATCTACATGCTCGACCCGTCCGGCCATGTGGTGTCATGGAATGCCGGTGCGCAACGGATCAAGGGCTACCGCGCCGATGAAGTGATTGGCCAGCATTTCTCGCTGTTCTTCACCCCCCAGGACTGTGCCGACGGCCGCCCCGAGCGCTTGTTGCGCCAGGCGCTGGAGCAGGGTGTGGCGCAGGATGAGGGCTGGCGCGTGCGCAAGGATGGCACACAGTTCTGGGCCCTGGCGGCGCTGGACGTGATCCGCGATGATCAGGGCCAGATCATCGGCCTGGCCAAGGTCACGCGCGACATCACCGACCGCCGCGAGTCGGCGATGCAACTGGACGCCGTGCGCGCCCAGCTGTTCCAGGCGCAGAAGCTGGAAGCGCTCGGCCAGTTGACCGGCGGGCTGGCGCATGACTTCAACAACATGCTGACCATCATCATCAGTTCGGCACGCCTGGCGCTCACCAGCCAGGACCCGGCGCGTATCCAGCGCATGCTGCAGCACATTCTCGATGCCGGGCAGCGGGGCACCGAACTGACCCAGCAGCTGCTCAGCTTTGCCCGCCACCGCCAGCTCGATGTGGCATGCGTCGCACCGGCAGACCTTGTTGCTGCAACGCGTGGTCTATTGGAGCATGCACTGCCCAGTTCGATTGAACTGCAGGTGCAGTTGCAAGCGGGCTTGCCGTTGATCGAAGTGGATGCCGGGCAGTTGCAGATGGTGCTGCTGAACCTGCTGTTCAATGCCCGCGATGCCATCGCCGGGGAGGGCCGGATAGGCCTGACGGCCGAAGTGGTCGAGCTGGCGGGCGAAGTGGAAGGGCTGCACGGCAGTTTTGTGCGCTTTGTGGTGGAGGACAGCGGCGAAGGGATTGCACCAGACGTATTGCCGCGCATTTTCGAGCCATTTTTCACGACCAAGGCGTTTGGCAAGGGCACTGGCCTGGGCCTTAGCCAGGTGTATGGTTTTGCCAGGCAGAGCGGTGGTGCCATTTTCGTCGACAGTGAACCCGGCCGTGGAACTTCCATGCAACTTTACTTGCCAACGTATCAGGACAAGACCAACAGCCCACTCGACAGGTAAGCATCATGGCACAGGCACTCAGGCGGTTGGTGACAGGTATCGAAGGGCTCGATGCGCTGCTCAAGGGCGGCCTGGTAGCCGGAGCCTCCTACATCATTCAAGGCCCGCCGGGTGCCGGCAAGACCATCCTCGCCAATCAGCTGGCCTGCGGGCACGTGCGCGCGGGCGGCCGGGTGCTGGTGGCCACCTTGCTGAGCGAGTCGCATGAGCGGCTGTTCCAGTACCTGGCCACCCTGGACTTCTTCGACCCGACGCTGGTCGGCGACCAGATACAGTTTGTGAGTGCCTTCGACACCCTGGAGCAGGAGGGGCTGGATGCCGTGGTGCGGCTGTTGCGCCAGGAAATCGCCCGGCAGGAGGCCAGCCTGCTGATCGTCGACGGTGTGCTCAATGCCCGGGTGCGTGCCGAAACCACCCTGGACACCAAGAAGTTTGTCTCCGAGCTGCAAGGCCATGCGGCCTTTGCCGGCTGCACCGTGCTGCTGCTTACCAGCGCACGGCTGGACGAAGGCAGCCCGGAGCACACCATGGTGGACGGGGTGATCGAGTTGGGTGAGCAACTGGTGGGCAGCCGCGCGGTGCGGCACATCCAGTTGCGCAAGACCCGCGGCAGTGGGGCGTTGTCGGGGCGCCACGAATGCCTTATCGACGAAAGCGGCATGCATGTCTACCCGCGCCTGGAGGCGTTGTTCAGCCACCCCAGCCAGATGGGCAGTGCCACCCCGTCGCGCATCGGCAGCGGCGTGCCAACCCTGGATGAAATGCTCGACGGTGGCTTGGCCATGGGCTCGGTCAGCCTGTTGATCGGGCCGTCGGGTATTGGCAAGACTTCATTGGGGCTGGCCTTTCTCGGCGCCAGCACCCAGCAGGCGCCGGGGCTGCATTTTGGCTTTTACGAAACGCCCGAACGCCTGCGCAACAAGGCTGCATCGCTGGGTTACGACTTTGCAGCGATGGAGCAGGACGGTAGCCTGCAACTGTGCTGGCAACCCACTACCGAGGGCTTGTTGGACCAGATCGGTGCGCGTCTGCTTGAACGTGTCGAGGCGCAGGGCAGCAAGCGTGTGCTGATTGACAGCCTCGGGGCGTTCAGCCGCCTTGCCGTTGACCCGACCCGGCTCAATGCGTTTTTCCGCGCCATCACTGGTGAGCTGCGTGCGCGTGATGTGAGCGTGATGCTGACGTGGGAAATGCGCGACATCTTCGGCGCGGAGATCAGTGCCCCGGCCCCGGACCTGTCGAGCATTGTCGATAACCTGATGTTGATGCGCTTCGTCGAGCTGGATTCGCAGCTGCGGCGCATGCTGTCGATCCTCAAGGTGCGTGACAGTCACCATGACCCTGCCTTGCACGAGCTGCTGATCGGGCCGCAGGGCATTACCTTGCACAAGGCGTTCGAAGGCGCCTGTGGTGTGCTCTCGGGAACGCCGGTGCCGCAAGGGAGTGAGTGACGGAGCGAGCCGATGAACACCATCCTGATCGTCGATGACGAGTACCTGATTGCCGATATCCTCGGTTTTGCGCTGGAGGATGAAGGCTTTCTGGTGGAAAAGGCGAGCAACGGCAGCAAGGCGCTGGAGGCGTTGAAAGAGAAGCGCGTTGAGCTGGTGATCACCGACTACATGATGCCGATGCTCAACGGTGAGGAGCTGGTACGTGCCATGCGCGAAGACCCGACACTGTGCGAGTTGCCGGTCATACTCATGAGCGGCGCGCAGGCCAGCCAAGGATGCCCGGCCCTGTTCGCCGCAATATTCGACAAGCCGTTCGACATGGACGAGATGATCGCCAAGGTGCGTCAGTTACTGGGCACCTGAAGCTGGCGGTCGAGCGCGTCCTTGCACGCTGGAGGGGTAGGCTCAGTGTGAGTCGTCGTGCTTTTCCGGGGCTGGGCTACCTGCCTGAATGCGTTTGAAAATCTCCTCGCGATGGACCTGGACATCTTTCGGTGCATCGATCCCGATCCTCACCTGCATCCCTTTGACGCCCAGAATGGTGACTTTGATGTCGTCGTTGATGACGATGCTTTCGCCAACCTTGCGGGTGAGTATCAGCATGTAGTTCTCCTTGGTGATGTAAAAGACCGCTGGGCCAGTTGCCGCGGCGGCGGGAGCGTGTCCCTCTTCCTTCTCATTAAAGACGCTTTCGGCGGATAGTAATTCCCCGACAGACAAATTCTGTTGCGTGTCTTCAGTTGCAGGTGCCAAAGCAAACCGCCAGCGGTTTGTCGGCAAAGGTGCTCGATGGCAAGAATAGGGGGCTTGGCGGCCAATGGGAAATTTCTTCGCATCATCGCGTGAATAGACAGGCTTAATGGTCATCCTGTTCCTCAAGCGCTTGAAGAAATAGCAGCAAGGCCACTTCTTCAGGGTCCAGGCCTTTGCGGGTACGGCGTTTTGGCAAGTTGGCCAGCCGCCCGAGGGCATAGTGCTCTAGGACCGCCGGGTGAATGTAACAGCGCCTGCATACCGCCGGTGTATTGCCCAGCCGGGTGGCCACCTGGCGGACGATGGCAGCGACCTGGCGCTTTGCCTCGGTCTCTGGCTCCCAGGCCAGGGGCCTGAGCAGGTTCAGGGCCAGGCTGCTGCCGGCCCAGGTGCGGTAGTCCTTTGCCGTGAAATCGGCGCCGGTCAGCTGCTGCAGGAACTGGTTCACCTCGCTGGAACCGACGCTGTGGCGCTGGCCGTTTTCATCCAGGTACTGGAACAACGCTTGGCCGGGCAGGTCCATGCAGCGCTTGAGCAGGTTGGCCAGGCGCCGGTCGGTGAGGGTGACGTTGTGCTCGACGCCACGCTTGCCACGGAACTGGAAGCGGATGCTGCTGCCTTTCACCTGGACGTGGCGGTTGCGCAGTGTGGTCAGGCCATAGGACTGGTTGTCGCGCAAGTAGCGCTGGTTGCCGATGCGGATCAGGGTGTGGTCCAGCAGGCTAACCACCAATGCCATGACCTTTTCCCGGTCCAGGCCCGGCCGTGCCAGGTGGGTTTCCAGTTGCGCGCGCAGTTTTGGCAAGGCTTGGGCGAAGGCCAGCATGCGGCCGTACTTGTGCTGGTCGCGCAGTTCGCGCCACTGCGTGTGGTAGCGGTACTGCTTGCGGCCACGGGCATCGCGGCCGGTTGCTTGCAGATGGCCCTGCGGGTCGGCGCAGATCCACACATCCGTGTAGGCCGGTGGAATCACCAGCGCGGCTATGCGCGCAAGGGTGGCGCTGTCGCGTACCCGCTGGCCATCGGCATTCAAGTAGATGAAACGGTCGCGCCAACGTCGCCGGGTAAGGCCCGGCTGGTTGTCGTCAACGTAGTGCAAGCTGCGCGGCAGGGGGCAGTCGAGCATGGCGGGCAGGCCTCGATCAGGTCACTGATCAATGGACAACGCTCGCGCCAATGATGCTCAGCCCAGTAACGCCACCGACTTGATCTGGGCGAACAGCAACTGGCCCGGGTGCAGGCCGAGCTGGTCTGCCGAGAAACGCGTGATGCGTGCGAGCAAGGCATTGCCGCCGGCATCCAGGCTGACCAGTACATGGGCCGGGTTGTCGGCCGGGCGGCTTTCGCGCACGTGCACCGGCAGGCGGTTGAGGATGCTTGATGTGCTGTCGGCCGCCAGCGCCAGGCTGACGTCACGGGCCTGCACCTTGACCCGCAAGGTGCTGCCCATCACGTGGGCCGGCTGGGCGATGCGCAGCAGCGGCCCTGTGCCCCCGGGTAAGCGCAGGTCGAGCAGGTCGTAGTGCGGGTCGTGGCCGACCACCAGGCCTTCGAACACCACGCCAGCGTCCTCGCCCTGGGCCAGCGACAGGTCGAGGCGAGCCAGGGTTTCGCCAATCGGGCCGCTGGCAACCACCAGGCCTTGCTCCAGCAACACCAGGTGGTCGGCCAGCCGCGCCACTTCATCCTGGGCGTGGCTGACGTACACCAGCGGAATGTCCAGTTCGTCGTGCAAGCGCTCAAGGTAGGGCAGGATTTCGCGTTTGCGCGGCCCGTCGAGGGCCGCCAGCGGTTCGTCCATCAGCAGCAGGCGCGGGCTGCTGAGCAGGGCACGGGCAATGCCCACCCGCTGCGCCTCGCCGCCAGACAACGTCGCGGAGCGGCGCGCCAGCAAGTGGCCGATGCCCAGCAGCTGGCAGGCCTGGTCGAGGCTGACCTTGCGCTCAGCTGCCGCCACCCGACGCCAGCCAAATTCCAGGTTGCCGCGCACCGACAGGTGCGGGAACAGGCTGGCCTCCTGGAACACGTAGCCCACCGGGCGCAGGTGTGGGGCCTGGAAGTAGCCGCGCGCGCTGTCTTCCCAGACCTCGCCGTTAACCTCGATGTAGGCGCTGGCGGCCCGTTCCAGCCCGGCCAGGCAGCGAAGGCAACTGGTCTTGCCGGAGCCCGAGTGGCCAAACAGCGCGCTGATGCCGCGCCCGGGCAGGTGCAGGTCAACGTCCAGGGTGAAGTCGTCGCGCGCCAGGTTCAGGCGCGCCACTATCGATGTGGTCATCTCGCTCCAGCCAGCTTTGCCGCGGCGCCCGGCGTACAGCAGGAGCAGCACCAGGAAAGAGAACACCAGCATGGCACCGGCCAGCCAGTGGGCTTGCGAATATTCCATGGCTTCGACGTGGTCGAAGATTTGCACCGACACCACGCGGGTCTTGTCGGGGATGTTGCCACCAATCATCAGCACCACACCAAACTCGCCCACGGTGTGCGCAAAGCCGAGGATGCTGGCCGTGACAAAGCCGGGGCGGGCCAGTGGCAGCACCACATGAACAAAGGTGTCCCATGGGCTGGCGCGCAGGGTGGCGGCGACCTCCAGCGGGCGCTGGCCGATCGCGCCAAAGGCATTCTGCAACGGTTGCACCACAAACGGCATGGAATACACCGTCGAACCGATCACCAGGCCGGTAAAGCTGAACACCACGCTGCCCAGGCCCAATGCCTGGGTAGCCTGGCCGAGCCAGCCATGCGGCCCGAGGGCGATCAGCAGGTAAAAGCCGATCACCGTCGGAGGCAATACCAGTGGCAATGCCACCACCGCACCCACCGGCCCGCGTAGCCAGGAGCGCGTACGCGCCAGCCACCAGGCGATGGGTGTGCCGATAACCAGCAGGATCAGGGTGGTCAGGCTGGCCAGTTTGACGGTCAGCCAGATTGCACCCAGGTCACTGGCGTCCAGTGGCATCAGAGTTCATAGCCGTAGGACTTGATCACCGCTGCGGCTTTAGGGCCTTTGAGGTATTCGACCAGCGCCTTGGCGGCCGCATTGTCCTTGCCTTTGTTGAGGATCACGGCGTCCTGGCGGATCGGGTCGTGCAGGTTGGACGGCACGATCCAGGCCGAGCCGTTGGTGACCTTGCCGTCCTTGTAGATCTGCGACAGGGCGACGAAGCCCAGCTCGGCATTGCCGGTGGAGACGAACTGGAAGGCCTGGGTGATGTTCTGGCCTTCGACAATCTTGCCTTTGGTGGCTTCGGTGAGCTTCAGCTTGTCCAGCACCTGGGTGGCAGCCAGGCCGTAAGGTGCCGCTTTCGGGTTGGCGATGGACAGGTGTTTGTATTCGTTCTTTTTCAGCACGTCACCCTTGGCATCTACGTAGCCTTCTTTTGCCGACCACAGGGCCAGGGTGCCGATGGCGTAGGTAAAGCGCGAGCCGGGGACGATTTCTTTTTCGTCTTCAAGCTTTTTTGGCGTGGTGTCGTCAGCGGCCAGGAACACTTCGAACGGCGCGCCGTTCTTGATCTGTGCGTAGAACTGCCCAGTGGCGCCGTAGGCCGCGACCAGTTTGTGGCCGGTGTCTTTTTCGAAGTCTTTGGCAATGGCCTGGATAGGGGCTGTGAAGTTGGCTGCGACCGCGACCTGGACTTCGTCGGCCCAGGCAGTGTTGAAGGCGAACAGGCTGGCCAGGGCAGTGACGGCCAGGTGGGTTGGGCGGATACGCATGAAGACAGCTCCTTGGGGTTATCGTTATGTCCTGAACTATATAGCGATAGGCCATTTGCCGGGAAGGGGCTGGGTGATGCATTTGCAGGCCTGGCCCCTTCGCAGCACAAGGCTGCTCCTACACGGGTTGCGGTGCCTGTAGGAGCAGCCTTGTGCTGCGAAGAGGCCGAACCTGCATATAAAGATGCCTAACGATTAACCAAGGCCAGTGCCTTTTCGGCAATTTCCCGGGTCAACTCCCCCGCAGGCATGTGCCTACCCAACCGCAACGCCTGCCCCGACCACAGATTGCTGAAGTCACTGTTACCCTGCGGATCGGTGATTGCCCGCAAAGGCATCAGTGCCCCACCTGCCAGCGGGAAGCGCGGTGCCAGGCTGCTCATCGGCCCCAGTTCGCGCATGATGCGGTTGTTGATGCCGCGCGCCGGGCGGCCGGTAAACAGGTTGGTCAACGCCGTGTCGCTGGCTGGCGCGCTGTCCAACGCCTGGCGGTGGGCCGGTGAAACCTTGGCCTCGGGGCAGAACAGGTAAGCCGTGCCAATCTGCACTGCCGAAGCGCCCAGGGCCAGTGCTGCCACCAGGCCGCGGTGGTCACCGATACCGCCCGCGGCAATCACCGGTACGCTGACCGCGTCCGCTACCTGCGGCACCAGGGCGAAGGTGCCGATCTGGCTGGTAATGTCGTCGCTCAGGAACATGCCCCGATGGCCGCCAGCTTCATAACCCATGGCGATGATTGCGTCACAGCCATGGCGTTCCAGCCAAACGGCTTCTTCCACCGTCGTGGCGCTGGACAGTACCTTGGCACCGCTGGCCTTCACCCGTTGCAGCAGGTGGGCCTGGGGCAGGCCGAAGTGAAAGCTCACCACTTCCGGGCGCAGTTGCTCGATCAGCTGGCAGCTTTGTTCGTCGAACGGCGCACGGTTGGACACTGGCGTGGGGGCTGTGAAATCGGCTCCCGTTTCGCTGTAGTAGGGCTCCAGGGCCTGCTTCCAGCGTGCATCGCGCTCGGCATCGGGCGCTGGCGGCTGGTGGCAGAAGAAGTTCAGGTTCAGCGGGCGGCCCGGGCAGCCAGCGCGAAAGGCGTCGATCTCGGCACGCACCTGCTCACCGGTGAGCATGGCACAGGGCAGGGCGCCCAACCCGCCCGCCAGGCCCACGGCAATGGCCATGGGCGAACCGCTTGCCCCCGCCATGGGTGCCTGGAGGATGGGCAAACCGATGCCCAGCAGGTCGAGGATACGGCGGTCGGGCCATTGACTCATGCGATTCTCCTTGCGCGGGGCGAGCGGTGCGGCGGGGTTTACAGGGCCTTGCTGACCTGGATATCGCTGATTTTATCGGCGTCTTCGCCGTGGATCTTGCGCAGCGCTTCCAGGGCTTGCTCGTGGGAGTTATCGGGCATCAGCGCGAAATCCCAGCGGCGCTGGCCGTCGAGCTTGTATTTGATGACGTACTTGATGGTCTGGGACATGGTGGCCTTATCTGAGTTTCGACGACGAACGACGGATAATCTTGATCTTGTGGGTCAGGGTTGGCTTGCGGGTGACCGAGATCGGGCGAGTAGTCACGGTATCGATGGTGATGTTCCAGAAGCCGGTGCTGGGCACGGTAATTTTCGCCGGGAACTGATCGAAAGCGCCGCCGTGGTAGGTGTGACGGCCGCCGTTCTTGAAGCTGCGGAAGTTGGCGTCGTTCATCAGGCGGATATTGCAGCGCTGGGAGCATTCGATGACGACGATGTCGTCCTCGTTGAGGTGCTCGCGCTGGTGTACGAATTTCATGTGATGCTCCGCAAGGTTTGGATCTGTAAAGGCAAAAGATACCACGATGTGCCGTTACACTGGCGCGCTCGATGGCCAGGCCCCGATAAATCTGCCAATGCAGGGAGCAAAACGGCCTGGCTGTGGTCGAAGATGGCTCTTGAAGGCTGAGGTGCTTTAAATGAAGTGGATGGTGGCGGCGTTGTCTTTGGCATTGGGGGGCTGTGTCAGCGTTTCGGGCTGGAGCAATCGCACGAAACGCTGGATGTGATTTCTGGCAAGACCCCGCGTGAATATGCCGACTGCGTCAAGCAGAAGCTGGCCGATACCCGCGACCCGCTGACCGAAGAACAGCGCGGTGACGGCCTGCGCCTGATCGTGCCGCAGAAGATCAGCGCAGGCGCGGGCCCGGCAGCGTTGGTGGACATCGACAAGCGTGGCAGTGGCAGCAGCATCAAGCTGCATGAGCGGCTGAACAATTTCCCGTTGCGCCTGGGCGATGTGCGCACGGCAGCCACCCAATGCATCTCCGGGCATTGATCTGAGGCAACGGACCTACCTGTCTTTACTTATATGTTTTAAGCCTAAACATATAACAAAAGAAAGGGAGATTCGTGATGACACCGTTGAGACGCGTGGTGATCGGCAGCCTGCTGATCCTGGCCTGGCCCACGGCGCATGCCGCCGATGGCCAGAAAGTCTTCACTCAGGGCGGGGCCAACCCCGCTGCCATGGCTTGCCTCGGGTGCCATGGCCCGGACGGCAAGGGCATTGCTGCCGCCGGCTTTCCGCGTTTGGCCGGGCTTCCGGCCGGTTACCTCAGCAAGCAATTGCACGATTGGCGCAGCGGTAGCCGCAAGCAGCCGGTGATGGAACCGCTCGCCAAGGCCTTGACCGATGATGAAATCAAGGCGGTGAGTGCCTACCTGGCCAGCTTGCCGGCAGACCGCGCCAGCCACCTGTGGCGCCAGCAGATTGCCGATGACCCTACCACCCGCATGGCCCTGTACGGCGACTGGAGCCGGCAGATACCCGGCTGTGTGCAGTGCCATGGCCCTGGCGGCGGTGGGGTTGGCGAACACTTTCCGCCGTTGGCCGGCCAGCCTGCCAGTTACCTGGTGGCGCAGCTCAATGCCTGGCGCGACGGCAGCCGCAGCAATGACCCCAACCAGCTGATGGTCGGCGTGGCCAAGGCCATGACCGATGATGAGATCAAGGCTGTCGCCGAGTTCTTCGCCCGCTCCGCCAGCCAGGAGGTCACGCCATGAAACCGGTGATTACAGCCTTGCTGCTGGTGACCATGAACAGCGCCCATGCCGCCCCGATCGCCATGGAAGACCAGTCGCAACTGAAGGTGCCCGGCGTGCAGGCCTCGCCGCAGTTCGTGCCGCCTGCCGAAAGCGAATTGCCCGACAACGCCTTTGGCAAGATGGTGCGCGAGGGCCATGCCCTGTTCGTCGATACCCGCCGGCTGATGCCCGAGGCCGTGGGCAACGGCATGAATTGCAGCAACTGCCACCTCGACGAGGGGCGCCTGGCGCATTCGGCGCCAATGTGGGGCGCGTACCCGATGTACCCCGCGTACCGCAAGAAGAACGACAAGGTGAATACCTATGCTGAGCGCATCCAGGGGTGCTTCCAGTTCAGCATGAATGGCAAGCCTCCTGCCGCCGATAGCCCGCAGATGACGGCACTGGCCACCTATGCGTACTGGCTGTCGACCAAGGCGCCCACTGGCGTGGAGATGGCCGGGCGTGGTTACCCGGAGGTGCCGCAGCCCGAGGGCGGCTATGACTTCAAGCGCGGCCAGCAGGTGTACGGCGAGCAATGTGCGATTTGCCATGGCGACAACGGCGAAGGGCAGAAGGTGGCCGGTGAGTATGTGATGCCGCCGCTGTGGGGCAAGGACTCCTACAACTGGGGCGCTGGTATGCACCGCATCAACACGGCAGCGTCATTCATCAAGTACAACATGCCGCTGGGCAAGCCGGGCAGCCTCAGTGATCAGCAGGCCTGGGACGTTGCGGCGTGGATCAACCGCCATGAACGGCCACAGGACCCACGGTTGGTGGAGGGCTCCATCGAGAAGACGCGGGTGAAGTTCCATGCCAATGACGGCGTGAACCTGTATGGTCAGAAGGTGGATGGCGTGCTGATCGGGCAGGGGGCCGGTAGCTGATGTAGCGCCTGTGCCGGCCTCTTCGCGGGCCAGCATGGGCGCCTTCTTTTGGCTGTCATCCGCCCGTCATGTATGACGGTAATATTTACGATCCCCCGGAACTATCTACACTGGGATATCTCTATGATGGCATCGGTCGCCATCGGGGGGCATTGTAAGGTGAGTGCCGCCTGATTAGACTGCGCCGAATTCCACAGGCCTAGCCTTTTGTAAGGACGTTTATGATCAAAAAATGCTTGTTCCCGGCAGCCGGCTACGGCACTCGCTTCTTGCCTGCTACCAAAGCCATGCCCAAGGAAATGCTGCCAGTGGTCAACAAGCCACTGATCCAGTATGGCGTTGAAGAAGCATTGGATGCTGGTCTGAACGAAATCTCCATCGTGACCGGTCGCGGCAAGCGCGCCCTGGAAGACCACTTCGACATCAGCTACGAGCTGGAAAACCAGATCAAGGGCACCGACAAGGAAAAATACCTGGTTGGTATCCGTCGCCTGCTCGACGAGTGCTCGTTCTCGTACACCCGTCAGACCGAAATGAAAGGCCTGGGCCACGCTATCCTCACCGGCCGCCCATTGATTGGCGACGAGCCGTTCGCCGTGGTGCTGGCGGATGACCTGTGCGTCAACCTTGAAGGTGACGGCGTGCTGGCGCAGATGGTTGCGCTGTACAAGAAGTATCGCTGCTCGATCGTCGCCATCCAGGAAGTCGACCCGCAGGAAACCAACAAGTACGGCGTTATCGCCGGTGAAGAGATCAAGGACGGCATCTTCCGTGTCGACTCCATGGTCGAGAAACCGAAGCCTGAAGATGCCCCATCGAACCTGGCCATCATCGGCCGTTACATCCTGACCCCGGACATCTTCGAGAAAATCGAACAGACCGAGCCAGGTAAAGGTGGCGAGATCCAGATTACCGACGCGCTGATGAAGCAAGCGGCCGAAGGTAACGTGATCGCCTACAAGTTCAAGGGCAAGCGTTTCGACTGCGGTGGTGCCGAGGGCTACATCGAAGCGACCAACTTCTGCTTCGAGAACTTCTACAAGGCTGGCAAGGCTTACTGATAAGCCCGGCAGGTTATAGAGAGCCACCCTTCGGGGTGGCTTTTTTGTTTGCGGCGGCCAACGGCGTTATGCTGGGCGCCTGCCTAGGAGACTGAATACATGGCCTACGATTTTGATCTGTTCGTGATTGGTGCCGGGTCCGGCGGTGTGCGCGCAGCGCGCTTTGCTGCGGGCTTTGGCGCAAAAGTGGCAGTGGCCGAAAGCCGCTACCTGGGGGGGACCTGCGTCAACGTCGGCTGCGTGCCGAAAAAGCTGCTGGTGTACGGTGCGCACGTCGCGGACGAACTGGAACAGGCCGCAGGTTTCGGCTGGACCCTGGAAGAAGGGCATTTCGACTGGGGCACCCTGATTGCCAACAAGAACCGCGAAATCGAGCGCCTTAATGGCATCTACCGCAACTTGCTGGTCAACAGCGGCGTCACCCTGCTGCAGGGCCATGCGCGCATGACCGGTGCCAATGAAGTGGAGGTGGAAGGCCAGCGGTACACCGCCGAGCATATCCTCATCGCTACCGGTGGCTGGCCGCAGATACCGGACATCCCGGGCAAGGAACTGGCGATCACCTCCAACGAAGCCTTTTACCTCAAGGACCTGCCACGTCGGGTACTGGTAGTAGGCGGTGGTTACATCGCCGTCGAGTTCGCTGGCATCTTCCAGGGGCTGGGGGCCAATACCACGCTGCTGTACCGGGGCGACCTGTTCCTGCGCGGCTTCGATGGCTCGGTGCGCACGCACCTGAAGGAAGAACTGGAAAAACGCGGCCTCGACCTGCAGTTCAATGCCGACATCCAGCGCATCGACAAGCTTGAAGATGGTAGCCTCAAAGCCACCTTGAAGGACGGCCGCGAGCTGGTTGCAGACTGTGTGTTCTACGCCACAGGGCGGCGGCCGATGCTGGACAACCTTGGCCTGGAAAACACCGGCGTAGAGCTGGATGCGCGTGGCTACATTCGTGTCGACGAGCAGTACCAGACGACTGCGCCGTCGATCCTGGCCATTGGCGATGTGATCGGCCGTGTGCAACTGACCCCGGTGGCCCTGGCCGAAGGCATGGCTGTGGCGCGGCGCCTGTTCAAGCCGGAGCAGTACCGCCCGGTGGACTACCAGAACATCCCGACAGCGGTGTTCAGCCAGCCGCCTATCGGTACTGTTGGCTTGACCGAAGAGCAGGCGTTGGAGGCCGGGCACAAGGTACAGGTGTTCGAGAGCCGCTTCCGCGCCATGAAGCTGACCCTGACCGACATTCAGGAAAAGACCCTGATGAAGCTGGTGGTCGATGCCGAGACCGACAAGGTGCTGGGTTGCCACATGGTTGGCCCGGATGCCGGCGAGATCATCCAGGGCCTGGGCGTCGCCCTGAAGGCTGGGGCGACCAAGCAGCAGTTCGACGAAACCATTGGCGTGCACCCGACGGCGGCCGAAGAGTTCGTGACCATGCGCACCGCTACCCGTTGATGCCACTGACCTCATCGCCGGCAAGCCAGCTCCCACAGATATTGCACATGGCCTCAGGCCTGCACTGTACCTGTGGGAGCTGGCTTGCCGGCGATGAGGCCCTTGTGTGCTGCGCAATCCTTTGCTCAGCCCATTCCCTTCTATTAATTAACCTCGGTTATAGCCAAAACCAATCGCAAGCATGAGCTTTGCCAATGAGCCTTCAGCGGGATGATTAGTTAGGATTCTATCCATCAACTGATTCCAACCCCATGAAGGAGCGTCTCTCATGCCAATCATCAACAGCCAAGTCAAACCGTTCAACGCCACCGCCTACCACAAGGGCGAGTTCGTCCAGGTCAGCGAAGCCGACCTGAAAGGCAAGTGGTCTGTCGTGTTCTTCTACCCGGCTGACTTCACCTTCGTTTGCCCGACCGAACTGGGTGACCTTGCTGACAACTACGCCGAGTTCCAGAAGCTGGGTGTGGAAATCTACGGCGTGTCCACCGACACCCACTTCACCCACAAAGCCTGGCACGACACTTCGGACACCATCGGCAAGATCGAATACCCGCTGATCGGTGACCCGACCCACGTCATTTCGCGCAACTTCGACGTGCTGATCGAAGAAGCCGGCCTGGCCGATCGCGGTACCTTCGTGATCAACCCGGAAGGCCAGATCAAGATCGTCGAACTGAACGACGGTGGTGTAGGCCGCGATGCTGCCGAACTGCTGCGTAAAGTGAAGGCTGCCCAGTACGTGGCCGCTCACCCAGGCGAAGTGTGCCCGGCCAAGTGGAAAGAAGGCGAAGCGACTCTCGCCCCATCCCTGGACCTGGTTGGCAAGATCTAAGGCTGTGAGCCAGTCGCGGGCGGTACTCAGCCGCCAAAGCTGAAGTTGTTACCGCCCCGTCAAACGCCCGGGCGACCTCGCCTGGGCGTTTTTGTATCCGAGTTTTGAAAAAAAGGAATCGCCCGTATGTTGGACGCCACGCTTAAATCGCAACTGAAAACCTACCTGGAGCGGGTCACCCAGCCGATCGAGATCGTTGCCTCCCTCGACGACGGCGCGAAGTCCCGCGAATTGCACGACCTGCTGGTGGAAATTGCCGGTTTGTCGGACCTCATTACCTTCAGCGCGGACGGTACCGATGCCCGTCGTCCATCGTTCTCGCTGAACCGCCCGGGCAGCGATATCAGCCTGCGCTTCGCCGGCATCCCCATGGGCCACGAATTCACCTCGCTGGTATTGGCGCTGCTGCAAGTCGGCGGCCACCCGTCCAAGGCCAGTGCCGAGGTGATCGAGCAGATCCAGGCGCTGGAAGGCGAGTTCACCTTCGAAACCTACTTCTCGCTGTCGTGCCAGAACTGCCCGGACGTGGTCCAGGCGCTGAACCTGATGGCGGCGCTCAACCCTAATGTGCGCCATGTGGCCATTGACGGTGCGCTGTTCCAGGACGAAGTGGAATCGCGCAAGATCATGGCGGTGCCAAGCATTTACCTGAACGGCGAGGTGTTCGGCCAGGGCCGTATGGGCCTGGAAGAAATCCTCGGCAAGATCGACACCAATGCCGGCGCCCGCCAGGCCGAGAAGATCAACGCCAAGGACGCTTTCGATGTCCTGGTAGTCGGCGGCGGCCCAGCCGGCGCAGCAGCGGCCATCTATGCCGCCCGTAAAGGCATCCGCACCGGGGTTGCCGCCGAGCGTTTCGGCGGCCAGGTGCTCGATACCCTGGCCATCGAAAACTTCATTTCGGTGCAAGAAACCGAAGGGCCGAAACTGGCCACGGCACTGGAAGAACACGTCAAGCAATACGACGTGGACATCATGAACCTGCAACGCGGCGAAGCGCTGATTCCGGCCACCGATGGCGGCCTGCACGAAGTGCGCCTGGCCGGTGGCGCCTCGCTCAAGGCCAAGACCGTGATCCTGGCCACCGGTGCCCGCTGGCGCGAAATGAATGTGCCGGGCGAGCAGGAATACCGCGGCCGAGGCGTGGCCTACTGCCCACACTGTGACGGCCCGCTGTTCAAGGGCAAGCGCGTGGCGGTGATTGGCGGTGGCAACTCGGGCGTGGAAGCGGCCATCGACCTGGCCGGTATCGTCGCCCAGGTGACGCTGATCGAATTCGACAGCCAGCTGCGTGCCGATGCGGTGTTGCAACGCAAGCTGCACAGCCTGCCCAACGTGAAAGTGATCACCAGCGCGTTGACTACCGAAGTGCTGGGCAATGGTGAGAAAGTGAGCGGCCTGCGCTACAAGGATCGCACCACGGATGAACAACACGACGTGGCGCTGGAAGGTATCTTCGTGCAGATCGGCCTGCTGCCGAACACCGATTGGCTGAAGGGCACCGTCGAGCTGTCACCGCGTGGTGAGATCATCGTCGATGCCAAGGGCCAGACCAGCATCCCGGGTGTGTTTGCCGCCGGTGACGTGACTACCGTGCCGTACAAGCAGATCGTGATTGCGGTGGGCGAGGGGGCCAAGGCTTCGCTGGCAGCCTTTGATCACCTGATCCGCACTTCGGCGCCGGCGTAAGCCTGTACCGGCCCTATCGCCGGCAAGCCAGCTCCCACAGGGTAATCACAGATTCCGAAACTGTGGTGCACCTGTGGGAGCTGGCTTGCCGGCGATAGGCCTATGAGGTTCAAGGGTGTCTATGATTACGGGAGACCCCCTCAGGAAACCCACCATGACCCTGATCAGCCGCGAACCCTGGTGGCTAGTCCCCCCCAAGCCCGGGCAGAAAGAGCAGGACCTGCACTGGGGCTACCTGGAAATCTACGCAGACGGCCGCACCGTGTTCGTCGACCAGCGCCCCAGTGACCGGGAGCTGGCCGAACGCAAGAGCTGCCGCAACTTCCCCGACCACGAGCTTTGACAGCTTAGCCTTCCAGCTCGGCCAGGCGCGCCTCCAGCGCCGCGATGCGGGCTTCGAGGGCTTCGATGCGGTCCTCTGAGACACTGCCGCCACTGCTGCGCGCGCCACCTTCCTGCTGACGCGCAGCGAGGATCACCTCGATTTCTGCCGGGTCGCCCAGGGCGTGGGTGTAGCGGTCTTCGCGCTGGCCGGCCTGGCGTGGCAGGTGCAAGGCCAGACCGCGTGAGATCAGGCGCTCCAGCTGGTGCTGGATCTGCTCGGTGTCGTCGAAGTCGTGCAGGCGGTTGCTGCGGGTTAGCAGTTCGTTGAGGGTTTGCGGGCCACGCAGGAACATCAGGCCCATCAGGATCAGCTGCGCCGGCACCAGTTCCAGGGCCTTGTCCACCCGCTGTTCCCAGCGATCGGCACGGCTGCCCATCTGCAGGCGGGTCATGTCCTGCCCTTCAAGTGCGCGCAAGGCCTGGCCGACCTGGCCTTGGGTAAGGTTCATCACCGGCTCGCGGCTGGTCTTCTGGTTGCAGGCCAGGACCAGGGCATTAAGGGTCAGCGGGTAGCTTTCCGGGCTGGTGGCCTGCTTTTCGATCAGCGAACCGAGAATGCGGATCTCAACGCTGTTGAAGCGGCCAACACCGGCGGTTTCGTGTTCTGACATGGCCCTGTCTCAGTTGCTGGGGAAAGGCCACTAGCCTAGGTAAAGCGCCTGGCTTAAGCAATCACTTGCAGCATCGCCGGCAAGCCAGCTCCCACATGTACTGCACAATGCCTCAGGCCGTCGCTTTACCTGTGGGAGCTGGCTTGCCGGCGATGGGCCGCAAAGCGGCCCCGACAATCTCACGCGTTGCGCCGCTCTTCGGCTTGGCACGCTGCCGCAGTGAACAGTACATCGGTCGACGAATTCAGTGCCGTCTCGGCCGAATCCTGCAGCACGCCGATAATGAAGCCCACCGCCACCACCTGCATGGCAATTTCACTGGGGATGCCAAACAGGCTGCACGCCAGCGGAATCAGCAGCAGCGAGCCCCCGGCCACACCCGAGGCGCCGCAGGCGCACACTGCCGCCACCACGCTGAGCAACACGGCCGTCGGCAAGTCTACCGGGATACCCAGGGTATGCACCGCGGCCAGGGTCAGCACAGTAATGGTGATTGCCGCGCCAGCCATATTGATGGTTGCGCCGAGCGGGATCGATACCGAGTAGGTGTCTTCATGCAGGCCAAGGCGCTCCGACAGCGCCAGGTTGACCGGGATGTTGGCCGCCGAACTGCGGGTGAAGAACGCGGTAATGCCGCTTTCGCGCAGGCACAGCAGGGTCAGCGGGTAAGGGTTGCGGCGGATCTTCCAGAACACGATCAGCGGGTTCATCACCAGCGCCACGAACAGCATGCAGCCGATCAGCACAGCCAGCAGGTGCAGGTAGCCGAGCAGGGCCTGCAGGCCTGACTGGGCGAGGGTGGAGCTCGACCAGGCCAAAGATACCCAACGGGGCGAAGCGGATGACCACCCGCACGATCAGGGTTACGCCATTGGAAAGGTCTTCGACCACGGTACGCGTGGTTTGACCCGCATGGCGCAGGGCCACGCCCAAGCCGATGGCCCAGGTCAGTACGCCGATGAAGTTGGCGTTGAGCAGGGCGTTGACCGGGTTGTCGACCGCGCTCAGCAGCAGGTTCTGCATCACCTCGGTGATGCCGCCCGGCGCGCTCAGCGTTGCCTCGCCAGTGCTCAGCACCAGGTTGGACGGGAACAGCATGCTGGCGACCACGGCAACCACCGCTGCGGCAAAGGTGCCCAGTAGGTACAGCCAGAGGATCGGGCGGATGTGGGTTTCCTGGCCGTGGCGGTGGTTGGCGATCGAGGCCATGACCAGTACGAACACCAGCACGGGGGCCACGGCCTTGAGGGCACTGACGAATACCTTGCCGAGGAAGGCCAGGTCGCGGGCGATGGCGGGCGCGAGCAGGGCAAGGGCAATGCCGGCGAGCAGGCCGATGACGATTTGCGTCACCAGGCTGGTACGGTTGAGAAGGCGGAGGAGGGGCGTCATGTGCAGCGGTATCTCGGAATCTGGAAAGGGCGGACTTTACCATAAGAGCCTTGTAGGGCATGTCTGGGCTTGTGCGGACAGGCTGATGCAATGCGTATAGGAGCAGCCTTGTGCTGCGAAGAGGCCATTACTACGAAACATTTGCGTCAGTCATACCGGCCCTTTCGCAGCACAAGGCTGCTCCTACAGGCTCAGTGCATGGCTTGAATCAATCAGGCTTTGATGGCTACCAGTGAAACAACTCCCGTCGCGCCCCCTCGGTAATCGCCACGATCCCCGGGTGCTTGACCTTGCGCTCTACCGAAATGGCATAGAACGACTCGTGCACGGCCTCGGTCTGGCCGATCAGCACTACGCCATACTGGCGGCACACTTCTTCGGCGATAACGCTGGGGGCGACGAAAATGCCGCTGCCCGACTGCCCGAACGCCTGCATCAGGGCACTGTCATCGAATTCGCCCACAATGCGCGGCTGTAGCTGTTGCTCACCCAGCCACCGCAGCAGGCGGCTGCGCACCACGGTTTCCTGGCCGGGAACCAGCAGCGGAGCATCTTGCAGGCAGGCAGGGAAGGGGCCGTCCAGGCGTTGTGCCAGCGCTGGAGTGGCGAAGAAGCTCAGGCCGCACTCCCCCAGCTTCTGGCTGTACCCCTTGATGTCCAGATTGCTGGGCATGGGGCTGTCGGAAATCACCAGGTCCAGGCGCTGGATGGCCAGGTCTGCCAGCAACCGCTCAAGTTTGTCTTCGCGGCAGTTGATGCGCAGGACTTCATCCAGCTCCATGGTCGGTGCCAGCAGGCGGTAGACGATGGATTTTGGCACCACGTCGGCCACCCCCACGCGGAACAGGATCTGCTCCTGCGGGCCTGCGCGCAGCATGGCTTCCAGCTCGCCGCCAATCTGGAACATCTGCTCTGCATACACCAGCGCCTGACGGCCGGTCTCGGTCAGCTCCAGCTGCCGGCCGGCGCGCTGGAACAGTTCCAGGCCGTAGGTTTGCTCGAACAGGCTAATCTGCCCGCTGATGGTCTGCGGTGTGAGGTTCAGTTGTTCGCTGGCGCGGGTGATGCTGCCCGTCTTGGCCACGGCCCAGAAGTAATGCAGCTGGCGATAGTTGAGCACCGTCGGTCGTCCCGATTCGTAAAAACCGAAGTATACGCCATGAAAATACGAATTTTCCTGAACTATCGGCGTCTCTAGAATGCACCGCATCAGGCGCCATGCGCCGACGGGATATTTCAAGCGAGGACACCATGCTGCAACTCAAATCCATCGGTACCCCATTGGTGCTGGCGTTGGCCCTGTTCACCCTGGCAGGTTGCGACCAGGCCGAGAAGTCCGCCCAGCAGATGCTCGACCAGGCCGCGCAGTCGGCCAAGCAGGCTATCGACGATACCAACAAGGCTGCCCAGCAAGCCTTGAATGAGGCCATCGGCGGCGAAGGGCAAAAGCCTGAGGACGCCGACAAGAAAAAAGACACCCAGGAAATCTGACCCTAAACCGCCGCTGCAGGATTTGAACAATGGAATACTTGCTGGAACTCGCCGCTAGCCCCACCGCCTGGGTTGCCCTGGCTACGCTGGTCGCCATGGAAGTTGTACTGGGCATCGACAACCTGATCTTCATCTCCATCCTGACCAACAAACTGCCGGTGGAGTACCGCTCCAAGGCGCGGCGTATCGGTATCAGCATGGCGTTGGTCATGCGCCTGGCCTTGCTCAGCACGGTGGCCTGGATCGTACAGCTGACCGACCCGGTGTTCGAAGTGTTCGGAAACGCCTTCTCCTGGAAGGACGTGATCCTGATTGCCGGTGGCCTGTTCCTGTTGTGGAAGGCGACCAAGGAAATCCACGAAAGCGTCGACCCGCACGGTGCCAAGGAAGAAGCCAAGGTCGGTTCGACCATTACCCTGGGCTTTGCGGCGGCAATCTTCCAGATCCTGTTGCTGGACATCGTCTTCTCGGTCGACAGCATCATCACCGCCGTGGGCATGACCGAGCACTTGCCAATCATGATCATTGCCGTGATCACGGCTGTGATTGTCATGATGGTGGCCGCCGACCCGCTGGCCAACTTCATCAATGACAACCCGACGGTGGTCATGCTGGCCCTGGGCTTCCTGATCATGATCGGCATGACGCTGATCGCCGAAGGTTTTGGCGCTCATGTGCCGAAGGGGTATGTGTATGCGGCCATGGCGTTCTCGACCGTGATCGAGATGCTCAACATCTTTGCTCGCCGGGCGCGCATGAAACGTGAGGCGGCTGAAGGTTGATGCAAAGAAGGTTGATGTAAAAAGGCGGGGCGCATTGCGCCCCGTTCGCGTTTTCTGAAGCCTTAATGCACCCCGGCATGCCGCCGCGCCCGCCGCACTGGCTGTGGCTTGGCCGGGGCCTGCGGTGGCAGGTGATGATGGTGTGCGTGACGCCGCACAATGCGCAGTACACCCCACAGCATGGCGGCTGCAACGCTTAGCCACATGCCTACCAGCATGAGAATTGCCATGGTCAGGCTCATCTGTGCCTCCATCTCTATGGCAAGCGCTCGATTGGCAAGCGCTGCCTTCCAGACACTGCTTTAGTCTAGCCCTTCGCCTGTGACGTTCCATCGAACAAAGGTCTATCTCTTGGTCCGATTCGCTCCAAGCCGCTGTCGGACTATACCCGCGCCGCTGTCGGACCTATGATCGGTGGCCAGAGCCGGGCGCTGCCTGCCTGGCGTTGGAACAAGCGAGTGTCCATGCAGCAACATTCCTTCAAGTCTGTCCCCCGTCGGCTGCTGGTTGCCTGCCTGATGGCAGCCACCCTGGCGGGTTGTGCCAGCGCACCTCCCGCCAGCCTCAAGGGCCTGCCGCAGCGGGTGGAGATCAGCAGCGTGCCGTTCTACCGTGGCAACGCCAACCACAGCGGTGCCATGGCGCTGGCGGCGGTGCTGTCGCAACAGGGCGCGCCTATTACCCCGGGCCTGCTGGACAAACCGTTGAACCTGCCCCAGGGCGCCGAAGCGCTGGACACCGGCATCCCTCGCGTGGCGCGGGACTATGGCATGGTGGTGTACCCGTTGGACAAACAACTGGACGCGCTGCTGGCACAGGTAGCGGCGGGCAACCCGGTGCTGCTGCGTTACGAGGAGGGTTCGGCCTGGTGGGGTGAGCCACGTTATGCCGTGTTGATCGGCTATGACCGCTACAAGCAGCGTGTACTGCTGCGCTCGGGCATGCACCGGCGGCAGGTGATGGCGTTTGATGACTTTGCGTCGGCGTGGGCGAAGCAGGGGAGTTGGGCGGTGCTGGTGCAGCCACCGCGGCAATTGCCGGCCCAGGTGGACCGTCAGCGCTGGTTGCAGGCTGCGGATGAGCTGGCGCGGGCGGGGCAGGAGATTGCGGCGAAGCAGGCCGTGAGCAGCCTGAACAAGTAACGTTGCCTGTACCGGCCCTATCGCCGGCAAGCCAGCTCCCACAGGTTCAGCACAGAATTCGAAACCTGTGCTGTACCTGTGGGAGCTGGCTTGCCGGCGATAGGGCCAGGCCTGCTTACATCAGAAGCCCAGGCGATCGCGCAGGCTGTAGTACCAGGCACCAATGGCGCTGAACGGCACACGCAGCATCTGGCCACCCGGGAACGGGTAGTGCGGCAGGCCGGCGAAGGCGTCGAAACGCTCGGCCTGGCCGCGCAGGGCCTCGGCCAGCACTTTGCCCGCCAGGTGGGTGTAGGTCACGCCGTGGCCCGAGCAACCCTGCGAGTAGTAGATGTTGTCGCCGATACGGCCGACCTGTGGCAGGCGCGACAGGGTCAGCAGGAAGTTGCCGGTCCAGGCGTAGTCGATCTTCACGTTCTTCAGCTGCGGGAAGGCCTTGAGCATCTTCGGACGAATGATCGCCTCGATGTTGGCCGGGTCGCGCGCGCCGTACACCACGCCACCGCCGAAGATCAGGCGCTTGTCGCTGGTCAGGCGGTAGTAGTCGAGCAGGTAGTTGCAGTCCTCGACGCAGTAGTCCTGCGGCAGCAGGGTGCGCGCCAGTTCTTCGCCCAGTGGTTCGGTGGTGATCACCTGGGTACCGCATGGCATGGACTTGGCGGCCAGTTCTGGCACCAGGTTGCCCAGGTAGGCGTTGCCGGCAACGATGATGAACTTGGCGCGCACTTTGCCTTGTGGGGTGTGCACAACCGGGTTGGCACCACGCTCGATACGTACGGCCGGGGTTTGCTCATAGATGATGCCGCCCAGCGACTCGACCGCAGCGGCTTCGCCCAGGGCCAGGTTCAGCGGGTGGATGTGGCCGCCGCTCATGTCGAGCATGCCGCCGATATAGCTGTCGCAGGCGACCACTTCACGGATGCGCTTCTGGTCCATCAGCTCGAGCTGGGTGTGGCCGAAGCGTTCCCAAAGGCGCTTTTGCGACTCCAGGTGGCCCATCTGCTTGCTGGTGATGGCGGCGAACACGCCACCGTCTTTCAGGTCGCACTGGATGTTGTACTTGGCCACGCGCTCACGAATGATGCGCCCGCCTTCGAAAGCCATGTGGCCCAGCAGTTGCGCCTGCTGGGGGCCGACGGTGCGTTCGATGACGTCGATGTCGCGGCTGTAGCTGTTGACGATCTGGCCGCCGTTGCGGCCCGACGCGCCGAAGCCGACCTTGGCCGCTTCGACGATGCTCACCTTGAAGCCGTTCTCCAGCAGGAACAGGGCGCTGGACAGGCCGGTGTAGCCGGCACCGATGATGCACACATCGGTTTCCACCTCACCCTGCAGCGCCGGACGTGGCGGCACCGGGTTGGCCGAGGCGGCGTAGTAGGACTGGGGGTAGGGGGTGTTAGCCATGCTGCAGGAACCTCGTGTTTTATATTTTTAACGAATGTACCGATGCTATCAATAATAATAAACACCCGCTAGTCGTCTGGTGAAAATCCTTTACGGGGGACCGGCCGGCTCGTCTCTATATAAAGAGTTTAAGATTCAGTAGGTTAGCGCGAAAAAAAGTGTTGACATGGTTTTTGTAATGCGTAGAATGCGCACCACACGACAGGCACATAGCTCAGTTGGTTAGAGCACCACCTTGACATGGTGGGGGTCGTTGGTTCGAGTCCAATTGTGCCTACCAAATCGAAAAAGGGGTGATCCGAAAGGGTCACCCCTTTTTTCATTGCCCCGTTTCGAGGGCGCCGCCAGCCGCGGTATGGGCACGCAGCGCTCACATTCGAAAGTTTTTGATTTTTATCAAAAAAAAGCTTTACAGGTACGCATCGGGTCACTAATATGCGCACCACACGACAGGCACATAGCTCAGTTGGTTAGAGCACCACCTTGACATGGTGGGGGTCGTTGGTTCGAGTCCAATTGTGCCTACCAAATCGAAAAAGGGCGATCAGAAATGATCGCCCTTTTTTCATGCGCGCGTGAAGCAGCGTGTAACGTTTGGTCGCGGTTCGGGGCATACCCCGGCGTGCTAGAATCCGCGCCTTCGAATCTGGAGGTACACGCGTGCGCAAACTGGCTGTGGTAATGGCAGTGCTCGCCCTGGCGGGCTGTGAGAACGAGGTCGAAGGCGTGCACAAGCAGGTGGCCGAACACCTGCACAACCCCAAAACTGCCAAGTTCGGCAACGTGCGGATCGACACCCAGGGCACCATCTGCGGCCAGGTCCGTGGCAAGGACGATGCCGGGCAGTACGAAGCCTACCGCAGCTACGTGGCGATCAAGCGCGACGGCCAGTACGACATCATCGTCGACGACACCGGCAACAACTTGCGTATTCGCGAGGTGTGTGGCGGCGCCGACCTGCAGCGGCGTGCCGATGCGCTGGCTGGCCAGCCGGCACCAGAAGGCTGGGATGTTGAAGTGATCCAGGGTGCCAACATGGGCGCGCTGAGCGACATGACCGCACGGCTGATCGAAAAGGGCATCCCGTCTTCGGTGGAATACCGCAACGGCAAGCCGGTGGTGCTGATGGGGCCGTTCCCTACCCGTGAAGAAGCGCAAGCGCGCAAGGACGAAGTGATGGCCAAGCTGGGCACCGATTCGGTGGTTATCCAGCACGGCGCAGCCCGCTAAACCCGAGGCTCTGGGTGGGAGTCAGAATATTGCTCCCACAAAGGCCTCGCTAACCGGGCTTGTGCAGCTTTGTCAGGCGTGTGTTAGACATTGTTCACACAAGTTTGGCTATGCTTGGGTGGACGATGCCGAACGGGGAGGGGCCTCATGTCTACACTGGAGCGGGCCATTGCCGTGGCCGCCAGGGCGCATGAAGGGCAATTCGACAAGGGTGGGGTGGCGTATATTCTCCACCCGCTGCGCGTGATGATGCGGGTGTCCACACCCGAACAACGAATTGTCGCAGTGCTTCACGATGTGATCGAGGACACCCCGCTGACCCTGTCCGACCTGGCGCGCGAGGGGTTTGCACTGAAAATCCTTGCCGCCTTGCTGGCGCTTAGCCGCCGTGCTGGCGAGCCTTACCAGGACTTCGTGGTGCGTTTGGGCGATGACCCGTTGGCGCGCACCGTCAAGCTGGCCGACCTGGCCGACAACAGTGACCTTTCACGCATTCCTTGCCCTGGCCCCGCCGACCTGGCGCGGCTGGCCCGTTATCGGGAAGCCAGCGCCTATTTGCAAGCGCTGGCCTGAGGCTCAACCACATGCCTTGAGGTTGACCGGCCCGACGAACTCGTTTCCTCGCCCCATCACACAGGCCACCTGCTGGTTGCGTTGCCGCTCCCATACCTGCGGTGGGTAGGTCTTGTTCCAGGCCTCGAACAACTGGCGGTCCTGCCTGGACAGGCGCAGGTTGTACTGCTTGCTCATGTAGAAGTAGGTACGGGCGATCATGCCGCGGATCGACGGGCGCGGCATGACTTTCTTGGCCTTGAAGTCGACCTGGGTCAGGCAGCTGCCATACTGGCCGCGTTGTTCGGGTAGCCAGCCGAAACTGAAGTTGCTGCGGTCGCCGTTGACCTCGCCGATGCTCGGCACCAGGTTGTGCAGGTCGGCTTCGGCGCGTTTGTACACCTCGTCATGCTGCGAGCACTGCTTGCGCCCGCCGCTTTGCCAACACTGGCGCTGATGGCCGATCTGCCAGGCCGGTACGATGTGTTCCCACTCGATGCGCGACGCGCGCTGGGCATTCTTGCGTGGGGCATAGCCGCAGGACGCCAGGTCCACCTTGTTGCCCTTGTATTTGCAGCCGCAGTAAAACTCGGTCGATTGCGGCGCATAGAGTTTCCAGGCAACCTTCTTGGCCTCCTGGAAGGTGCGCGGGGCGTCGGCTTGTACAAGCGGGGTGGTCAGTAACAGGCAGGCTGCCGCGAAAAGCGAAACTCTCATGCGCGGTCAGTCTTCCTTCGGCACGGTCCAGAAGATTTGCACACCGCCATCGTCGCGGTGGGCGAGGGTGACGTTGTCGTTTTCTGCGATCTCCTCCAGCAAGTTTTCCCAGTCTTCCGGGCTTTCCTGTTCCAGGCGGAAGATCAGCGCCGCACGGCTGCGCTGGGCGGTGGGGCTGTTGATGATCTTCTGGATGCGTACACCCAACTGTTCATAGCTGCTTGGAGTGGCGGAGGCGGTGCTGGACACAGGCAGTTCCTTATTTTGCTGTATGCACATACAGTATTTCACTGTAAGTAAATTCGCAACAGCTTGTCAGGTGAAAACTGTGCTCAAGCCTGGGCGGATACGTGTGCAGCGTTGTCCAGGGTATGCCACAGGCTTCTCATCGTAGGGTTCTGGTTCAACAGCGAGCAATACGAGCGGATCTCCAGGCGAGTGCTCCATTCGGCGCCGCCGGCTTGTACCAGCAACCCTCTTTCCAGTTCATCCTGCACAGCGCTGTAGGGCAGCCAGGCTACTCCGTAGCCCTCCACGGCCATGCGCACCAGCAGCATTGCCATATCTGCTTCATAGCACCGCTCCAGCGGGGCGATCTCAGGGGCGTTGCGAATGACTACGTCTGCGACTTTGCCCAGGAACGTCGTGGCCGTGTAGGCCAGGTGCGGAATGGGTTTGTTGTTTGCAGAAAGCGTAAACAGCGGCTTGCCATGCGCATTGGGTGCGCACACGGGGATGAACGCGTCATGCCCCAGGGCCAGGCTGGCGAAGCGCTCAGGGTCCAGCGAGATGGGGGTAAGCGGGTGATGGTAGACAATCATCAGGTCGCAACTGCCTTCTTCAAGGGCGATGACGGCGTCATTGATATTGGCTGCCACTACCCGGGCATTGAAGCGCTCGTTGTGCTGCTGGAACTGGCTGAGCCATTTTGGCAGAAAGGTCATCGACAGGCTGTGGGCTGCGGTGATCTGGATCGAACGCCCCGGCATCCGCTTGACGTCGCGAAGGTCGGCCCGCAGCGCCATCAGTGCGGCGAGTGCCTGGCGCGATTCATCGCAAAAACGCTGGCCGGCGGGGGTGAGCTGTACCGGGTAGGTGGCACGATCAACCAGCTCGACACCCACCCACTCTTCGAGCGAGCGGATTCTCCTGGAGAGTGCGGACTGCGTAACGCACCGCACCTCGGCGGCGCGCGAGAAATTCTTCCACTCGGCGATCGCCAAGAGGTCGTCCAGCCACTTGATCTGCATCGCTGCTCTCCTTCACCAGGCGCACAGTGTAAGCGTGTTCGGACAAGCGCTGATAGCAAGGGTTAAAAACTATTCCGAAAACGCATAGGGTCAGCCTTATTACTCATCAACTGGCTGTTGGCGTGGCGATAAACTTGCCCCACACCCACTCGCACATGTGGGTGTGCCTGTCTTTATTTCAAACCTGCCAAGTAAAAGAAATAGAACATCACTTGAGGAACTTGTCGTGAAACATAATAAGCTTCCGCGCCGAATTGCCGTGGGTATCGCCCTGGGCGTAGTTGTCGGTTGGGCCTGTCATCATTTTGCAGGCAGCGAGCAAGCGGCGAAGGACATCGCTGCTTACTTCAGCATGGTGACGGACATCTTTTTGCGCCTGATTAAAATGATCATTGCGCCGCTGGTGTTCGCCACGCTGGTGGGCGGGATTGCGAGCATGGGCAATTCGCGCTCGGTCGGCCGCATCGGTTTTCGTGCCATGGCCTGGTTTGTCTGTGCTTCGGCCATTTCGTTGGCGATCGGGATGGCGCTGGTCAACCTGTTCGAGCCAGGCGCGGGCTTGAACATGCAGGTCGCACAGCATGCGGATGCCGTGGCAGTGCCTGTGAACACGGGTGACTTCAGCCTGAAAGTATTTATCAGTCATGTATTCCCGCGCAGTATTGCAGAGGCGATGGCAAATAATGAAATACTTCAGATCGTGGTGTTCTCATTGTTCTTCGGGTTCGCACTGGCTGGCGTCAACCGTGCCGGGTATACGAAGATTGTTGATTGTATCGACGAACTGTCAAACGTGATGTTCCGCATTACCGACTGTGTGATGGCTTTTGCACCCGTCGGGGTATTCGCCGCTATGGCTTCGGCAATCACCACTCAAGGCCTGGGTTTGTTGGTCGACTACGGCAAGCTCATTGTCGAGTTCTACCTGGGTATCCTTCTTTTGTGGGCTGTGTTGTTCGGTGTGGGCTACCTGTTTCTGGGCAAGTCAGTCATCACGCTTGGCAAATTGATTCGCGAGCCGGTGCTGTTGGCGTTCTCGACCGCCAGCAGCGAGGCGGCCTACCCAAAAACCATGGAAGCGCTGGAAAAGTTCGGCGCTCCGAAACGTGTCTCCAGCTTCGTCTTGCCATTGGGCTACTCGTTCAACCTCGATGGCTCGATGATGTACCAGGCATTCGCCATCATGTTTATCGCCCAGGCCTACAACATCGACCTCAGCTTCACCCAGCAGGTGTTGATCCTCTTGACGTTGATGATCACCAGCAAGGGCATGGCCGGTGTTGCGCGTGCCTCGGTGGTGGTGGTTGCTGCAACCCTGCCGATGTTCAACCTGCCAGAGGCTGGCCTGCTGCTGATCATCGGTATCGATCAGTTCCTCGACATGGCGCGTACCGCTACCAATGTCGTTGGCAACAGCATCGCCACGGCTGTAGTCGCCAAGTCAGAGCCACAGTCCGAGCCGGATGAAGCAGACGAGACCGCAGCACAACCGTCCACCCTCGACCGCCCAGTGTCGGTCGCCTGAGGAATAGGCTCATGACGTCGAAGAAGGCAACGGCTCAGCCACCCCTTTCGTACAAGATCGGGGTTGTCGGGGGGCTTGGAGCGCTTGCAGGTGGCGACCTGTTCTACAAGCTTGTGAAGTCGCGGGCGGTGCTGGATGACCAGGGGCGTTTTCATTTCCTGCTCGAACAACATCCCTTCAAGGGCGTACAGCTGCCATTGGACGCTAACGCGAGCATGACATCACGAAAGTTCTATGCGTTCGAGGTGTGCCGGTCGTTCGAAGCGAGCGGCGTGGATGCAATCATGTTGCCGTGCTTCGCCAGCCAGACATTTCGTGCAGAGATTCAGGACGAACTGGGCATCCCTGTGCTGGACATGATGCAGAGCCTGGTACAGCACCTCCGCCAGATCGCCGTGCCTGGCAGTATGCTGGGTGTGCTTGCTTCGGATTACGTGCGCCATTGCGGGCTGTTTGAGCGTGCATTGGGCGCCGAGTACGCAGTGGTGTACCCCGATGCGCAGGCACAGGCCGCCCTCATGCAGGCCATGTATGGGGCCAATGGCATCAAGGATGGGCATCTGGGCGGGGTGCCACTGGAGTCGGTTTACCAGGCCTGCCTGTCAGTGCAGGCACAGGGGGCGGCACTGATCGTACCTGGCATGACCGAGCTGTCCTTGGTGTGTGCCGACCTGCAACGCCGTGGCATCACGGCGCTCGATATCAACGACCTCTACGCCACCTTTGCAACGCAAGGCTTTCGTGAGCCACGTGACCTGCCTTTCAAACTGGGTATCGTGGGGGGTGTCGGCCCTGCAGCCACGGTTGATTTCATGGGCAAGGTGGTTGCCAGCACACCGGCAGGTCGTGACCAGGACCACATCAAGATGGTGGTGGAGCAGAACCCGCAGATACCGGACCGCACGGCCAACCTGCTGAATGACGAGGCCGACCCGACGATGGCCATGTACGCAACCTGCAGGCGGCTGGAGAGCGCCGGTGCCAACGCCATTGCGATCCCGTGCAATACCGCTCATGCCTTCGTCGAGCGTATCCAGGAGCACCTGCGCGTGCCGATCGTCAACATGCTCACCGAAACAGTCGACTGGATAAAGCACACCTATGGCTCGGACAAGGTTATCGGCTTGCTGGCCACCTCAGGGACCGTCGCCAGCCAGGTCTATCACCAGGCTGCGAGCCGCGCAGGGCTTGAGGTGATCGTGCCGGCGCCGGCCTACCAGAAACTGGTCATGGAAGCCATTTACGGTGAGCGCGGCATCAAGGCAGGTTTCACTGACGGGCTGTGCCGGGATCAGTTGCTGATTGCAGCAGAGCATCTCTCGGAGGTGGGGGCAGAGGTGTTGATACTGGGATGTACAGAGCTGCCGTTGGTGCTCAGCCACTGTGATGCCTACGACCTGAATGGCAGGGCGGTTGCGCTTGTGGACCCGACGATGATTCTGGCCCGCAAATGTGTAGCGCTGGCGCATAGGCTGCCTGCTGAGGCCTGAAGCAGCCCCTGGCCGGGCTAAAGCGAAAGGCTATGGGTGAATGGCATCCAGCCGCTTGAATGCCTTCAGCGCACAGCTGCGGTGGTGCCGCGTACGATCAGCTCGACCGGCAGGCATTCGCTTTCTGGTTGCTGCCCGGTACGTATCCACTGCAGCAGCGTGGTGGCCGCACGCTGCCCAAGCTCGTAGGTGGGTAGCAGCACCGTGGTGACACCGGGGGTGACCTGAGCGGTGAGGGGCAAGTTGTCGCAGCCAACAATCGACAGCTCGGCAGGCACGTTCAGGCCTAGTGCCTGGGCTTCAAACAGGCAACCTACGCTAAGCACATCGTTGCCACAGAACACCGCCGTCGGGCGTTCGTTCAGGCGCAGCAGTTGGTTGAGCCCGGCGCGGCCGCCTTCGAAGCCGAAGGGTTGCTCGACGATATTGCCGTCCGGCAGTGCACAACCGGCGTTTGCCAGGGTTTCGCGAAACCCTGCCAGGCGTGCACGGGCACGATCGTTATGGCGGAAGAAACCTGAGATGACGCCCATTTGCCGATGGCCCAGGCGCAGCAGATGCTCGGCTGCCAGCTGGCCGATGCGGTAGTTGTCGAAAGCCAGCGACGGCTGGGTAGGGTGGCTGGCCCACGTTACCAGCAGCCGCACATCATGCGCGCGCACCATGTCCCACACCGGTTGGGAATGATCCGCACCCACCAGCACCAGGCCATCGATAGCCTGGCCAAGCAGCGCCCGCACCAGTTCCAGCTCGGCACTGGGGTTGTACTCGTGGGTGGCCAGCAGCAACTGGTAGCCCTCGTTGGCCAACGTGGTCTGCAGGCCTTGCACGGCCCGGGCGAAAATGGCGTTGTCGAGCGTCGGCATGATTGCACCGATGATGCGTGCACGCCCCGAGGCCAGCGCCCGGGCCGAGCCGTCGGGCAGGTAGCCAAGGCGTTCGATGGCGTGCTGGATTTTTTCCCGGGTATCGGCACGTACCAGCTGGGGGTTGGACAGTGCGCGGGAAACCGTGGCAGGTGAAACCCCGGCCAGGGCGGCTACATCATGCAGGCGTGGGCGTGAATTCATGGCGGTCTGGCATCCAGGCGGTACCTGACAATACAACCATTCGGCACTTTTTTCCCAGTCTTCTTGATCTTGTCAGCGTGAAGGCTACTTTGAATGAAAGCGCTTTCATTTCTTTGCATGAAACCTGGCTGGAGACACCATGACCATCACCTACCTCAAGCAGGCCAGCAAAACGGCCGAATCCAACACTGCCGAAGCCCAGCGGGTGGTAAGCGAAATGCTCGATGACATCCAGCGGCGCGGCGAGGATGCGGTGCGCCACTACGCACGCACACTCGACAACTGGCACGGCGATATCGTGCTCAGCGACGCCGAGATCGACCGGCGGACTGCGCAGGTACCCAAGCGGGTGAGAGACGACATCGATTTTGCTGCGCGCCAGGTGTACGAGTTTGCCTGCGCACAGCGGCGCTCTATCGAGGACCTTGAAGTAACCCTGCCGTCGGGGGTGATTGCCGGGCAGCGAGTGATCCCGGTGAATGTGGTCGGCTGCTACGCACCGGCAGGGCGCTATGCACACATCGCCTCGGCGTACATGGGCGTGGCCACGGCCAAGGCGGCCGGGGTCAAGACGGTGCTGGCCTGCTCCAGCCCGTTCTTGGGCGAAAGCATTCACCCCTATGTGCTGTATGCCTTCAAGTCGGCCGGTGCTGACGTGATCATGACCCTGGGTGGTGTGCAGGCCATCGCTACCATGGCCTATGGCCTGTTCAGCGGCAAACCCGCCGACGTGGTGGTCGGGCCAGGCAACAAGTTCGTCGCCGAGGCCAAGCGTAGCTTGTTCGGCAAAGTAGGCATCGATGTGTTCGCCGGGCCCTCGGAGGTGGCGGTCATCGCCGATGACAGCGCCGATGCGGCAATCGTCGCCAGTGACCTGGTGGGCCAGGCCGAGCATGGGCACGAGTCGCCTGCCTGGCTGTTCACCACCTCGCACAGCCTGGCCCGGGCGGTGATGGCCAAGGTGCCGGAGCTGATCGAAGCGTTGCCGCCGGTGGCCCGCGATGCGGCGTTCTGTGCCTGGCGCGACTATGGCGAAGTGATTGTGTGCGATAGCCGCGAAGAGGTAGTGGAAGTGTCCGACCGCTATGCCAGCGAACATCTGGAGGTGCATGCGCACGACCTTGGCTGGTGGCTGGACAACCTGACCTGCTATGGCTCGCTGTTCCTTGGTGAAGAAACCACGGTGGCCTTTGGCGACAAATGCAGCGGGCCGAACCATGTACTGCCGACCAAGGGTGCGGCCCGCTACTCTGGAGGGCTCTCGGTACATAAGTTTCTCAAGACGCTGACCTGGCAGCGCATGCCTCGGGACGCGGTGCGCCAGATTGGCCAGGTGACCGCGCGCATATCCCGCCTGGAGGGTATGGAGGCTCATGCCCGCACAGCCGATGACCGCCTGGCCAAGTACTTCCCCGGCGAAAGCTTTGACGCCGGTGAGCCTGTCACCCGCTGAGCCGAATCCATCCATCCAGACCCGCTCGGGCGCTGGCCCGAGCGACAGGAGTGCTTCATGAACTCGGCAACAATGTTTGACTTGCATGGCCGCACCGCTCTGGTAACAGGTGGTGGCTCCGGTATCGGTGCGGTAATGGCCCAGGCCTTGGGTGCCGCGGGTGCCCGCGTGGTATTGATGGCGCGTGGTGAAGCGGCCTTGCAGCAACAGGTGGCGCAGTTGCAACAGGCGGATATCGAGGCGAGCTACCGATGCTGTGACCTGGCCTGTGTAGCCAGCCTGCAAGCGGCGGCCAAGGCACTGGGCGCCGTGGACATCCTGGTCAATGCTGCGGGTGTCAACCGTCGCGAACCGTTCGAGCGGGTCAGCCCGCAAACCTGGGACGAGCAACTGGCCCTGCACCTGAAAGCGCCGTTTTTCCTGGTGCAGGCCCTTGCCCCGCGCATGGCTGAGGCCGGGTGGGGGCGCATCATCAACATCGCGTCGCTGCAGTCCAGCCGTGCCTTTGCCGATAGCGCGCCTTACGGTGCCGGCAAGGGCGGCATTGTCCAGCTTACCCGAGCGATCGCCCAGCGCTGGTCGCGCCATGGCATCACCTGCAATGCCATTGGCCCAGGTTTTTTCCCTACCGCACTGACGGCCCAGGTGTTCGCTGACCAGGCATTGGCACAGCGTCATGCCGAGCGCACGTGCATCGGCCGCAACGGCAAGCTCGAAGACCTTGTGGGTGCCACGCTGTTTTTCGCCAGCAATGCCAGCAGTTATGTCACCGGCCAGACGTTGATGGTCGATGGCGGCTATACCGCCAATTAACCCAGGCCGCCCTGGGGGTGGCCACAACCGGTTCGACCGTGGAGATAACAACAATGACTTCCACTGCGCCTGCCTCATCCAACCTGCGTCGCGCCACGATCTCGAGCGTGCTCGGCTCGGTCATCGAATGGTATGACTTCTTCCTCTACGGCGTCGTTGCCGGCCTGGTGTTGAACAAGCTGTACTTTCCCGCCGACGACCCGCTGATTTCGGTGCTGTTGTCCTATGGTGTGTTCGCCGTAGGCTTCATCGCGCGGCCGGTGGGCGGCATCGTCTTTGGCCATTTCGGTGACACCTTGGGCCGCAAGAAGATGCTGATCATCACCCTGGCGCTAATGGGCGGCGCCACGGTCATCATCGGGTTGATCCCGACCTACGAACAGATCGGCGTGCTGGCGCCCATCCTGCTGTTGGCGTGCCGCATTTTCCAGGGCATCGGCCTGGGCGGGGAGTGGGGCGGTTCGGTGCTGATGACCTACGAATCGGCGCCACCGGCGCGCCGTGGTTTTTACGCCAGCCTGCCGCAGATCGGCATGTCGCTAGGCCTGGTGAGTGCCTCGGGCGTGATCGGCTTGTTGTCCTGGTGGTTGACCGAAGAGCAGTTCATGAGCAGGGGCTGGCGCAGCGCATTCCTGCTCAGTGGCGTGTTCGTGCTGCTTGGCAGCTACATCCGCACGCATGTCAGCGAAACCCAGGACTTCAAGCAGGCCAGGCCCAAGGCCGGCGCACAGGCGCGTCAACCGCTGCCGGTGCTGATCATGCTGCAGCGTTACCCGCGCATGATTCTGGCCTGCATGGGTGCGCGGATGATCGACGGGGTGTTCTTCAATGTGTTTGGTGTCTATTCGCTCAACTACCTCACGCAATCGCTGAACCTGCCACGCACCAGTGCGCTGGTGGGGATCATGCTCAGTGCCTTGCTGATGAGTTGCTTCATTCCGTTCTGGGGCCATGTGGCCGACCGTGTTGGCAAGGCCCGGGTATACGGCACGGGCGCACTGCTGTCGGCCTTGTCGGTGTTCCCGGCGTTCTGGGTGATGCACAGCTTTCCTGGGCAACTGGCGCTGGTGTGGCTGGCGATCATCATCCCTTTCGGGATTTTCCATGCGGCCGTGTTCGGCACGATGTCATCGCTGTTTTCCGAATGCTTCGACGCCTCGGTGCGCTACACCGGTATTTCGTTCGTGTACCAGGTGGCGGGGGTGTTCGCGGGTGGGATGACCCCGATCATCGCCGCGCTGCTGACCGGCATGAACGCCGGCGATCCGTGGTTGCTGTGCAGTTATGTGCTAGGTATCGGCCTGCTCAGTGCCTGGTGCGCCCGCTGGATCGGCCGGCACCAGGCGGTAGGCATGGTCGAGCCGGGTTTTGAACCTGCCACGGCGCGTTGAGGCGCTGCTGCAACAACAAAAACAAGGAGAAACCATGAAAGCGCTTGTCTATACCCAACCGATGCAAATGCAGTTGCAGGAGCGGCCCTACCCCAGGTTGCAGGCCGGGGAGGTCATCATAAAGGTGGCTGCTGCCGGTATCTGCGGCTCGGACCTGCACGCCTTCCATGGCCATGACCCGCGTCGCCAGCCTGGCCTGGTGCTGGGGCATGAACTGGCCGGCGTGGTAGTGGAAAGCGCCAGCGCACGCTTGCAGGTTGGCCAGCGCGTAACGGTGAACCCGCTGATTACCTGTGGCCACTGCGAATACTGCCGAGCCGGGCGCGATAACCTGTGCGCCAACCGCAGCATGATCGGCATGAGCCGGCCGGGCGCTTTCGCCGAGTACCTGGCGATCCCGGCAGCGTCGGTCATCCCGATCCCGGATGGCCTGTCAATGGTCCAGGCGGCCGTCACCGAGCCTGCGGCCACCGCGCTGCATGCCCTCAACTTGTCCATGCGGGTGTTGGCCCGGCCGCTGCCGGAGCTGCGTACCTTGGTAATCGGCGGTGGCGCGGTGGGGTTGCTGGCTGCCTTGCTGTTGCGTAGCTATGGTTGTCGGCGCGTTAGCATGGCTGAGGTCAACCCGCTGCGCCGTGAGTCTGCCCGCGAACATGCCGGTTGCGAGGCATTCGACCCGTTGCAAACCCGCGCGCCGGCCAATGCCTTTGACCATGTGATTGATGCGGTGGGGGCCAAGGCCACCCGCCATGCTGCATTGGAGGCGGTGAAGCCGGGCGGTGTGATCATGCACATTGGCTTGCAGGACTGGGCCAGCGAGATCGACATGCGCAAGCTGACCCTGGCTGAAGTGTCGCTGCTGGGCACCTACACCTACAGCATGGCCGATATGCATGCCACGGTGCAGGCGCTGGACGAAGGGGCCTTCGGTGACCTTGGCTGGGTCGAGACACGGGGCATGAGCGAGGGCGCGCGGGCCTTTAGTGACCTGCATGAGCAACGCACGGCGTCGGGCAAACTGGTGCTGTTGCCGGAAGCCTGATTGAGGTGTTGTTCAGCGTTGCTCGATAAAGCCTGGGGCTGCAATGCAGCCCTATCGCGACGCAAGGCCGCTCCCACAGGTACTGCATAAACCTGAAGCCTGCGCGGTATCTGTGGGAGCGGCCTTGCGTCGCGATAGGGGCGCAAAGCGCCCCCAGGATTGTCAGTTCAAACGCAGCTTTTCAACCGGTCCAGCAACGCCTGAGGCACCTCGATGAAATCACCGCGCATTTGCCGTTCCTGTATCCGCCGCTGCCCTGGCAAACGCACGCCTGGTTGCGCCAGCATGGCGGTGAACAATGCCTCGACATGGCTGAGGTAACCCGGGCCAAACCGTTGCGGGTCAATCAGCAACAGCAAGTGCGCCACCCCCGGCGCGCCCCCCTCTGCATCGAAGAACGAACTGGCCTGGAAGCCGAAATGGCTGCCGGTCAGGCCCGCCGTCAGCAGCTCTACCATCATTGCCAGTGCGGCACCTTTGGCATCGCCCATGGGCACCATGCTGCCGGCCAGCGCCGCCTGCGGATCGGTGGTGTCGTTGCCGGCACTGTCGATGGCCCAGCCGGCCGGGATCGGCGTGCCCGCCTGCCTGGCCAGCATCACCTTGCCACGGGCAACCTTCGACAGCGACAGGTCGATGACAACAGGGGCTGCATCCCGGCGTGGCGATGCGAAGGCAATGGGGTTGGTGCCGAACAGCGGGGTGCGCCCGCCCCAGGGGGCCATCGCGGCGGGTGCATTGCTCAGCGCCAGTGCCAGCAGGCCCTCGCGCGCGGCCCGTTCTACCGGTTGCCCGGCCACGCCGAAGTGGTGCGAGCGGCCGATGGCCAGCGCCGCGATACCCAGGCGGCGCGCCGTGGCCATCGCCGGGCCCAGGCCGGCATCGATGGCCGCAAATGCCAGGCCGTGGCCGGCGTCAACGTGTACGACTGCCCCGTCGACCCGCACGCTGGGCTCGGCCCTGGCGTCAACCTTGCCGGTGGCCATTTGTTCCAGGTAGAACGGCAAGCGTGACAGGCCATGGGAGGGCAGGCCTTCGCGCTCGGCCTGCACCAGGGCAAGTGCGCAACTTTGCGCGGGGGCTTCCGGCATGCCGGCGCTGCGCAGTGCCTGCATGGCAAGTTCATGTGCATGCCGAACGCTGATGTGCACAGTCATGGGTTGGCTCCTTGCAATAGGGCTCAGGGTTTTTTCTGCGACAGGTTTAGCGGTGCCTGGTCAAGCACAGGCAAGCGGCCAGGGGCCGCCAGCTCGGCGCGAGCCTTGGCCAGGTCGAGCTTGCCCTCCCAGCGGGCAATGGCCAGGGTGCCGACCACGTTGCCCATCATGTTGGTCAGCGCCCGCACCTCGTTGAGAATGCGGTCGATGCCCAGAATCAGCGTAATGGCCGCCACAGGGATGATGTCGTGGCTGGCCAGCGTTGCGGTCAGTACGATCAGCGCTGCGCCAGCCACACCTGCGCCGCCTTTGGAGGTAATCAGCAGGATCACCAGCAGGCTCAGTTGCTGGCCCCACGACAGGTCGATGTTCAGCGCTTGCGCCAGAAACAACGAAGCCATGGTCAGGTAGATGGCGGCGCCGTCGAGGTTGAACGAATAGCCTGTGGGCAGCACCAGGCCGATCACCGATTTGTCGCAGCCTAGCCGTTCCAGTTTCTGCATCAGCCGTGGCAGTACCGATTCGGTGGTGGAGGTGCCCAGCACGATCAGCAGCTCTTCGCGCAGGTACTTGATCAGCGACCAGATGTTGATCCCGCAGGCAAAGCTGATCGAGCCCAGGACAATACCGATGAACAGCAGGCTGGTGACGTACAGGCAGACGATCAGCAACCCCATCTGCTGCAACGCCCCGATGCCGTACTTGCCAATGGTGAAGGCCATGGCGCCGAACGCACCGACAGGTGCCAGCCACATGATCATGCCGACGATGCGCATCAGGGTTTCGCCGAACTGTTCGATCACCCGCGCAGCCAAGCGGCTGCGCCTGGACATGCTGGACAACGCCACGCCAAACAGCACCGAGAACAGCAGCACTTGCAGCAGGTTGCCGCTGGCGAAGGCGCCGACTACCGAGTTGGGGATCAGCTGGGTCAGCAGGCTGGAGGACTCCTGCGCATGCACCTGGTCAAGGTATTGCGACATGGCGCCACCATCAAGGCTGGCCGGGTCGATGTTCATGCCGGCGCCGGGCTGCACCAGGTTGGCGATGACCATGCCCAGCAACAGCGCCAGGGTTGTCACGACCTCGAAGTACATGAAGGTCTTGAAGCCGACCTTGCCCAGCTCCTTCAGGCTTTCCATGCGCGCGATGCCGATGGCCACGGTGCAGAAGATCACCAGGGTGATGAGCATCTTGATCAGGCGGATGAACGTATCGCCCAGCGGCTTCATCTCCACCCCGAGCGAGGGCCAGCAGTAGCCGAGGGCAATACCGGCGATCAGGCCGATCACCACCTGGACATACAGGTTCTTGAGGATTTTCACGGTTGTTTCTCCATAAGCGGATACCCCGCGCCAATCTGGCTGATCAGGGCAGGGGAGCAGGTTCGGATGGTGTACGCGGCACGCTTGAGGTCACTGCGGTCGTCGTGGCTGCGTGGGCGTGGGGAGAAACACCGGAGGGGGCAGGGCATCAGGGCAGAGCGGTTTCATGAAGGTCTCCATTTATGGTTGTTGTGAGACGTACTTCTTGAACGCAGGCAGGAACAAGCGCCGTTGCCTGGTGCAGGCAACGGCGCGGCAGGTCAGGCGCTTTCGAACAGGCGGGTCAGCACGAACTCGCGGTGCCCAAGGGCTTCGGCGGCAGTGTAGCGACCATTGGCGGTGCGCATCAGCATGTCGAGCAAGCGGTCGCCGGCATCGTCCATGTTGATTTCGCGTCGCAGCAGGCCGGATACATCGACATCGATGTGTTCACCCATGGTGCGGAACGTTCGCGGGTTGGCGCAGATCTTGATCACCGGCAAGATCGGGTTGCCGATGACGTTGCCCTGGCCGGTCGGGAAGAAGTGCGCCACGTAACCGGACGCTGCGCACAAGGTGACCATTTCTGCTGCCGCAGACGACGAGTCCATGAACCACAAGCCTGGCCCGGTGGGTGCCTCGGCCTTGTCCAGTACACCGTCGACCCGGCATTTGCGGCCGATCTTCTGGATGTTGCCCAGGGCCTTTTCCTCGATGGTGGTCAGGCCGCCTTCGATATTGCCCTTGGTGGGCTGCGACTCGGACAGGTCGCTGGTCTTCCAGCGGTCGATCATGGCGCTGTAACGGTCGAACATGAACTGGAAGCGCTCGCGTACTGCCGGGGTGCTGCAGCGCTCGGCGACCAGGTGTTCGCCGCCAGTCAGCTCGGATGTTTCACCGAACACCAGTGTGCAGCCTTGTGCATACAGCTTGTCGAACGCATTGCCCACGGTGGGGTTGGCGCCGCAACCGGAGGTGGTGTCGGACTCGCCGCACTTGGTCGAGACCCACAGTTCGCTGATGTCGCATTCCTCGCGGCGCAGCTCGGTGGCGTACTGCACGAATTCGCGAGCCTTGCGCGAGGCGGCGCAGATGGTGTTGTGGTCGCCGTTCTGTTCGATCCAGAAGCCTTCTGCCGGCTTGCCGCTGGCGCGGATGCCTTCGACCACGCGGCGGGTCCAGCCGGGCTCGATCCCGATCACCACCACCGCTGCCACGTTGGGGTTGCAGCCAGTACCGATCAGGGTGCGGAAGTGCAGCTCCAGGTCTTCGCCGAACTGCAGCCGACCATAAGGGTGCGGCAGCCCGAGGGTGCCCTTGATGTTGTTGGCCACCGCTTCGGCGGCCGCATTGGAGATGTCGTCCACCGGCAGGATGATTACATGGTTGCGAATGCCCACACGGCCATTGTCGCGGCGGTAGCCCAGGAAAGTGCGTCCGTTGAGTTGCATGCTTACCACCTCTTGGTTTTGACGTTGTGGACGTGCAGGTGCTCGCCTTCGCGGATGGGCTTGATCACCCGGCCGATGTCGACACCGTACTTGATCACCGTATCGCCTTCCTGCAAGTCACGGATGGCCAGCTTGTGGCCGATCGGGATGGCGTCGCGTACCACGAATTCCAGGGTCTGGTCCTGGTCCATGACCCAGCCTGTCAACTTCTGGCCCGCCTGCACGCCTTCGACTACTACGACGCCGACGGCGTCGTCGGCATCGTGGACGACAAAATCAATGCTCATTGTTGTTCTCCTGTGACGGTCATTCATATGCCGTAAGTCATGTATAGGACATAGGTTATAGGATAGTCAAGGTGCGATGCTTTTTTCCCTGCTTCGGGTATACTTTCGGCACACGAACTGCCGACGACAGATGACCATGAACGACGCCCTGCAGAACCCGCAAAAGGCCCCGACCTTCCAGCCGCTGTACATGCAGATCAAAGACTTGCTGATGGAGCGCATCCATTCAGGTGAGTGGTCGCCCGGCACGTTCATCCCCAGCGAGGCGGCGCTGGCGACCACTTATCAGGTCAGCGTCGGCACCCTGCGCAAGGCGCTCAACGAACTGGTGGCCGAGAACGTGGTGGTGCGCCAGCAGGGCAAGGGGACCTCGGTCGCCACCCATGATGGCGACCATGCCTTGTTCCGCTTCTTCAACATCTGCCGCCCCGACGGCGAACGCTGCCTGCCGGTTTCGATCGTGCTGGGGCGCAAGGTGCGTAAGGCCAGTGCGCAGGAAGCGCAGGCGCTGGGCCTGCAGCCGGGGGCCAAGGTGGTGCACATTTCGCGTACCCGCGAGCTGGATGGCAAGCCGGTCATCTACGAGGACATTACCTTGTGCGCCGAGCGTTTCATTGGCCTGGAAAGGCAGCCCGAAGTGCTGCCCAATACGCTGTATCGCCTGTACCAGCAGCGCTTCGGCGCCACGGTGGCGCATGCCGATGAGTGCATCTTTGCCATCAGCGCCGATGCCAACCAGGCGCAAGTGCTGGGCATCGAAGTGGGGGCGCCGCTGTTGCAGATTGTGCGCGTTGCCCTGGATTACCAAGGCAGGGCAATCGAGAAGCGGGTGTCGGTGGTCAGTACCCAGGGGCACTGCTACGCCAACAGGATCTAGTACGGGTTCGCTGTAACCCTTTTCAATTCATTTTTTGCGTATGCCGTGCCTGCGCACGGTAGCGTTACCCCGGACTTGGCTCGTAAAGGGGCAGGCCCGGGTTTCAGGAAGTTTCGCATGTACCCAATCTTTGCCCGTTTGCCTGCCCGCACAGGCTTTGCCCTTTTGCTGACAGGGGGCATGAGCACCACCGGCCAGGCCGCCCCCGACGTACCCGATGTGGTGGTGATGGACCCGCTGGTGGTGACCGGCGCCTATGCGCCCACCCGCACATTCGACCTGCCGTTTTCGGTGGATACCGTTGACCTGTCCCACGGCACGGATGGCCAGCTGGGCGTCAACCTGTCGGAAGTGCTCAGCAAAGTGCCTGGGCTGGTGGTGCAGAACCGGCAAAACTATGCACAAGACCTGCAGATTTCCTCGCGCGGGTACGGCGCACGCTCGGCATTCGGCGTGCGCGGCATCAAGCTGCTGAGTGACGGCATCCCGGCCAGTACGCCCGATGGGCAAGGGCAGGCCGCCACGTTGAACCTGGACGTGGCCGACCGTATCGAAGTGCTGCGCGGCCCGGCGGCAACGCTGTACGGCAGCAACGCTGGTGGCGTGATCCAGATGTTTACCCGGGACGGGCAGGGGCCCGCACGCGTTGGCGCCGAGACCACCTTCGGCAGTGACGGCTTCAACAAGAACCACCTGTCGGCAGAGGGCGGTAACGACACAGCAGGTTTCGTACTGGATGCCTCGCGCCTGGATACCGATGGCTACCGCGACCACAGTGCCGCGCGCCGTGACCAGACCTTCGCCAAGGTCAACTTCAAGCCCGACGACGACTCGCGCATGGCGCTGATCTACAGCAGCCTGGAGCAGAACAACACGCAGGACCCGCTGGGGCAAACCTGGGATGCCTACAAGCATGACCCACGCTCCACGGCGGCAGTGGCCGAAACCTACAACACCCGCAAAAGTATCGACCACCAGCAACTGGGCATGAACTACGAGCGCTACTTTGGCGATGCCACGCTGCAGTTCAACCTGTATGCGGGGCGGCGCAGCGTGGTGCAGTACCTGTCCATCCCCAGAACGGTGGCCTCCAACAGCCAGCGTGGCGGCGGGGTTGTGGACTTCGATCGCGAGTTCCACGGTGGAACGTTGCGCTGGATACAGCCGGTTGTCGACGTGCCGGGCAATCTCACCTTCACTGTCGGCGCCGATTACGACCAGAGCAAGGACGACCGCCGCGGCTACCAGAACTTCAGCGGCGACCAGGTGGGCGTGAAGGGTGAGCTGCGCCGTGACGAGAAAGACACCGCCACCAGCCTGGACCCGTACCTTCAGGCGCACTGGGAAATCGGCAACTGGACCAGCGAACTGGGACTGCGCTACAGCACCATGGAAATGCGTGTCGACGACCATTACCTGGCCAACGGCGACTCAAGCGGCGCGAAGAAGTACCAGCAGGCCACGCCATCGCTTTCGGTGATGTACGCGTTTACACCGGACCTGCGCGGCTACGTAAGCGTTGGCAAAGGCTTCGAAACCCCCACCCAGGCCGAGATGGCCTATGCGCCGGGCTTGGCCGAAAGCTTCAACTTCGGCCTCAAGCCCGCCACCAGCATGCAGTACGAAATGGGTGTGAAGTACCGGCTTGGCGAACGCACGCGCCTGGATGCGGCGGTGTATGAGATTCATACCGATGATGAAATCGTCGTGGCCAGTGCTACGGATGGTCGAACCAGCTATCGCAATGCAGGGCGCACTGTGCGACGCGGTTTTGAGGCGAGCCTGCAGAGTGACCTGAGCGAGCAGTGGCAGACCACCTGGGTGTATACCCGCACGGATGCCCGTTACGCCGATGACATCAGCCAGACCATCAAAAGTGGCAACCGCCTGCCGGGTGTGCCGCTGAACAACCTGTATGGCGAGCTGGTCTGGAAGCCGGTGTCGTCCATCAGCATGGGCGTTGAAGGGCAGTACCGCAGCAAGGTGTATGTAGACGACAGCAACAACGCCAAGGCCGCACCTGCCTATGCGGTATTCAACTGGCGGACCCGGTTCGAGCAACATGTCGGGGCCTGGACGTTCCACCAGCTGGTGCGGCTGGACAACCTGTTTGACCGGCAGTATGTGGGGTCGGTGATTGTCGGCGACAGCAACGGCCGCTATTACGAGGCAGCGCCCGGGCGCTCGTGGTATGCGGGGGCGGGGTTGGAGTACCAGTTCCGGTAGGGGGGGTGCTGCTCGATCTTGGGGCTGCTTTGCAGCCCATCGCGACACAAGGCCGCTCCTACAGGGACCGCATCAGGGCTGGCATGCACGGTCCCTTGTAGGAGCGGCCTTGTGTCGCGATAGGGGCGCAAAGCGCCCCCAAAATACCTCAGGCCACCGCCTGGGCCCCGGTTATTTCCACCAGCGAGCCGCACATGAACGCTGCTTCGTCCGACGCCAGGAAGGCCACCAACGCGGCCACTTCTTCCGGTTTGCCAATGCGCCCGAACGGCACCATGCGGTCCAGGTCGGCAATGGTGCGGCCGGAACGTAGCACGCCAGCCTCCAGCATCGGCGTGTGAATCTCGCCCGGGCATACGGCATTCACCCGGATTTTCTGCGGTGCATAGTCGCGTGCCAGGTTCTGCGTGAACGAGGCCACCGCCGCCTTGGTCACGTTGTAGGCAATGTGCCCAGGCGCCGGGTACAGGCCCCACTGCGAAGCGGTGTTGACGATGGCACCGCCACCGGCCTCGATCATGCCTGGCAGCACGGCCCGGCAAAGGTGGAACATGGCATCCAGGTTGACGGCAAAGCTGCTGTGCCAGTCGTCTTCGCTCAGGGCCAACAGGTTGCCGCGGCGGTTGATGCCGGCGTTGTTGACCAGCACGTCGATGCGCCCTAGCTCGCTGGCAACTGCCTGCACCAGGCCACGGCAAGCCTCGCCCGAGGCGATGTCAGCAGCCATGGCCAAGGCCTTGCCACCTTCAGCTTCAATGGCCTGTGCAACAGCCTGGGCCGCCTCAAGGTTGACATCACTGACCACCACGGTCGCACCTTCGCTTGCCAACCGGGAAGCAATGGCAGCACCAATGCCCCCCGCACCACCGGTCACGATCGCCACTTTGTTCTGGAACCTGTTCATTCACGACTCCTGTTTTGTTGTGTGCAGCGCTGCATGCAATCTAGTGAGTGGGCGTGCGCGTGTCAACAGGGCTGAAGTGATCAGCCCCGCAACGTGGTTCAGGGTGTTTTACGGGTCAGGCGATGGACATGCGCGCCGTGAGGTTCTGCTGCATGTAGTCGAGGAAGCGGCGCTGGAACAGCATGGTGTGTTCGTGGGCGGCTGCTTCGGCAGCGTCAGCGTCGCGAGCGGCGATGGCTTCGATGATTTCATCATGGTCGCGGCCCAGGCGATGGGCACCGGCAGAGCTGACCACGTGGTCGAAGTGCAGGTGCAGCAAGCGCTGGCCTTCGCCCAGCAGGCGTTCGTAGTAGTTGATGAAGTAAGGGTTGCGCCCGGCCCGGGCAATGGCCATGTGGAAAGCCTTGTTCAGCTCGGACATGGCCTGGAAGTCGCCACTGGTCACCGCCTTGAGGTAGGCCGCGTCGGCTTTGCGGATAGCCGCCAGGTCATCTTCGCGATGCTGGGTGGCGGCCAGGCGGGTGACGGCGCGCTGGATCAGGTCCAGGGCAGAGATGTAGTTGGGGAACTCCTCGATTTCGAACGGCGTCACCAAGGTGGTGCGGTTGGGCAGGATCACCACCAGCCCTTCGGTGATCAGGCGGGCCAGGGCATCACGTACTGGCGAACGGGACAGGCCGAACTGCGCGGCCAGCGACACTTCGTCCAGTTGCACGCCGGGCTTGAGCTTCAGGGTGAGAATCTGTTTGCGCAGCTCTTCGTATATGTAGCGGCCGCTATGGCGTCGTGGCGCGCCTTCGGCATCGGTATCTTTGGCCATCATCAGGTCTCGGTTGGGCTCGGTCGTATCATACAGGCCGGCCCTTGTTGTTTTCATCCCGGCAGTACGCGCTCCTTGTAGGAGCAGCCTTGCGCTGCGAAGAGGCCGGTAAAGGCTGTACACAGGCTGTGCTGCCACTGGCCTCTTCGCAGCACAAGGCTGCTCCTACAGGGAGCGCGTAATGCCGTTGAGGATCAGGAAATGCCGGCCCCCCAGGTATCGCTCAGCATGAAGCCTGCTGCCAGTGGGTCGTCCGGGTCCACCCCCAGCTGTTGCAGGCCGTATAGCCAGGCCCGCCCGGTTACCCGTGGCAGTACCGCCGGCCGCCCTGCAACCTCGGTGTGGCCCAGCAACTCAACCTGGAACTGCCCGCCAATGGTCGAGCGTGATACCAGTTGGTCACCGGCCTGCACCAGCCCGCGTGCCGCCAAGGTGGCCAGGTTGGCCGAGCTACCGGTGCCACAGGGCGAGCGGTCGACCCGCCCGGGTGGCAGGGTGGTGCAGGTCTGGTAGGTGCGCGCGTCCAGGCGGTTGCGAAACATCACGTAGGCCACCTCGTTGACCGAAGGCAGCAACGGGTGCTGGATGTTCAGTTGGCGGTTGATCACCGCTTTCAAGGCCACGCCGGCATCGGCCAGTGCGCGGGCATGTTGCGGGGCGATCGACAGGCCGGTCTGTTCCACGTCGATCAGCGCGTAGTAAACGCCGCCAAAGGCCACATCGATGTTGATCGTGCCAAAGGCCTCGGTTTCGATGGCAAGGTCAAGGTGCTCGACGAAGGCGGGCACCATGTCCAGCGAAACACTCAGGCAGCGGCCGCCCGCGCATTGGGCGCGGGCGGTGACCAGGCCGGCGGGGGTGTCCAGCACCACCGTGGTCTCGGGCGCTTGCATCGGCACCATGCCCAGTTCCAGCAGGGCGGTGACCACGCAGATGCAGTTGCTGCCGGACATCGGGTGCGCCTTGTCGGCTTGCAGCACGATAAAGCCCGCCTGCGCTTCTGGGCGGGTTGGCGGCAGCAACAGGTTGACCGACATCTGCAGGCAGCCGCGCGGTTCCAGGGTTACCAGCCGGCGCAGACTGTCGTCCACTTCATTGATGTAGTTCATCTTGTCCAGCAGGGTGGCACCGGGGATGCCCAGCACGCCGCCGGTGATGACCTTGCCGATTTCACCTTCGCAGTGCACTTCGGCCAGCTGAAGGGTCTGTTTCCAACGCATGGGTGTTACCTCACTTGATGTACCAGCCCCAAGGCTGCTCGCTGTCGTAGCGGGTGATCTGCTTGGTTTCCAGGTAGTTGTTCAGGCCCCATTCACCCAGCTCGCGGCCAATGCCGCTTTGCTTGTAGCCACCCCAAGGGGCTTCGGTGAAGGTAGGTTGCGAGCAGTTGATCCAGACAATGCCTGCACGGAACTTGCGCGCGACGCGTTCGCAGCGCTGCAGGTCTTTGGACATCACGGCTGCGCCCAGGCCAAAGCGCGAATTGTTGGCCGATCTTACCGCTTCTTCTTCGCTGTCGAACGGGCGGATGCACACCACCGGGCCGAAGATTTCCTCGTTCCAGATCCAGCTGTCCTCCGGCACGTCGGCGAACACGGTCGGCTGCAGGTAGAAGCCCTTGTCCAGGTGCGCCGGGCGCTCGCCGCCGCACACCAGGCGCGCGCCTTCTTCCAAACCGCGGGCAATGGCTTGCAGGGTGCCCTCGTACTGGCTGCGGTTGACCAGCGGGCCGAGCAGCACGCCTTCGTCCATGCCGTTGCCGATTTTGATCTTGCGCGTTTCTTCGGCCAGGCGGGCGAGCAACGGCGCGTAGGCTGCACGCTCCACCAGCACGCGGGAGGTGGCAGAGCAGACCTCACCCTTGTTCCAGAAGATACCGAACATGATCCATTCCACCGCCTGTTCGATGTCGCTGTCGGCGAAGATCACGAACGGCGATTTGCCGCCCAGTTCCAGGGTTACGTTCTTGATGTCCTGGGCGGCCGCTTGCATGATGCGGCTGCCCACCGGCACGCTGCCGGTAAACGCCAGCTTGTCGACGCCGGGGTGCGCGGTAATGGCCGCACCGACCGTGGAGCCTGGGCCGGTGACGATGTTCAGCACGCCAGCAGGCAGGCCGGCTTCATCGGCGATGCGCGCAAGCTCCAATGCAGTCAGCGAAGTCTGCTCGGCCGGTTTGAGGATGATGCAGCAACCCGCGGCCAGGGCCGGCGCGATCTTCCACGAAGCCATCAGCATCGGGAAGTTCCACGGCACGATGGCGCCGGCTACGCCGATGGGTTCCTTGCGCGCCAGGGAAGCTGAAGCGGTCATCGGCCAGCGCCACCGGTTTTTCGCGTTGGGCATCCAGCGCTTCGGCCAGGTTGGCGTAGTAGTCGAAGCAGCCGGCCGTGTCGCCGATGTCCCACAGGGCTTCCGGGAACGGCTTGCCGTTGTCACGGACTTCCAGCTCGGCCAGTGCCTCCTGGCGGGCACGGATACCCTCGGCAATCTTGCGCAGGTAGGCGCCACGCTCGGCACCGCTCAGGCGCGGCCATGGGCCTTCGTCAAACGCGGCACGGGCAGCTTTTACTGCAACGTCCACGTCTGCGGCGCAGCCAGAGGCCACGCTGGCGATCAGGCTTTCGTCGCTCGGGTCATACGAATTGAAGCTGCCGCCATTGATCGGGCTGACCCACTGGCCGTTGATATAGAACTGGTCGAAGCGGTTCATGCGTTTCCTCCAAGCACGGCGAAGCGTCGTGCACTGAATGCAGAAAGGTTCTGGGTGGGACTGCGCTGCGCGGCAAGGTCGCTCACCAGGCGGCCGGTGGTGGCGCCAAGGGTGAGGCCGAGTTGGCCGTGGCCAAAGGCCAGGATGGCGTTTTTCAGGCGCGGAGAGCGGTCGATGACAGGTTTGGTATCGGGCAGGAACGGGCGATAGCCAACGCCGAATTCCATGCCTTGCGTGTTCAGTTGCGGCAGCACATGGCGGGCCGTTTCCATGATGATTTCGGCGCGCTTGAAGTTGGGCTCGGCATTGGCGCCGGCAAACTCGATGGTGCCGCCAATCTGCAGGCCTCGGGTCATGGGGGCGAAGCAGAAACCGCCATCGGCGTAAATCACCGAATGGCGGATTTCCACGCCAGGCTGCGGCAGTACTGCCTGATAGCCGGCGATGCCTGCCAGGGGGATGTGCACACCGAGTGCGTCGAAGAAGGTGCGCGAGCCCGTGCCGGCAGCGACCACCAGCAGGTCGGCGGGAACGCGGGTGCCGCCTTGCAGGGTAACGCCAGTGGCTTTGTCGTGGTGTTCGTCGATCTTCTCCACCCGCTGGCGCACACGCACGCCGCCCTGGGCAATGAAGCTTTCAGTAAGGGCGGCGATGAAGCCTTCGGTGTCGTTCACTGCACGCCAGTCGGGGAACATCAGGCCGTGCTGGAACTTGCCGGCCAGCGCCGGCTCCAGGTCGCTGATCTGCTCGCCGTTCAGCTCTTCGGAGCGAAAGCCCAATTGCTTGCGCAACTCCAGGTGCGGGCGTTCGTGTTCAAGGCCCGCCGGGGTGTCGAACACTTCGAGGATGGGGCGGTCACCGAGCAAGGTCTTGTCGGGGCATGCTTCCAGCAAAGGTGCATAGTCTTCATAGACATGCTGGGTCAGGCGCGCCATGTCTTGGGCGATCTCGTTGATTTTCGAGGGCCGTGCGCAGGCCAGGAAGCGCATGAACCATGGCAGGATGCCGGGCAGGGCGCTGGGGCGCAGGGCCAGCGGGCCTTTCTGGTCCAGCAGCCAGCCGGGGATTTTCATCAGGATGCCGGGCTTGGACAGCGGGATGACTTCGCTGACCGCCATCTGCCCGCAGCTCCATTTGGCGGTGCTGTCGCCGGGGGCGGCAGGGTCGATGAGGGTGACCCGGTGGCCGTCGCGCTGCAGGTACAGCGCGCAGCACACACCGACAATGCCGCCGCCGATGACTACAGCCTGTTGCGGTGAGGGGTGCGGGTTGTTCATGGATCACATGCTCTAAAGGGTGTGTGAGGTCCCTGCAGGAGCAGCCTTGCGCTGCGAAGAGGCCAGCCCAGACACTGCAACTGCGCTGGGCATACCGGCCTCTTCGCAACGCAAGGCTGCTCCTACATCAGGAAAGCGTCAGGCCTGAGAGGCCTCGAACACCTTGCGGAATTCGGCCTTTTCTTCATCGGTCAGTGGCAGCAGCGGTGCACGCGCCGGGCCGACCTTGAAACCGGCCAGCTCGGTGCCGTACTTGACCTTCTGCACGAACTTGCCGCTTTCCAGGTTGGCCATGGCCGGGAACAGGCTGCGCATGATCTGCTGGGCACCACGGATATCGCCGCCGGTGAACGCGTTGTGGAAGGCCACCACCTTCTCCGGGAAGATGTTGGCCGGGCCGCAGATCCAGCTGTCGGCGCCCCACAGGTAAAAGTCCAGCGCCTGGTCGTCGGAACCACACGACAGCTGGATGCCTTTGTATTTCTCACCGATCTCGATGGCGCGCAACAGGTTGCCGCTGCTTTCCTTGATGCCGATCACACGCGGGTGTTCGTGCAGCGCGGCGACCACGTCCAGGCCCACTTCGACGTTGGTGCGGATCGGGTAGTTGTAAAGCACCACGTTGATCTCGGGGAATGTCGAGAGGATGGTGTTGTAGTGGGCCAGCAGCTCTTCCTGGGACGGCAGTGCGTAGTAGGGCGGGGCGATCAGCAGGTTGTGGTAGCCGGCATCGACGGTCTGCCGCACCTGCTCCAGCACTTCGCGGGTGCAAGAGCCGTTAGCGCCGGCAATCAGGGTGCCGCGTTCGCCAACCACCTCCTTGACGGTGGCCAGGATCTGCCGGCGTTCGTCGTTGGTCAGGGCGTAGTACTCACCGGTCGAGCCCAGCGGTACGAAACCGTTCACACCGGCCGCCAGCTGATGTTCGAGGATCGCAGCCAAGGTGTCGTGATCGACTTTGCCGGCGGCGTCGAACGGGGTGACCAGGGCGGGCAGGATGCCATTCAGTTTCATCGGGTAACTCTCCTTGGGGGAAGGTGGTATCAGTAGGCATAGCGACGAAGCAGGCGCCCCTCGACCACACCGACCAGGCGGGTGAGCGGGAAGGCCACCAGGAAGTAGATGACCGCCACTGCCGAGAGGAACTCGACCGGGCGCGCGGTGCTGTTGGAAATGTTCTGGCCGACGAACATCAGGTCGGCGACCCCGACCGAAGAGATCAGCGCGCTTTCCTTGAACAGGCTGACCACGTTCGACAGCAGTGGCGGTACCGAGCGCAGCAGCGCCTGGGGGAACACCACGTACAGCACCTTCACCCGCGAGGTCAGGCCCAGCGCGGTGCAGGCGTCGTGCTGTTCGCTGGCAATCGACTTCAGCGCGCCACGGAAGGTCTCGCTGGTGATCGCGCCCATGTACAGGGTCAGGGCGATCAGCACCGACACGTAGGGCGGGATGTCCAGGCCGAACACCACCGGGAAGCAGAAGAACACCCAGAACAGCTGGATCAACAACGGCGTGCCGCGGAAAAACTCCACATAAAGGGCCAGCGGCAGGCGCACCGGTTTCAGCTTCGTCTGGCGCAGCAGGCTGACCACGAAGCCCAGCAGGCTGCCCAGCAGCGCGCACACTGCGGTGAACGCCAAGGTCAGGGCCAGGCCCTTGAGCAGCACCGGCCAGTAGTGCAATACAACCGAAAAATCGAGTGGCATGACGTTCTCCTCAGCGCTGGGCGGCCAGTTCCTGGCGCCGTTCGAACCACTGCACCAGCTGCGCGATCGGCAACGACAGGGCGAAGTAGATCAAGGCGATCAGGGTGTAGGTTTCCAGCGGGCGGTAGGCCTCGGTGGCCAGGCTTTTGCCCACGTACATCAGGTCGGCGACGGCGACGATGGCCACCAGTGCGCTTTGCTGCAGGGTGCCGATGCCATTGGTAATCAGCACCGGCAGGGCGCTGCGCAGCGCCTGTGGCAACACCACGTACAGGGTGCGCTGCCAGCCCTTCAGGCCCAGTGCGACCGAGGCATCCAGGTGTTCGCGCGGCACCACCTGCACCCCGGCGCGGTAGGCCTCGGCGTTGAATGCGGTCAGGTTCAGCCCCAGGGCCAGGAAGCCCATGGCGATGGGGTCGATGAACACGTCGAACAGCATCGGCACGCAGTAGAAGAACCAGACGATCTGCAGCAGTGCCGGGGTGCAGCGGAAAAACTCGATGAACAGTTGTGCCGGCCAGCGCACGAAGAACCAGCGGCTCAGGGTCATCAGGCACAGCACAAAGCCGCAGGTAAGGCCGATCAGGTTAGAGACCAGGGCCAGCTCAAGCGTTACCTTCAGCCCGTCGAGCAGGGCCGGCAGGCTGCCGTTGAGAAAGTGGAAATCGAATTGGTAGTTCATCGCAGCGCCCTCAATCGAACTGCACAACCTTCTCGAGAAACTCACGTGTGCGTGCTTCCCGAGGCCGGGTGAAGATCTGTTCGGGGTGGCCTTGCTCGACCACCTTGCCGTTGGCGCAGAACACCACGCGGGTGGCGATGTGCCGGGCGAAGTGCATGTCGTGGGTGACGATGATCATCGCCATCTTTTGCTCGGCCAGCTGCATCATCACGTTCTGCACTTCGATGACCATTTCCGGGTCCAGCGCCGAGGTGACTTCATCGAACAGCATCAGGCGGGGCTCCAGCATCAGGGCCCGGGCAATGGCCACGCGCTGTTTCTGGCCGCCGGACAACTGGCTGGGGTAGGCGTGCAGCTTGCTTTCCAGGCCCAGGCGGGCCAGGTAGGCGCGCGCCTTTTCGGTGGCTTCGGCCTTGCTCAGGCCATGTACCTTGACCGGTGCCAGGGTCAGGTTGCCCAGCACCGACAGGTGCGGGAACAGCGTGTAGTGCTGGAACACCATGCCAATCTGCTTGTGCAGGGTTTCGTCCAGTGGCTTGCCCTGTTTGCGGCTGCCGTCGATGTACGGTTTGCCCTGAAACTGGATGCTGCCGCCCTGGATACCTTCCAGGCCCATCAGCACCCGCAGCAGCGAGCTCTTGCCGCTGCCGGACGGGCCGATGATCACCAGCCGATCGTCGGCGCGCATGCCCAGGTTCATCTGGTCCATCACGACCAGCTGCTCGCTGTAGGCCTTGCGCACACCGTGCAGCTGGATGAAGTCGCCGCCCAGGGTGGAATCCGGGGTGAGCGAAGCCTGTGGCTGGGCGGCCACCAAACGGGGAATGGTCATTTTGAATCTCTCCGGTGAATTGTTCTTGTAGGCAGAAGAGCAAGCAAAAAGGGTCACACTGTGCTTCGTTGAATTCTTTGATGTGTGCAGTGCTGTATTCAAGGTATTGCGCTGCGATGCGACCTGTCAACTCATGCCTGGAATTTTTTAGCAGTGCCCGGAAACCCCCGTTTCGAGGGCTGTTGACAGGCGATGAGAGAGTTCCTATGTTGTATGCAGCCTTGCATGCATAACCTGTTGCGTGCAGGTTTTTGCCGTACCTTCCTGCCAAAAAACAACGAATTTCAGTGAGGTCCACCATGCATTCATCGCGCTCGTCATCCCTCAAGGCCCTGGTCATCGGCGCCGGTCTTTGTGGGGCTTTGCTGGCCCAGTCGGCAGCCCAGGCAGCAGAAACCTCGATATGGGAGGACGTGCAGAAGGCCGGTGTGTTGCGCTGCGGCGCGGCGGTGGCCGCGCCCTACGTGATGCGCGATGCCAAGAGCGGCGACTACAGCGGCTACTTCGTCGACCTGTGCCGTGACTTCGGCGAGAAGGTGCTGAAGGTCAAGGTGGCCTTCGTCGACACCAGCTGGGACAACCTGGTGGCCGGCCTGCAGAGCAGCAAGTGGGACCTGGCCATGGCCCTGAACCAGACGCCGGAGCGTGCGCTGGCGGTAGGCTTTACCGTGCCGGCCACCGACTACCAGGTGTCGCTGCTGGTGAACAAGGACAACCCCAAAATGGCCGAGGTGAAGGACGACATCAGCGCCCTCGACAAGCCGGAGGTGACCTTTGCAGTGATGTCGGGCACTGCCCAGGACAAAGCCATTTCCTCGGTGATTCGCAACGGCAAGATCATGCGCCTGCCGGGCATGGACGAAGCGCGCCTGGCGGTGATGTCCAAGCGCGCCGATGTGCTGGTCGACGCCAGCGACACCAACCACCTGTTCGCCCTGGCCAACCCCGGCTGGACCCGCGAGATCCTGCCCAAACCGGCACTGGCCAAGCAGGGCGTATCGTTTGGTGTGCGCCGTGACATTTCCCCGGCCGACCTGCAGGTGCTGAACATCTACCTGGCGCAGCGCCGAGAGACCGGTGACATCCAGCGGCTGGTCGACAAGGCCTCGCTCGCTGCCAACGCCGAGGTAAACAAGAATGAGTGATCTGGCACGTCCCCTGGCTGGGCAGAGTGTGCTGGTGACTGGCGCCACCGGTGGCATTGGCGCTGCCATCGTCGAACAGTTGGTGGCCGAAGGTGCCAAGGCGTTGATCCATTACAGCCGCGATGCGCACGGTGCCGCGCAACTGCTGGCGCGTATCGAAGGCAACGGCTGGATCGTGCAGGGTGACCTGAGCGAAGACAGCGGGCCGGAAAAACTCTGGCAAGCGGCGCTGGAGTTGGCGGGGGGACGCATTCACGGGTTGGTCAACAATGCGGGTATCCGTACCGAAATTGCCCTGGATGCCCCTTCCGCACAGTGGCGTGCGGCCTGGCGCCGGGAGTTTCAGGTCAACTTTTTTGCGGCGGCTGACCTGTGCCGGGAAGCCGTGGCGCATTTTTGTGCGCAGGGCGGTGGGCGCATCATCAACATGGCGAGCCGCGCTGCACAGCGTGGTTATGCGGCCGATGCCCTGCCATACGGCAGCAGCAAGGCGGCGTTGGTCAACCTGACCAAATCGCTGGCGCGCAGCGTGGCCGCGCAGGGTGTGGTCGCGGTGGCCATTGCCCCGGGCTGGGTGCGCACCGACATGGCCGAGCAGTTCATTGCCCAGCATGGCGAAGCGGCGGCAGTAGCGGACATCCCGGTGGGGCGCATGGCCAGCCCGGCAGAGATTGCCGAGCTGGTGGCGTTTGCCTTGCGGCCGTCGCAGGTGTCGCTCAACGGGGCAACGCTGGATGTGAATGGCGGCAGCTACATCCGTTGATGCAAATTTAACGGTGCACACAAGCCCTGTAGGAGCAGCCTTGTGCTGCGAAGAGGCCGGTAAGGCTAAAGACTTTCTTCGGCTGCAATGGCCTCTTCGCAGCACAAGGCTGCTCCTACAGGGTGATGCGGTAGCCATGGGTGATGGGGCAAGACCGTTGCCTCAACAGGACCTGCAACCGGCTGAAGGCGTGTGCTACAGCTTTGGGAGCTGGCTGATCAACGCACGGGCGGGTGCATAGTCGCGATGTTTTTCCAGCAACTCCCGCGCCCCCACCTTGTCATTGCGTTCCAGCTTGGCCAGTGCCAGCGCGTAAGCATACCCGGCGTCCTGAGGCGCCAGCCGCACGGCATCGCGCAAGGCTTCATACGCCTCTTGCGGCGCGCCTTGGCGTACGTACAGCAGCCCCAGGGCATACTGCAATTGCGCCGCTTTTGGGTGTGCCGCAATCGCGGCATGCAGTGCCTGCCGGGCTTCCAACGGGCGGCCACGGGTTTGCAGCCAGTCGGCCAGCATCATCGGCGCAGGCAGGAAGTGCCGGTCGCGCTTCATGGCCAGCTGCAGTTGTGGTTCCACGGCTTCTTCACGCCCCAGGGCCCGATACAGGCGTGCCAGGTTGACATGGGCCTCGGCCCGCTCGGCCAGCGCCAGCTGGGTCTGTTCATATTCTTCGGTGCCTTTCAGCCAGGCCGCTTGCCACGCCGGGTCACCCGGTGCATCCAGTAACTGGCCGACGGCGGCCAGGCGCACGGCTTTGATCGGGTCGCCCAAGCGTGGTCCGAGCAGGGCCCATTGCCCCGGCAGAAGGCTGTCCACTGCCTGCACGGCAGCCACCCGCACCTGTGGGTCAGGGTCGTTCAAGGCCTGCCTGGCCCGCTCGAACCCAGCCCTACTCGGGTAGGCGGGCAGCTCGGCCAACAGCGTGGCCAGGCGGATTGCCGGCTGCGCAGGAGCGTTCAGTTGCCGCAGCAAGGCTTCGCTGGCGCCTGGTTGGCCCAGGCGCAGGCGTGGCATGTCGGTGGCGTAGCTACCGGGGCGGGCAGCCTGCCAAAGGCTGAACAGTTCGCTGACTTTCTGGCCGGGGCCGGGCAGGGTGAAACCGTGGTCGTGACGCAAATCGTTGACCATGTACAGGCGCCCCGGCATGTGGCAGTCGATGCAACTGGCCCCTTGCGCCTTGTGGTGCGCCGGGCTGTCGTAGTCCTTGGCCAGCAGGCCGCTGCCATCGACCCCGGGGTCGTTGCTGCGCCCGGCCGGATTGTGGCATTGCAGGCACACGCCATTACCGGGGGCCTTGAGCCCGTTACTGTGCGGGTCGTGGCAGTTGGAGCAGCGCACGCCTTTGGCGTACATGCGGCTTTGTAGAAACGCACCGTACTCGAACACTTCGCCTTTGATCTTGCCGTCGTGTTCGTACAGGTCGGCGCTGAGCGCCGTCGGCAGGTAGCTGTCCAGCAGCGGAGCACCGGGGGTGTCGCCATCGGCCAGCGGCACGCGGCGCGAATGGCAGCGGGCGCACGTCTCGACCTGGTTGCGAGCGCTACCGGTTACCCGCGAACCGGCAAAACCTGCGTGAGGGGATGGCGGGCGTTCGGCCAGCCATTGCAGGTGGCCGGCAGCCGGCCCGTGGCAGGCCTGGCAGGTAACGCCCAAGGCCTGCCAGTGCCCGTCGAAACGGTCGTGCTCAGGCTGGTAATTACGCGTGTAGCCGGTGCTATGGCACTCGATGCACATGAAGTTGGCGTTTTGCCCAGGTTGGCTCCAGTGCAACGGGTCTTTGAAGTCAACACCTTGGCCAGGGTACAGCTCGAACCATCGACGCTTTTCGCTATCCCAGGCAACGCCCAATGCCTGCAGGCGCCCGCCGGGGACTTCCAGCAGGTACTGCTGCAACGGTGCGACGCCAAAGGTGTACGCCACCCGCCAGTCCGCTGCACGGCCGTTAGCGCCGATGGCGTTGACCCACCAGCCGCCTGCCCGGCGAAAGAAGCGAAAACGCTCGCGTTCGCCAGTGAACTGCACATTGGCGAAGTTACCGAGCACGCTGGCTTCGCTGGGTACCTGCATGGCCAGTTGGTGATGAGAGCCTTGCCAGGCTTGCACCTGGGCGCTGTGGCAAGCGCCGCAGGTGGCTTCGTCGGCCCAGTCGGCAGCGGTGGCCAGGCCGCTGGCCAGGGCCATGAGCAAGAGTATCCAGGGCATCGTCAGAAGTTGTAGTAGAGGGTCAGTTGAGTGAACAGCGAGAGGTTGTCGTCGCCCAGTTGCAGGCCGCCTTCGGCTGCCGAATGCTCGGGCTTGTAGGCGCTGAGCATGGGGAACAGCATGAGGTTGCGGCTGACGTTCCAGTTCAGGTACAGGTCCAGTTCCTGGCCGCTGTAGTCGCCCAGTGCCTTGTCCAGGCTGCGAAAGCGGAAGTACTGTACCCCAAGCTTGACGGTAGGGTGCGGGGTCAGGGCCAGGTTGAGCATGTCGATGGCGGCATTGCGCTTGAACGGGCCGGCAAAGTTGGTGGCGGTGGAACCCTGCTGCCAGGTGCCCGGGCCGCGGTTCCAGCCGGAGAACAGCGAATCGTAGTTGGCCGAATACCGTGTGTGGCGGGCGGAGACGTAAGGTTGCCAGGGCGCCTGGTAGAAGGTCCAGCCCGCTTCGCCGTACCAGGCACTTTCGTTGCCGCTGCGTTTGTCCTGCCAGGCGTATTCGCCCGACAGAAACAACGGGGTAATGCCGGCATCGGTCTTGCCACGCAGGCTCCAGGTGCGCAGGTCATCACGGTCGCGCTGTGCGGCGTTGACTGCGAAGCGCTCCTCGATGCCCAGCACCTTCACGGCCGTGAGGCCGACGGTGGTGCCGGCGTCGACATGTTCGAGGGTGGCTGCACCCAGCTCCATCTTGCTACGGAACGGGTTGTCCGACTTGAGCCACAGCAGGTCGCTGCGCCAGCCCTTGCTGCCACCTATGCGCGCCACCAGGGTGCGGTGGAAGGCGTTGCGGGCCGACAGGTAATAGGTACCACCGCGGTCAAACAGGCCGCCGGCGAAGCTGTCGCCCATCATGGTGCCGTCGCCGTTGATGATGAAGCCATCGCCCAGCGGTACCTTCTGGCTGCCGAATGACAGGTCCAGGCCGTTTTGGCCAAGCGCCGGGAACAGGCTGCCGGAGCGCCAGCCCAGGTAGGCTTTGTCCAGTGCGGTCTGGCGTTCGCTGCCATCGCTGTACAGCGCCGCATCGCCGTCACCGAAGGTGCCGTAGCTGGCCAGGTTGAAGGCGCCGTAAACGCTACTGTCGCTGTGGTCCAGGCGGTGCTCGCCACTCAGGCCATAGCGGATATAGGCTTCCTGCCATTGCGAGTGGCCGGCCTTTTGCGGGCCCGCCACATAGTTGTGGTCGCTGTACAGCCACGAAGCTGCCAGTTGTACGTCGAGGTTGAGCGTGTTGCGGTCATCGGCAACCAGTTGCAGGGCGTGGGCGTTCTGGGCGCAATAGCCCAGCAGCGCGCCTGCCAGTAGCCGGCACGAAGGTGTCAGTGGCATAGCGGTGCATCCTCGGCATGGGAGGGCCCGTCCGGGCGGACGGGCCAGGCAGGGTCACTTCACGCAGCGGTCGTACAGGCAGTTTTCGTAGGTGTACTTGTAGCGCACGGGGGCATCGACCACGCCGTTGTGCTGGGCGTAGCGGCCCCAGTCGGCAGCCAGTTCCGCGGTTTTTTCCGGGTAGCGCGCCGACAGGTCGTGCAGGGTGCTGGGGTCGTTGGCCAGGTCATACAGCTCCCAACGGCCGGTGCCGTAGGGTGGGGCTTGCATCTGCACGCTCCAGTCGCCTTTGCGCAGCGAGCGCCGGCCATACAATTCCCAGCCCAGTTCGCGCTGTGGCTGCGCCTTGGCGCCGGCCAGCCCGGCCAGCATCGAGCGGCCCTGCAGGGGCAGCAGCGGGCGGTTGGCGAAGCGCTCGGGGTAGTGCACGCCGGCCAGTTCCAGTACCGAAGGCATCAGGTCCATGGCATGGAACAGCTGGGCGTTGACCTGGCCGGGTTTGACCATTTTCGGGTAGCGGACGATGGCCGGCACGTTGATGCCACCACGGCTGGTAAAGCCCTTGAAGTACGGAAACGGTGTGGCGCTGACCTGGCCCCATTGCGGGCCCAGGGTCAGGTAGGAGCCCTTGCGGCCCATGTTGGCCGGGCTGTTGTCGAAGGTGGCGTGCACCCAGTCGGCAATCTCCAGCCCAGCCGCTGTGGTGCCTTCGGCACCGTTATCGGACATGAACAGGATGAAGGTGTTGTCCAGCTCGCCCGTTTGCTTCAGGTAGTCCAGCACCCGGCCGATGTTGTGGTCGAGGTTGTCGATCATCGCCGCATAGATTTCCATGGTGCGTGCCTGCTCCTGGCGCTGCGCCGGCGTCAGCTCGTCCCAGCTGGGCAAGGCACTGCGCATCGGCACGTTGGCGCTGGTGCCTGCTGGCAACAGGCCCTGGGCTTGCATGCGCGCCAGGCGGGCCTGGCGAATGGCCTCATAGCCTTTGTCGTACTGGCCGCGGTACTTGTCGATGTACTGCTCGGGTGCTTGCAGTGGCCAGTGCGGTGCGGTGTAGGCCAGGTAGGCAAAGAACGGTTTGCCGTCACGCTGGCCGTGCTTGAGGTAGTCGAGCATCTGCTCGGTGTACAGGTCCGAGGAGTAGAACTGTGCCGGCAGCTGCGCCGGTTTGTCGTTGTCCAGGTAGCGTGCTGAGTAGCCGGGGAACATCTCGGACAGGTCGACATGGCTGGCACCGCCTTGCACCAGGATGAACGATTGCTGGAAGCCGCGTGCCGCCGGGGTTTGCCCCGGGGCGCCGCCCAGGTGCCACTTGCCGGTCATGTAGGTGTCGTAGCCAGCGGCGCCGAGCAGTTCGGCAATGGAGGCAACACTGAAGTTGAGGTAGCCCTCGTAGCCGGGTTTGCCTTTCTGCTCGGGCTGCATGCCTTCGGCCATGGTGCCCAGGCCAGCTTGGTGGCTATCGACACCAGACAGCAGCATCGAACGGGTGACCGAGCAGGTAGGGCCGGCATAGAAGTTGGTCAGGCGTGCGCCCTGGTTGGCCAGGCCTTGCAGGGTAGGGGTTTGCACTTCGCCGCCAAACGGCTGGATATCGGAATAACCAAGGTCGTCGGCAACGATCAACAGGATGTTGGGTTGTTTTTCAGCGGCCTGGGCCTGCCAGCTGAGCAGAGCACCGACGGCCAGGGTCAGGAGCATTCGCATACGGGGGTTCCTTGCAAGGCAATTGTTGTTATTGGGCTTGAGGCGCGGGTAGCACCTTGGGGTCAACTGTCTGGTGCGTGCAGCAGGCGTGCGACGCGGACCTTGTCGTTGACGCCCAGCTTGGCGTAGATGGTGCGGATGTGATGGCGCACGGTATTGGGTGCCAGGCCCAGTTCGCGGGCGATTTCCTTGTAGGTCTGGCCGCGGCCGACGCTGCGGGCCACGTCATACTCGCGCGGGCTCAGGCGCTGCAGCGCACTGCGTGTGCGGCCGACCAGCACCAGCGAGCTGCCCACTTCGCTCATCTCGATGCGCAGGGTTTGCACTTCGAGCACGCCGGGGCGTACCGCCATTGGCAGGGCCGGGCCGCTCCAGTCTGGCCAATGGCCCTGAAGCATTTCGATAAAGCCGGCTTCGGCATGCTGTAGGATGCCGTGGCGGTCGCACACGGCCAGGCCCAGGGTTTCGCGGTCGGCCAGCGATTCGCGCATCGCCAGCATGGCGCGGATCTGGTTGTTCGACATGGCGGCGACCAGGTGCGGCATGAGGCACGTAAGCAGTTCGCAGTCGAACTGAGAAAAACGCGGCAAGGCGGCGCTGCGGTACAGGGTGAGGTGTTCGGACAGCTGGGTTACCGGGTCGACCACGATGATGCACAGCAGCTCGCGGATATCATGGCGCATGCCCAGCCAGCGCAGGCCAGGGGTACTGGCCAGGTCGACGATCACGGCCTGGCCGGGGGCAGCATGGACTTTGGCCACGGTGACATCGTCGGCGCTGATCGATTGCCAGTCGGCGACATAGCCGGCGGGCAGGTTGAACACCGCGCAACTGTGTTCACGCAGTTCCCCCTCGACCCTTGCCGAACGGCCCCACCAGGCTTTGTCGAATGCCAGCAAGCCCTGCAGGCGCTGGAACATCTGCCCGTGAAACTGCTCGATGGAGCGCGCCTGGGCCAGTTGCTGAATACCCAGCACGGTCTGGCTGAATTGCTGCAACAGTGCGGTGCACTGTGACTGATGGGCAAAGTTTTCGCGGCTCATGCGGTAAAACCTCGGTGTGCTTTATTGTTGTTTTTCAAGTCACGCAGGGATGGGCGGTCTCGCGCTGAGGCGTGGGCAGTGACCGTCTTTGTCGAGTCTGGGTAACGTCCGTGGGGGCGGCCATCCTGCAAATGCAGGATGGCGCCCGTCGCGGTCAAGCATCATGCCGTGCTGGCAGGCGTGGTCAAGGCCTTGGCAGGCATGTTCATGGGTTATGCCAGACGCTGGCGCTGGGCATCCAGCAATTGGCGCTGGAAGGCCTGGAACTCGGCGCTGGGCTGCTGCAGCTCGATGAAGTCGCGCATCGGGTCGCGCACTTCGGTGCGCAGGCCGCTAAGTGCCTCAAGCGTGGCCAGGCCGCAGAACGGCACGTAGGCTTCGGCGTAACCGCCTTCGTGCACCAGCACCAGGCGCCCGCCACACAAACGTTCGGCGCAGTCGCGCAGCAACTGGGTCATCTGGCGGAAGCTGTCGCTGTGCAGTTGCATGCGCGCCAGCGGGTCCACGGCATTGGCGTCGTAGCCACAGGCAACAATGATCAGCTCCGGCTCGAAGCGTTCGAGCGCCGGCAGTACCAGCTGCTGCATGGCATACAGGTAGGCATCGTGGCCGCTGCCTGGCAACAGCGGGATGTTCAGGTTGCAACCTTCGCCGGCACCTGTACCACGGTCCTCGACACCGCTGTAGCCGGGCGGGAAGCAGCCCTCCTGGTGCAGCGAGAGCGTCAGCACGTCATTGCGCCCGTAGTAGATCGACTGGGTGCCGTTGCCGTGGTGCACATCCCAGTCCAGCACCGCGACGCGGCCCAGCCCGTGGCGAGCCTTGGCTGCTTCGATGGCCACGGCGATGTTGTTCAGGAAGCAGAAGCCCATGGCCTGGTCGGCCAGGCAGTGGTGCCCTGGCGGACGCGACAGTGAATAAGCGTTGTCGGCCTCGCCCGACAGCACGGCATCCACGGCGGCAATGGCCAGGCCAGCGGACAGTGCCGCAATTTCGTAGCTGCCCGGGCCGATCGGTGCGTCCTGGCCCAGCGAGCCGCCGCCGGCGTCGCTGAGTGCCTTGAAGCGTGCCAGGTAGTTGGCGTCGTGCACCCTCAGCAGGTCCTCGTGGCTGGCGGGGGCGGCGCTGCATACTTGCAACTGGCGGGTCAGGCCGCTGACGTCCATCAGGCTTTTCAGGCGGCGTTTGCTCTCTGGGGACTCGGCGTGGCCGCCGCTGGCGGGCGGTTGCACCCAGCCACCGACGGGCAGGGTCAGGGCGTGCGGCGCTGCGCTGTGCCACAGGCTCAGTTCATCGAAGAAGAATGCGGTGCTTGTTGTCATGGCGATAGCTCGGTGGTCAGGGGTGGGTGCTGCCGCGGGTGCGGCAGCAAAGAATCAGCAGCAGGGCCAGCAGGCTCATGCCGGCACCGGCCAGCAGGCTGGCGCCAGCATTGCCGTTGGCCTGCAGCATCTGCCCGGCAATGGCAGGGCCGGCGGCGAGGCCGGCCCCGATCATCAGGTTGATGGCATTCATCAGCCGGCCGCTGCGGTCGAGGTCGGCCAGGGTGGCCAGCACCAGCGGCAAAACGAAGGTCCACATCAGCTTGAAGGCCATGGCGGCCAGGGCAAAACGGGCCAGTGGCAGTTGCCCGCGCAGGGCCAGGATCGATGCCGCCATCACGGCAAAGCCCAGCACCAGCAGCAAGGTCCTGGGCAGCCGCGCGCCAAGGCTGGCGGCCAGGGCCGCGCCGGCAATGCCCATCAACGTGGCCAGGGCCAGCACACGCCCGCTGGCGCTGCTGTCGATGCCCGAGGCCTGGGCGATGGCACCGATGAAGGTCCAGACCCCGCTCAGGCTCAGGTAGAAGCACAACACGGCGGCCAGCCCGAGCAGGGCCTTGCCCTTGTGCAGCGGCGCTGCGGCCTGGCTTTGCTGCGCTGCCAGCGAAACCGGAAAAGCCTGGGTCAGCGGCAGGGCCAGCAACGAAAGCGCCGCCAGGCTCAGGTAGCAGGCTGACAGACCGTAGCGGGCGAACAACCCGGGCAGCAGCGCCAGGCCCAGTGCACCGAGCACCAGTTGCCCAAGCAGCCACAGGCCGTAGACGCGGCTGGGGTTAGGCAGGTTGGCAGCGCTGGCCATGCACAGGATCATCAGCGAGCCGCCACCCAGGGCGGTGACAAAGCGCAGCAACAGCAGCAGCGGGTAGCTGGCCACGGTGGCGGAGGCAATGTTACCGGCGATGAACAGCAGTGCTGCGAGCAGGGCGGCCCGGCGAGGGGCGACGCGCTTTAGCCAGAACCAGGCCGGAATTGTTGCCAGGCTCATGGCCCCGAGTTCGGCGCTGAACAGCTGGCCGATCTGCGCGGGGCTGAGTGCCAGCTGGCTGGCCAGTTGTGCGGCGACTGCGGGTGCGGTCATCAGCAGCGATGGGGTAAGGGCCGCGAACACGACGATCGCGGCAAGGCCAAGGCGGCTGGCGGGCAGGGCAGTTGTGGCATCGAGGGTGGTAGGCATGTGCCCGGGCTCCACTGTGGACAGGGAGCCAGTTTCGGCAAGTGGCGTGGGGGGCGGTATCCCGCAGATGAACCACTCTGGCGGGTGTTGAGTGGTTTTTGCAGCCGCTTGAACAGGGGGTGCGGGTGCGCGCCCCCCAATGCGGTCAGGCGAAGCGCTCGAAGCGGTACGGGGACGGGTCGATCAGCGGGGTAGCCTGGGCTACCAGGTCTGCCGCCAGTTGGCCGGCAGCAGGCGAGGTGCCGAAGCCGTGCCCGGAGAAACCGGTGGCCAGGGTCAGGCCCGGGATACTGGCCACAGGGCCGATGACCGGGTTGGAGTCGGGGGTAACGTCAATGGTGCCGGCCCAGGCGCTGGCGATGCGTGCCTGTTCGAACACTGGCCAGGCCGCTTTCAGGTTGCGCATGGCCTCGTCGTTGAGTGCCGGGTTGGCGTGCGGGTCTTGTACCCGTACCCGCTCGAAAGGGGTGACATCGGTGGCCTTCCAGCGCCGGGCCAGGGCCAGGTCCTTGAAGAAGTACTTGCCAAAGCTGATGCGCAAAAAGTCACGCTGGGCACGCAGCTGCGGCAGGTAGCGCTTGCCCAGCAGCAGGTGGTCCAGGGTGAGGAAGGCATCCAGCGCGCCGCGCTGGGTGATGATGTAGCCACCGTCCTTGTGCTTGCGGAAGGAAAAGTCTGGTGCGCCAACGGCGATGTCGGTCGGCCCGTCCATGGGCTCTGTGCGCAGCACGGAGCAGGTCAGTGGCAAGGTCGGCAGGTTGATACCCAGGTTGCCAAGGAACTTGCGCGACCACAGGCCACCGGCCAGCAACACCTGGTCGCAGCGGATTTCGCCTTGCTCGGTGACCACCCCGCTGACACGGCCGGCTGCGGTGGCCAGGGTGCGCACCGCGCAGTTCTCCACCACCACCGCGCCTTTGGCGATTGCCGCACGGGCGATGGCGCTGGCAGCCAGGGTGGGTTCGGCGCGGGCGTCTGAGGGGGTGAAGATGCCGCCCGCCCAATCCGCCCGGCCACCCGGCACCATCCGGGCGATTTCACGCGCGCTCAGCAGGCGCGAATCCAGGCCCAGCGCCTCGACGCTTTTCAGCCAGCCTTCGTGCATGCCCATCTGGGTGTCGTTGCGGCCAATAAACATGATGCCCGCCTGGCGATAGCCGACGTCACTACCCACCCGTGCGGGCATCTCGGCCCAAAGCCGATCAGCTGCCAGCGCCAGGGGAATGTCGTGGGCGTGGCGGTTGGTCTTGCGTACCCAGCCCAGGTTGCGCGACGACTGTTCGCCAGCGATGCGCCCCTTTTCCAGTACCACCACCGGTATGTTGCGTTCGGCGAGGCTCAGTGCGGCGGTGAGGCCGATAATGCCGCCACCGATAATCACCACGGTGGTGGCGTCGGGGTGGCGGGTGCTGGTTTGCACAGGGGCGATCGTGGGAGACATGGCTTTACTCTTTGTTATTCGTGCAGGGTGAGTGCTTAGCGCCAGCCAGTGGCCTCACTGGCCAAGGCGGATCATGGTCACTTGCGCTTGCCCCGCACCGCGGTAGGCGGTGACTTCCAGCTCCACCTTGTAAACGGTCGAGCCCAGCGGCGGGCAAGTGACCGTGGTGGCCGGGTCAATGCCGCGGAACTTCTCGCCGATCACGTCCATTACCCGTGGCACATCGGCAGGGTCCTGGATGAACACGCGTGAGTTGATGACGTCGGCCAGGCTGGCATCCACCGCGGCTAGGGCCGTTTCGATGTTGGCGAACACCTGGTGGGTCTGTTCGATGACGTCCTCCGGAATGACCTGGGTCTGCGGGTTGCGCCCGGCGGTGTTGGAGACGTGAATCCAGTTGTCCACTGCCACCAGGCGGGAGTAGCTGGCCATGTCTTCGAACTTGGAGCCGGTTTTCAGTTTGATGATCTGTGTCATGGGCTTTGCCTTGTTATCCGGTTGCGGGGGGATCAGCTGAGAACGGGGGTTTCCCAGAGGTTGAGCTTCACGCCGATGCCTTGCTCGAGCGCCTTGCGGTACACCACGGTGCCCCAGGCCACGTCTTCGACGGGCATGCCGCCCACCGACATCAGGATGATTTCGTCGTCATGCAGGCGGCCTGGTGCGTCGCCGCTGATGATCTTGCCGATGTCTTCGACCTGCTCGGCGGCCAGCTTGCCTTCGGCAATCATGTCCATGAAGCGCACGCCTACCAGCGGCACGTGGTTGTGCGCAGGCTTGGGCAGCTCTTCGAACCAGGCCTCGTACAGGCCGGTGTTGTCCACCACCTTGCGCACGTCGTTTTGCTCCATGCCGGCGTCGATGCTGCACGGGGCCGGCATGGCCAGAAACGCGCCAGGCTTGACCCACTCGCGGCGTACCAGCGGGTACTGGCTGGGGTCGCCGACTTCGCCCGGCTGCAGTAGCTGACCAGGTCGGAACCGCGCACCACTTCCTCCAGGGTTTCAACCACCTGGACATGCGTGATTTGCGGGAAGGTGGTTTTCACCCAGGCGACAAACGCATCCAGGTTCTTCTGGCCACGGCCCTTGATCTTGATAGTGTCGATCAGCGGGCAGACGGCCATGAACGCGGCGACCGTGGTCTTGCCCATCACCCCTGGGCCGGCCAGGCCGATAACCTTGGCATCCTTGCGCGCCAGGTGGCGGGCGCCGACACCCGGGATGGCACCGGTGCGGTAGGCCGACAGCAGGTTGGCCGACATGTGCGCCAACGGTGCACCGGTATCGGCGTCGTTGAGTGTGAACATCAGGATCGAGCGGGGCAGGCCTTTTTCGCGGTTGGCGATGTTGGAGCCGTACCACTTGGCGCCTGCGGTCTGGAAGTTGCCACCGAGGTACGCTGGCATCGCCATCATGCGCCGGTCGGCGGTGGGCTTGGGCATGTTGGGGAACGGCGAGTGCTCGGGGAAGGTGATCATCGCGCCGTGCGAGTCGCTGTTCGGGCCGGCCATGCGGTAGTCGCCCTGGTACAGCAGGCCGAACATTTCTTCCATGGTGTCGACACAGGCCGGCATGTCGGTGACGCCGGCGCGGATCATGTCCTGCTCGGACAAGTAGATGAAGTCAATTCTGGTATCGAGGGTCATAGCGGGTCTCGCAGGGCTGGCTGCCGTCGGATTTATTGTTGGTGACGTGGCAGCCAGTTTCGCTAACGACTGGTAGGTCGTCTTGTGCCTGCGTGCCAGGCGAGTTGACCCTCAGTGCCAGGGAATCAATGCCCGGCCAGAGAAAAGCTGGCAGGGGTGTCGCGCAGGCTCAGGGCGGTCAACAGGCACACCAACAGGGTGCACAGGGCCAGCAGCGCGGCCCACGCGCTCGGGCCGTGGTTCAGTACCACCGCTGCCAGAGGGGCCGCGCCGGCAGACGCCGACAGCTGGATGGCACCCAGCAGCGCTGCGGTAGAGCCCAGTGCCTTGTCCTGCGAGGCCATCACCAGCGACATCAGCGTCGACTCGGCTATCCCCAGGCCGAACAGGGCTACCACCATGCCGCCAGCCACACCCGGTAGCCCCAGGCCCGTCAGTGCGCCAAGCAGGCTGATGCAGGCGCCGCCGGCCATGCACAGCACGCCCACCCGAGTCAGGGTGTTCAGGCCCAGCCGGCTGATCAGGCGGCTGGCCGTCATGGCGCCGAACAGGATCGACACGCCGGTGGCGCCGAACAGCAGGCCGAAGGCCTGGGCGCTCAGGCCGTAGTGGGCCTGGTACACCAGGGTGGCACCGCCGATGTAGGCGAACAGGAAGAAGAACACCGCAGCCACTGCCAGGGTCGGGCGCAGGAATCGGCGGTCGGCCAAAATGGCCAGGTAGGTGCGGCAGGCGTGGCCCAGGCGCAGGGGTTCGCGTTTACCCAAGGGCAGGGTTTCCGGCAGGTTCAACACACTGTTGACCAGCACTGCCACGCCCATGCCGGCGAGTACCAGCATCACTGCACGCCAGCCGAAATGCGCGTCGATCACGCCGCCCAGGGCCGGTGCCAGGATTGGCGCCACGCCTTCGATGGTCATCAGCAGGGCAAACAGTTTGGTCGCGGCAACGCCCTGGCTGACATCGCGCACCATGCTCATGATCACCACCAGGGTCAGCGCGCTGCCCAGGCCCTGGAAGAAGCGCAACATGATCAAGGTGTCGAGGCTGGGAGCAGCGGCTGCGCCGAGCGAGCACAGGATGAACAGCAGCAGGCCGGCCAGCAGCGGTTTGCGCCGGCCATAGGCGTCGACGATGGGGCCGAAGATCAACTGGCCGGCACCCATGGCCAGCAGGAAGAACGTCAGCGTCAGCTGAACGCGCGTGAAGCTTGCTTGATAGTGGCTGGCGATTTCCGGCAGGCTCGACAGGTACATGTCGACGGCGGAAGGGCCGAGGGCGCCGATCAGGCCAAGGCCCAAGGCGAAGCTGAAGCGTATGAGGGGAGAGGGATTGGCTTGCATGGTTTTCTCTGGCTGATTTTTCACCTACCGGTCGGTAGGTTGGTGGATCTTATTCGCCAGTGCAGCCAACGTCAAACCTCCTAAAGCACGCAGACCCTGTAGGAGCGGCCTTGCGCCGCGAAAGGGCCGCAAAGCGGCCCCTCGGTTTGTGCGTCGACACAGATATTGCAGGGGCTGCTGCGCAGCCCTTTCGCGGCACAAGGCCGCGCCTACATCGAATGCATAGGCTTCTGCATGTGCACTAAAACGGCACAGCCACGGTCAACTGGCTGTACACATTCGTGCCATTGCCCCCCACCTGGTTGCCGCCGTTGCTCTCGTCCTTGCGCGGCTGGTACAGGCCCACCAGCGGGCTGATGATCAGGTGCTCGTTGACCGCCCATTCCACGTACAGGTCCAGCCCCGGGCATCGAGGTTGAGGCTGTCACGGGTGCGCACGGTGTCGAAGTCGAAGTACAGCGCGCCGACCGTGAGGTTTTCCAGCGGTGTTGCCTTCACGCCCACATGGTGGATGCCGGTGTTGCTGTTGAACGGGCCGGCGTAGTTGGCGGCGACTTCCCCCTGGAACCACGTGCCATAGCCGGAAGACAGGCCGCTGAACAACGAGTCCCAGCCCGCCGAGTAGCGGGTGTAGCGGTAGGTAACCGACGGTGCCCAAGGCAGGTCGGCGAAGGTGTAACCGGCCTGCAGGTACCAGGCTTGCTCGGGGCCGTCGGTCTTGTCCTGCCAGGCGTATTCGAAAGCAAAACTGGCATTGTCGATGCCGGCGCTGCCTTCGCCGCGCACGCTGTACACGTCCATGCCTTCGCGGGCTTTCTGGAAGTCGCTGGCCCACTGGTCGGCGACGTCGATGCCGTGAACCCAGGTCAGCCCCAGGGTGCCCAGCGCGTGGGTGTAGTCGAGGGTACCGGCAGCCAGTTCGGTTTCGGCCTGGGCACGGTTGTCGGATTTCAGCCACAGCAGGCTGCCGTGCAGGCCATCGCTGCCACCCAGGCGCAGCATGGCGGTGCGGTCGAAGGCGTGGCGGGCGGCCAGGTAGTAAGCGCCGCCACGGTCCAGTGCACCGTCGGCGACGCCATTGCCCAGGTTCGGGCCGTCGTCGTTGATCAAAAAGCCACTGCCCAGGCGAATGGTCTGGCGGCCGGCGGAAACGTCGACGCCATCTTTGCCCAGCACCGGGAACAGGTCGGCCGAGCGCCAGCCGAGGAAGGCGTCTTCGATCTTGGTGGTGCGTTCGGAACCGTCAGTGTTGCCGGCCGCATCGCCATCGCCCCAGGTGGCTGAACTCACCCAGTTCAGGCTGCCATACAGCGTGCCGTTGCCGGCCAGGCCCTGGTCACCGCTAAGGCCATACTTGATAAAGCCTTCGCGCCAGGTCGAACCACCCGTGGTGCCGTCGTAGTTCTTGCGGCTGTTGAACATGCCCCATACCGCCAGCATGTCGGCGTTCAGGTGGCTGTCATCGTCGGCGTACAGGCTCAACGGCCGGCGCGGCCTGGCTGGCCAGCAAGGTTGCCAGGGCCAGGCTGGACAGCGTCTGTGGTTTGACCATTTGTACATCCCTCGTTTTTTCTCGGCCACCTACACAGGGGCCTTTGTTGTTCGGGGGCACCCTCGGTCTGGCGAGGGGCCATCGCGGTTGGCGGCGATGGCCTATTAGGGCGTGTGCAATGGGGCGGGGTCTTGTTCGTGGCTGCCAAGGCGTTTGCACGCCTTGGCCAGGGGGCGGGTCAGTAGCGGATCATCACCGACTTGAGTTCGGTGAAGTCATCGATGAAGGCCGAGCCGAACTCGCGGCCAATGCCGGAAGCCTTGATGCCACCAAACGGCACAGCCGGGTCGAGCAGGGTGTGCATGTTCACCCACAGGGTACCGGCCTGGATTTGCGGGATCATGCGCATGGCCTTGCCCAGGTCGTTGGTCCACAGGCTGGCGCTTAGGCCATAGGGCGAGGCGTTCATCAGGTGCAGCAGTTCGTCTTCGTCGTCATACGGCAGGAAGGTCGCCACCGGGCCGAAGGTTTCCTGGTTGAGCAGGGTGTCGCTGGCCGACCTGGCGAGGATGACCGTAGGCTCGACGAAGCAGCCAGGGCCGTCGCCCAGCGTGCCGCCGTGAATGATCTGGCTGCCTTCGGCGCGGGCGATGGCGAACAGTTCGGCCAGTTTTTGCTGGTGCGGTTTGTTGGCCACCGGGCCAAACTGGGTAGCTTCGTCCAGCGGCGAGCCCACTTTCAACTGGCCCAGGCGCTGCGACAGCGCGTCCAGCAGCGGGTCGATGCGCGAGCGGTGCACGTAGAAGCGCTCGCCAGCGGCGCAGATTTGCCCCGAGTGCAGGAAGCCGGCCTCGATGATGCCGTCCACGGCCTTGTCGGTTGCCACATCGGGCAGGAAGGCCACCGCGTTCTTGCCGCCCAGTTCCAGCGTTGCGCGGGTCAGTTTGGCGCCCATGGCCGCCTGGCCGACGGCGATGCCGGTAGGGACGGAGCCGGTGAACGACACTTTGTCGGTATCTGCGTGCTCGATCAACGCCTTGCCCACCAGGCCACCACCGGTCAGCACGTTCAATGCACCGGCCGGCAGGCCGGCTTCGGTGGCCAGTTCGGCGATGCGCAACAGTGTCAGCGGGGTGAATTCGCTGGGCTTGAGGATGATGCTGCAGCCGGTGGTCAGGGCCGAGGCCAGCTTCCAGATGGCGATCATGGTGGCGAAGTTCCACGGCACGATGCCCACCACCACGCCAATCGGCTCGCGCAGGGTGAAGGCGCTGTAGCGCTCACCGGCGAACGAGGGCAGCGACGGGGTGATGGTCTGGCCGGTGATCTTGGTGGCCCAGCCGGCGTAATAGCGCAGGAAGTGCGCGGCCTGCTCTACTTCGAAGGCACGGGAAATGCCGATCAGCTTGCCGGACTGCAAGGTTTCCAGCTGTGCCAGCTCTTCGCGGTTGGCTTCCAGCAGGTCGGCCAGCTTGAACAGCACGGCGGCGCGGGCGGCGGGGCTGGTGTGCGACCAGGCGGTGAAACCTTGGCGCGAAGAGCCCGACAGCCTGGTCGACATCGGCCTGGTTGGCGTCGGCGATGTGGGCGATGGTCTGGCCGTTGGCCGGGTTGACCACGGCAATTGTCGACGACGACTGGCTGGCAAGGTGCTGGCCGTGGATGAACACGCCATGCTCGCGGGCCAGGAAGGCCGTGACGGCAGGTAGGAGGGTGATGTCGCTCATGCAGACTCCGGGGCAGGTAACCAAAGCTTGCAGCTTAGTGAGCGGGGCAGAGCGGTTCTTGTGCCTGCGTGACAGGGGCATGACTGTGGGTGCCAAGCGTGTCGGGTAAGCCTTGCACAGTCCATTGTGGGAGCGGGGTCTTGGCTGGTTGCTGGCAGGCAGCAACAAACCTTGCGGCAGCCATTGGCAAGACGCCATACCGCCCACAGCGCAGAGTAATCACTCGTTCAACGCCACAAAAACAAGCCGGGGCATAACAATGTCACTCAACAACAAGCTCACCGAGCACCTTAACCGCGGCACGGTCGGTTTCCCCACCGCACTGGCCAGCACCGTCGGGCTGATCATGGCCAGCCCGGTGATCCTCACCGCGACCATGGGCTTTGGCATTGGCGGCAGCGCCTTCGCCGTGGCCATGGTCATCGCCGCACTGATGATGCTGGCGCAGTCCACCACCTTTGCCGAGGCCGCGTCGATCCTGCCGACCACAGGCTCGGTGTACGACTACATCAACTGCGGCATGGGCCGCTTCTTCGCCATTACTGGCACGCTGTCGGCCTACCTGATCGTGCATGTATTTGCCGGCACCGCCGAAACCATCCTGTCGGGGGTGATGGCGCTGGTGAACTTCGAGCACCTCAATACCTTGGCCGAATCCGCCGGTGGTTCGTGGCTGCTGGGGGTGTGCTTCGTGGTGGCGTTTGCGGTGCTCAATGCCTTTGGCGTCAGCGCCTTCAGCCGCGCCGAAGTGGTGCTTACCTTCGGCATGTGGACCACCTTGATGGTGTTCGGCGTGCTTGGCCTGATCGCCGCGCCAGCGGTGGAACTGGACGGCCCGTTCGGCGTGTCGATGGTGGGCACCGACCTGATGACCATCCTGTCGCTGGTCGGCATGGCCATGTTCATGTTCGTTGGTTGCGAGTTCGTCACACCGCTGGCGCCCGAGCTGCGTCGCTCGGCCTGGGTGCTGCCGCGGGCCATGGCGCTGGGCCTGTTTGGTGTGGCCAGTTGCATGTTCATCTACGGTGCGGCGATGAAGCGCCAGGTGGAAAACGTGGTGCTGGATGCCGCCAGTGGCGTGCACCTGCTGGACACGCCCATGGCCATCCCGCGTTTTGCCGAGCAGGTGATGGGTGACATCGGCCCGGTGTGGCTGGGCATCGGTTTTCTGTTCGCCGGCGCGGCGACCATCAACACGTTGATGGCCGGTGTGCCACGCATTCTCTACGGCATGGCGGTCGACGGCGCGTTGCCCAAGGTGTTCGCCTACCTGCACCCGCGTTTCAAGACACCGCTGCTGTGCATCCTGGTGGTGGCGTTGATCCCTTGCCTGCATGCCTGGTACCTGGGCGGCAACCCGGACAACATCCTGCACCTGGTGCTGGCAGCCGTGTGCGCCTGGAGCACCGCGTACCTGCTGGTGACGCTGTCGGTGGTGATATTGCGCATTCGCCGCCCGGACTTGCCGCGTGCCTACCGCTCGCCGCTGTTCCCGTTGCCGCAGATTTTTTCCAGCAGCGGTATCCTGATCGGCATGGCGTTCATCACACCGCCGGGCATGAACCCTGCCGATGTCTACGTGCCGTTCGCCATCATGCTGGGCGCCACGGCGGCCTATGCGTTGTTCTGGACGCTGTGCGTGCAAAAGGTCAACCCGTTCAAGCCGGCGCGGGTCGAGGATGTGCTCGAGAAAGAGTTCGCCGCCGAGCCTGGCCACGCTGTGGAGCACGTGCTGCATGATCAGAAGTTTGCGTGAACGCTTGCTGGCGCCAAGGGCGCCTGCCGGCTATCGCCCGGGTGCGACGCTGGCATGCCTGGCGCGCAACCTGGGGCAGCAAGACCTGGCCACTGCCGGGGTGATCCAAGACCCGGCCCAAGGCTGGCAGGCCAAGGTGCACGAACGCGTCGAGGCCCACCTGCTGATGCACATCGTCACCTGTGAGTTCCAGCTGCAGCTAGCTGCCCCGCAAGGGGGCGAGGTGAGCCTGGAGCTGCGCCATACCGGTGCGCTGCGCCGTACCGGCCTGGCCTGCGTGTACCGCAAGGGCGACCGGGCGCGCTTCACCCAACTGCGCGAGCGGTTACTGCAGCAGGCAGCACTGGTAGCTGCGCTGATGCCGCTGGATTTCAAGCGCCTGACCCTGGCCTGGCGCGACGGCCAATGGCTGCTGACGCTGGAACACATGGGTGGCAGCGAAGTGGTCAACCGCATGCCGGCGTTTCGTCGGTACATTCCGATCAGCCCGCAACAGCGGGTGCACCTGATGGCCAGCCTGGCCCAGTTCAGCCGTTTGCTCCCCAGCCTTTGACGTAGCCTGGCACATGACTTGCTGTGTCTAACGACAAATGATGACAGTTGTGCGTGCATTGATAACATGTTAACAATGCACGCATAACAACAAATCCTGCGTCGAGGGCAGCCATGCATACTCAACAATCCAACCGTCAGGGGCTGGAACGCTGGACCACGGCCATGCAGCAGATCTGTGGCCGCTTCGAGACGGAGCTTGCGTCCAATCACTCGTTGTTCATCGGCGAGGTGTCTACCTTTTCCCGCGCTGGCTTGCCGCTGGCCAACCTGCGCACCAATGCCGGCAACATCCGCCGGCTGGGCGAAAACCCCACGCTTGACGATGACCAGCATTGCTTTCTGGTCAGCCAGCGTGCGGGGCATTCCACCGTGTCCCAGGGTGGCATGCAGGTCAGCCTGGCGCCGGGCGAGTTGCTGCTGATGGATTCGGTGGGGCGTTGCGAGATCAAGCCCAGCGGCTTGATCGAGCATGTCTCGCTGGCCCTGTCGCGCGAGCAGGTGCGCAAGTACGTGCAGGGCAGCGGCCCGATGTTTGGCAAGATCTCCTCAAGCAACGCTTGCGGGCGCATGCTGCATGTGCTGATGGACCAACTGTGCAAAGACGGTAACGTCAGTGGCGATGGCGCCCAGGGTGATGCGCTGCAAACCGCCTTCATCGCCTTGCTGGAGCCGGGCTTCGAGCGCCATGGCGAAGCACCGGGCAACCTGGGGGCCTTGAGCGGTGCCAACCTGCGTGGCTATGTGCAGCAGGTAATCGACGAGTCGTTGTCACAGCCAGGGCTGACCCCGTCCAACCTGGCTGGTCGCCTGAATATTTCGGTACGCCACCTGTACCGGTTGTTCGAAGAGGAAGGGGACAGCGTGTGCCGCTACATACAGCGGGCGCGCCTGAAGCGCAGTGCCGATGACCTGGCCAACCCGTTCTTCAGGAGCGAGTCGATCACCTCGATTGCCTACAAGTGGGGGTTTACCGACTCGGCGCATTTCAGCCGTTCGTTCAAGAAACAGTTCGAACGCTCGCCCAAGGATTACCGGGCGCAGGCGATGGTTTGAGTGTGAAGCGGCCATGGTCTTGTGGTGCTTGTGCAGGCCTCATCGCCGGCAAGCCAGCTCCCACAGGTAGCCCACCAAACTTGAGACCTGTGGAGACCTGTGGGAGCTGGCTTGCCGGCGATGAGGCCCTCAAGCCATAGGCTCAAGCCACCGCCAGGTAATGCTTGACGAACGACTCGCTCAGCACTTCCCACAGCACCGGCGTGCCCTTGGTTACGAACCAGGCATCACCGGCTTTGTAGCGGGTAACCTGGCCGGTGGATTCATCGGTCAGCTGGATTTCGCCCGTCACGATCACCGCCTGTTCGTCGAACGGGTAGACCATGCGGAACTTGCCGCGCGTAGTGCCGAAGTAAGCACTGCTGACCGCGTCGTCGGGCGCGCCATAGGTCATCTTGCCAAAGGCTTTCACGTCGCCTTCAAGTATTTCCGAGCCCAGGTCGGCAACGGTGCCCCAGGCATCGAGTTCGGACAGTTGTACGCCTTGCTTGGCGGCGGTAAGGGTCATGGCAGTTCTCCAGGGTTGAGTCAAAAGGTTCAGCGACGGCCGTTGAAGTAGCCCGACAGCTGGTGCACGGTCTTGCCGGCAGTGAGCAGCAGCGGGCGGAAGTGGTCCTTGCCGAAGATGCGCGCATGCTTGACCGAGCTCGATCAGGTCATAGCGCTTCGATCCCTCCAGCATGCCCTCGGCGAGGACCTTGCAAATGATGTGGCTGGGCGTAACACCAAAGCCGGAGTAGCCCTGTACATAGAAGGCGTTGGGGCGATTACCGAGGGTGCCGATCTGCGGGAACAGGTTGGCACTGGTGGCCATCGGGCCGCCCCAGGCCAGGTCGATGCGCACGTCTTTCAGGTAGGGGAATATCTTCAGCATCAGGGCGCGGTTCCAGGCCTTCAGGTCCAGCGGAAAGTGCTCGACTAAGGGGGTGGCGGCGCCGAACAGCAGGCGGTTTTCGCGGGTGACCCGGTAATAGTCGATGACCGGGCGTATGTCGCTGTAGGCCCCGCGTATCGGGCTGATACGCTCGATCAGCTCATCTGGCAATGGCTCGGTCATCATCTGGAAGGCATAGGTGTTGATGGTGCGCGCGTGCAGCTCCGGCTCCAGCTTGTTGAGGAAGCTGTCGCAGGCCCATAGCAGCTTGCTGGCGCGCACCGAGCCGCGGCCGGTACGTACCTTGATGCGCTCGCCGTAGGTCACTTCCAGGGCCGGGCTGTGTTCGAAGATGCGTGCGCCATGGCCCACCAGCGCCTGCGCTTCGCCCAGCAACAGGTTCAGTGAATGTACATGGCCACCGCCCATGTGCAGCAGGGCGCTGCTGTAGGCGTTGCTGCCGATGATCTGGCGCACTTCACTGCCGCCAAGAAAGCGGATTTCGTCGCGTGTGTTGATCGCCTTGAATTCCTTTTCCCACTTGCGCAGGGTCTGTTCCTGGCGGCGGTTGAAGCCCATGTAGCCGTAGCCGTGGCAGAAGTCGGCGTCGATGGCGTAGCGGGCGATGCGTGCCTTGATGATGCCGGCGCCCAGTTCGCTGATCTCGAATATGTCCCTCACGCCCTGATCGCCGACGCTGCTGCGGACCTTCTCCAGGTCGTGGCCGATGCCCGCCATGATCTGCCCGCCGTTGCGCCCGGTGCCACCGTAGCCCAGGTAGCGGGCTTCGAGCACGACGATGTTGGTCACGCCCTGTTCTGCAAGCTCCAGGGCGGTGTTGATACCGGAGAAGCCGCCACCAATTACCACGACATCGGCCTCGATGTCGCTTTCCAGGGTGGGGAAGCTCAGGTTGTACTTCTTGGTCGCCGAGTAGTAGGTGGGGCTCTCGAAGGTGATCATGACGCAGCCTGCTGAATTGGAATTGTGTTAGGGCCGTTTCGCGGGGCGCTCGGGCATTGAGCGCCTGCCGCTCGGTAGGTGTCTTGTTCTTGCCTGCCATCGGGTTTATCCAGCCTGCCAGGCGCAACCGGCGGCTGGCATTGCTGCCCGGAAATGGGTAGAAACCATTCTATTAATGTATTAATGATTGTGCACTGGCATACTCGCCGGTTTGCTATTTCCAGCCCCTTTGAGCCCGCATGACCACACCAAGACCCTCCCTCACCCTGACTTTGCTGCAAGCGCGCGAAGCCACCATGGCGTTCTTCCGCCCGGCGTTGAATGCCCATGACCTGACCGAACAGCAATGGCGGGTTATCCGAATCTTGCGCCAGCAAGGTGAGCTGGAAAGCCATCAGTTGGCAGAGCTGGCGTGTATTCTCAAGCCCAGCATGAGCGGGGTGCTCAAGCGCCTGGAGCGTGACGGCATTGTGGCGCGGCGCAAGTCGCCGGAAGACCAGCGCCGGGTGTTCATCAGCCTGACCGAGGCCGGCCAGCAAGCGTTCCTGGCGATGAGCGAAGAGATGGCGCGCAACTACGACAAGATCCTCGCCCAGTTTGGCGAGGAAAAGCTGCAGCAGCTGATGCAGTTGCTGGACGAAATGAAGAAGATCAAACCCTGACGCGCCAGGCGTCAGTGGTTGAGCGACAGCGAGTCTTCCAGCACTTTCAGCAGCGCTGCCGCGCGCCGTTCATAGGCGGCGGGGCCGGCGTACATCAGCTCCACATACAGGCTGTCGATGATGCCCAGGTAGGCATCGGCATACAGCGCCAGGCGGCTATGTTGCTCATGCGCCCAGCTATGGCGAGCTTGCAGGGCCAGGCAAAACCCTTCGCGTATGCCGCCCAGGTATTTTTCAAAGCCTGAAGTGACAATCGGCTTGATGCCCGCCGGGGGCAGGAACGCTGTGCGTAACACAAAGCGCAGTTCGGCCGAGTCGCGATAACGGTCGGCCAGGTGCAGGGCCAGCCAGTGCCCCGGCGCCAGGCCGTCGCGGCCTTCTTGTGCAAAGCCGTACTCGACAAAGGCCGTTTCCTGCACCAGCGCACGCTGGAACACCTCCACGAACAAGGCATCCTTGTTGGCAAAGTGCGCATACAGCGATGCCTTGCGCATGCCTGCCAGCTGGGCGATTTCGTTCAGCGAGGAGGCGTCGTAGCCGTACTCGGCGAAGTGGCCGACGGCGGCATCGCACACACGCACCGCAGAAGGGGAAAGGTCTTTCAACTGCATCACTCCGTCAGGGGCGCGGCGGGCCGCGCGCGTCTTGAGGGGGGATTGTGGTGATCGAAAATGCACGGGTCAATGTTTGTTGCAAGGCAATTTCAGGGCGCCATGGAAAGTGCAATGTTCCCCTCGTAACGTGCATTCCGCCGCCTGATCACCGCTCACATACTGACCGCGTCTTCGAATCCAAATAAAAAAGAGACCGCTCATGAAAACGCCAAACCCCCTGCTGGAAGACCTGAAATCCGTCCTGCCGACCATCGCCGCCAATGCCATGCGTGCCGAGCAGGACCGCAGTGTGCCGGCAGAGAATATCGCCTTGCTGAAAAGCATTGGCATGCATCGCGCGTTCTTGCCTAAACACTACGGTGGCATGGAAATCACCCTGCCGGAGTTCGCCCAATGCATCGCCTTGCTGGCGGGTGCCTGTGCCAGCACTGCCTGGGCCATGAGCCTGTTGTGCACCCACAGCCACCAGATGGCGATGTTCTCACCCAAGCTGCAGCAGGAAGTGTGGGGCAGCAACCCGGATGCTACCGCCAGCAGCAGTATCGCGCCGTTCGGCCGCACCGAAGAGGTGGAGGGTGGGGTGCTGTTCAGCGGCGAAATGGGCTGGAGTTCCGGCTGCGACCACGCCGAGTGGGCGATTGTCGGTTTCCGCCGCAAGAATGCCGAAGGCACTCAGGATTACTGCTTCGCCATCCTGCCCCGCAGCGACTATGAGATCCGTGATGACTGGTACGCCGTAGGCATGCGCGGCAGTGGTAGCAAGACCTTGATCGTGCGTGACGCCTTCGTGCCCGAGCACCGCATCCAGAAGGCCAAGGACATGATGGAGGGCAAGTCGGCGGGCTTTGGTTTGTACCCTGACAGCAAGATTTTCTTTGCCCCGTATCGCCCGTATTTTGCCAGCGGCTTCTCCACCGTCAGCCTCGGCGTTGCCGAGCGCATGCTGGAGGTGTTCCGTGAGAAAACCCGCAACCGTGTGCGCGCCTACACCGGTGCAGCCGTGGGCGCCGCCACCCCGGCGTTGATGCGCCTGGCCGAGTCGACCCACCAGGTGGCCGCCGCACGGGCACTGCTGGAAAAGAGCTGGGACGAGATTGCGGAGCACAGTGCCCGCCATGAATACCCGTCGCGCGGCACGCTGGCCTTCTGGCGCACCAACCAGGGCTACGCGGTGAAGATGTGCATCCAGGCCGTCGACCGGCTGATGGAAGCCGCCGGTGGTGGCGCCTGGTTCGAAAGCAACGAACTGCAACGGCTGTTCCGCGATTCGCACATGACCGGCGCCCATGCCTACACCGATTACGACGTGTGTTCGCAAATCCTCGGCCGCGAGCTGATGGGCCTGGAGCCTGACCCGGCGATGGTCTGAGCCGCTACCTGTTTTCAACCATCCCCCTACAAGCACAACAACAAACAGGGCAGGCTGCCAGGCCTGCCCGGGAGTCTTGCATGTCCAATGAAACCTTCGACCCACGTGCCTTCCGCCGTGCCCTGGGCAACTTCGCCACCGGCGTGACCGTGGTGACTGCCGCTGGCCCCAGCGGCCGCAAGGTCGGCGTGACCGCCAACAGTTTCAACTCGGTGTCGCTGGACCCGGCGCTGATCCTGTGGAGCATCGACAAGCGCTCGACCAGCCATGAAGTGTTCGAAGAGGCGTCGCACTTTGCCGTGAACATTCTGGCTGCGGACCAGATCGACCTGTCCAACAACTTTGCCCGCCCGAAGGAAGACCGTTTTGCCGGCATCGAGTACCAAACCGGCACCGGCGGCGCGCCGCTGTTCGCCGACTGCGCGGCACGCTTCGAGTGTGAAAAGTACCAGCAGCTGGACGGGGGCGATCACTGGATCCTGGTGGGCAAGGTGGTGGCGTTCGATGATTTCGGCCGCTCGCCGCTGTTGTACCACCAGGGCGCCTATTCCATGGTGCTGCCGCATACCCGCATGACCCAACGCGCAGAGGGGCAGGCACCCAGCAGCCACTTCCAGGGCCGCCTGCAGCACAACCTGTACTACCTGATGACCCAGGCGTTGCGCGCCTACCAGGCTGACTACCAGCCACGCCAGTTGTGCACCGGCTTGCGCACCAGCGAGGCACGCATGCTGATGGTGCTGGAAAACGATGCGGGGCTGAGCCTGAACGACCTGCAACGCGAAGTGGCGATGCCGGCGCGGGAGATCGAGGAAGCGGTGGCCAACCTCAAGCGCAAAGGGCTGATTGCCGATGACGAGGGGCGGGTGCGGTTGTCGGTAAAGGGTGTGGATGAGACCGAGGCATTGTGGACCATTGCCCGGGAACAGCAGGACAAGGTGTTCGGGCAGTTCAGTGAAGAGCAACTGGATACCTTCAAGACAGTGCTCAAGACGCTTATCAATATCTGAACCTGAAAACTTGGGGCCGCTTTGCGGCCTTTCGCGGCACAAGGCCGCTCCTACATGGACCGCGCAGTAGCCGAAGCCAGCGCCAAACCTGTAGGAGCGGCCTTGTGCCGCGAACACCGGCGAAAGCCGGTGCCATCCCCAAGGTGCTTCAGTAGACACCACCCCCGGCGCTGGCGACCACTGGGGTACCCTTGAACTTCCCCGCCAGCTCACGCAATCCGCGCATCAGCACCGTGGTATCCACACCCACTGCCACAAACGCCGCACCCAGCTCGATGTAGCGCCGCGCCAGTTTCTCGTCCGCGCTGAGAATACCCGCAGCCTTGCCCGCCTTGCCGATGCGCACGATGGCGTCTTCAATCGCGGCCTGCACCTCCGGGTGCCCCGGGTTGCCCCGATGCCCCATCGCCGCACTCAGGTCCGCAGGCCCGATGAACACGCCATCCACACCCTCTACCGCAACGATCTCGTCCAGGTTGGCCAGGCCTTCGTTATTCTCGATCTGCACCAACAGGCACATCTGCTCATCGGCGTGATCCAGGTAACCGGGGATAGTGTTCCAGCGCGAAGCCCGTGCCAGCGCACTGCCCACCCCGCGAATGCCCTTGGGTGGGTAGTGCATGGCCTTGACCAGTTGCTGCGCCTGTTCGGCAGTTTCCACCATCGGCACCAGCAAGGTCTGTGCGCCGATATCCAGCACCTGCTTGATCAGCGCGGTGTCGCCGATCACCGGGCGGATCACCGCCTGGCTGGGGTAGGGCGCCACCGCCTGCAACTGCGCTAGCATGCCGGGCAGGTCGTTGGGCGCGTGCTCGCCGTCGATCAGCAGCCAGTCGAAACCGGCATTGGCGGCCAGCTCTGCGCAGTAGGCATCGGCCAGGCCGAGCCAAAGGCCGATCTGCGGTTCACCGCTGCGCAGGCGTTGCTTGAAGTGGTTGATGGGCATGTCCATGGGCAGGTCCTCAAACGAAGCGGCAGGCGATGGAGCCGAGCATGTCGTAGTCGACGTGGAAGGTGTCACCAGGGCGTGCGGCGACCGGGCGGGTGAACGAACCCCCAAGAATGATTTGGCCGGGTTGCAAGGTGACGTCGTACGGCGCCAGTTTGTTGGCCAGCCAGGCAACGCCTTTGGCCGGGTGGTTGAGCACGGCAGCGCTGACCCCGGACTCTTCGATCACGCCATTGCGGTAAAGCACCGCCGGCACCTTGCGCAGGTCGATTTCGGTGGGGCGCACGGCCCGCCCGCCCATCACCACGCCGGCATTGGCTGCGTTGTCGGAGATGGTGTCGAACACCTTGCGGGTGGCCTGGGTTTGCGGGTCTACCTGCTGGATGCGTGCGTCGATGATCTCCAGCGCCGGGATCACCCATTCGGTGGCGTCCAGCACATCAAACACGGTCACGTTCGGGCCCTTCAGCGGCTTGCCGAGGATGAACGCCAACTCCACTTCAACGCGCGGCACGATGAAGCGCTCGAAGGGGATGTCGCTGCCCTCATCGAACAGCATGTCGTCGAGCAAGGCACCGTAGTCGGGCTCGGTGATGTTCGACGACACCTGCATGGCGCGCGAGGTCAGGCCGATCTTGTGGCCCACCAGCTTGCGCCCGGCGGCGATCTTTTTCGCCACCCAGGCGCGCTGGATGGCGTAGGCGTCTTCGAGGGTGATTGCCGGTTGCTCCAGCGAGAACTGGCGCACTTGTTCGCGACTGCGTTCGGCCTGGTCGAGGCGTTCGGCGGCGTGCTGGATGAAAGCGTTGTCTAGCATGGGGAAGGTCTCTTGATTCAAGGATTGACGATGGCAGCCCGGGTGCGCAGCACCAGCAGGCCGCCCAGGGCGATGAACACGGCGAGTACGTACAGGGCCAGGCTGGCGCTGTGGGTGGTGTCGCGCACCCAGCCGATGAAGTAGGGCGTGAAGAACGAGGCGATGCTGCCCAGCGAGCCGATCAGGGCAATGCCTGCGGCCTGGGTGCGGGCATTGAGAAACGCCGGCGGCAGTTGCCAGAACATCGGCAGCGCGGCGCTGGCGCCCATGCCGGCCAGCACCAGGCCGGCCATTACCGGCAGCGCCTGCTCGGGGGCAATGGCCGCAATGGCGATGCCGACGGCAGCCATCAGCAGGGGTACGCACAGGTGCCAGCGGCGCTCGCGCTGGCGGTCGCTGGAGCGCCCGCAAGCCAGCATGAACACACAGCCGGCCACGTACGGCACAGCGCTGAGCAGGCCGACACTGGCGTCGCTGCCCACCCCGGCGCTGTGAATCAGGCTAGGCATCCAGAACGCCAGGGTGTTCACCGCCAGCATTACCGCGCAATACACCGCCACCAGCAGCCATAACGCACGGCTGGCAAAAATGGCACCGAACGAGGTGACCGGCTTGCGCTGTTCTTCCTCGCCGAATTGCGCGCGCAGCGTGGCTTTTTGCTGTTCATTCAGCCAGCTCACCCGCTCGAAGTGTTCCGGCAATACGGCCAGCACCACCAGGCCCAGCAGCACCACCGGCGCACCTTCGAGCAGGAACATCCACTGCCAGCCACGCAGCCCGGCGGTGTCGTGCATGAAGGCCAGGATCGCCCCGGAAACCGGCCCGCCGACCACCCCGGCCAACGGCACGGCAATGGCGAACAGCGCGGTGACCTGGGCACGGCGCCCGGCCGGGTACCAGCGGTTGAGGTACACCAGGATGCCCGGGAAAAACCCGGCCTCGGCCGCGCCCAGGGCGAAGCGCAACAGGTAGAACGCGCTGCTGCTTTCGATCAGTAGCATGCTGGTCGACAACAGCCCCCACACCACCATCAGGCAGGCGATCCAGCGGCGTGGGCCAACGCGGTCGAGCATCAGGTTGCTGGGGACGCCGAACAGCGCATAAGCAATGAAGAACAGCCCGGCACCCAGGCCATAGACCGTATCGGACAAGTGCAGGTCCTGGCTCATCTGCATTTTGGCGAAGCCGATGTTGATGCGGTCCAGGTGGGCGAACAGGTAGCACACCAGCAGCAGCGGCATCAGCCGCCAGGTGACTGCCCGATGGGTACTGTCGGCCCGTTCAACGTGTGCCTCGCGTGGCGAGGCTTGTTCGAGTGTGCTCATGTTTTTGTACTTGTTCTGTAATGAGTCGGGGAGGGCTGGGGCTTGAGCCGGCGCGCTAGCGGTTGAACAGTGGGTGCAAGGTGCTGTGCTTGGCGTCGTAGACCTGGGCGGTGCTGTGGTCGATCTGCACGGTGATGCCGATCGGGCGTTGTTGCAGCAGTGGGTCCAGGCGGGCTTTCAGCACTGCCAGCAAGCTGTCGCCCACTGTTTTGTGCACCTCGGCGCTACGGCCGGTAGCCATGCGCAGGTTGGCGTACAGGAAGCCGTACTCGCCTTTGCCATCGGCCACCGCGCAATGCGCGGCGGGGTAGGCCAGCACGCGGGTGCCGCCAGTGGGGAACACGGCTTTGCCTTCGGCATCGCGCTGTTCAAGCATGGTGTCGGCCAGGGCGCGGCACAGGCCGGGGATGTCGGCGTCGGCTTCCAGGTCGGGGGTGTAGAGCAGAACCAGGTGTGGCATGGGGGCCTCCTCGGTGAGCAGCGGCTGGCCACCCGCCAGGGCGACCAGGCGCGAACGGGTGGGTTACAGGCGGCTGGTGGACACCACGGCGGCCGGGTTGGCGGCCTGGGCAGCGGGGATGGCGCCGCCATCCTGCGGGGTGACCGGGAAAATCGCGTTGATCTGGCCGGTGCCGGATGAGCCGAAGTAGGGCGTGACCACTTCGGCCTTGCCGTCGTAATCGGACCAGCCCAGCGCACCCAGCAGCATCGCGGTGTCGTGCATGAAGCCCTCGCCGTGGCCTTTGGCGGCGTACTCCGGCAGCATCCCGCAGAAGGCTTCCCACTCACCGTCCTGCCACATTTGCACCACGCGGTGGTCGAGGGTTTCGAGGAACGGGCTCCACACCTTGGTGGCGAAGTCCGGCGCCTGGCCGTTCTGCGCGAAGCGGTGCGACAGCGAGCCGCTGGCCAGAAACGCCACGGTGCCGTCGTAATGGTCTTCCACGGCCTTGCGCATGGCCCAGCCCAGGCGGGCGCTGTCGGCCAGGTAGTGCGAGGTGCACAGTGCCGAGACCGAAATAACCTTGAAGTGCTGGTCCTGGTTCATGTAGCGCATGGGCACCAGGGTGCCGTATTCCGGGGCGAGGGTAGTGGCGTGGTGAGCCATGGTCTCGACGTTGAAGCGGTTGCATTCATCGGCCAGCAGCTTGCCCAGCTCGGGGTTGCCGGGGAAGGCGTAGGGCATGTTGCTGATGAAGTGCGGCAGTTCGTTGCTGGTGTACACGCCCTCGAAATGCGGCCCGCACAGCACGTGGTAGTTGGCGTTGACCAGCCAGTGGGTGTCGAACACGACGATGGTGTCCACGCCCAGCTCACGGCAGCGGCGGCTGATTTCGTGATGCCCGTCGATGGCTGCCTGACGAAAGCCCTGGCGCGGGCCTGGCAGTTCGGACATGTACATGGACGGTACATGGGTAATCTTGGCAGTGAGAGCGAGTTTGCCCATGGAAAGCTCCGTTAAGACGCTATTGTTGTTTTGGGGCTGACGCGGTCCCCTGTAGGAGCGGCCTTGTGCCGCGATGGGGCGCGCAGCGGCCCCAGGGTTTCAGCTTCACCGCAGATATCGCCGGGGCCGCTGCGCGCCCCATCGCGGCACAAGGCCGCTCCTACATAGACCGCATCAGCCATCAAGGGTCAGATCACACGCCCCAGCGAGGGATGTGGTGGCTACCCATGGAAATACACACGTTCTTGATCTCTGCAAAGACCTCAAAGCTGTATTGCCCACCTTCACGCCCGGTACCGGAGCCTTTCACGCCGCCGAACGGCTGGCGCAGGTCGCGTACGTTCTGGCTGTTGATGAACACCATGCCAGCCTCGATGCCACGCGCCAGGCGGTGAGCCTTGCCGATGTCCTGGGTCCAGATGTACGAGGCCAGGCCGTACTCGGTGTCGTTGGCCAGTTGCAGCGCCTCGGCTTCGTCCTTGAACGGGATCAGGCACACCACCGGGCCGAAGATTTCTTCCTGGGCAATGCGCATCTTGTTGTTCACGTCGGCGAACACGGTGGGCTGGATGAACTGCCCTTTGGCCAGATGTGCCGGCAGGTTGGCCGGGCGCTCCAGGCCACCGGCGACCAAGCGTGCGCCTTCTTCGATGCCGATGCGGATATAGCCGGTAACCTTGTCGTAGTGCTGCTGGGTAATCATCGAGCCGACCTGGGTTTTCGGGTCGGTCGGGTCACCGACGATCAGGCGCTTGGCGCGCGCTGCAAACTCGGCGACAAACTGTGGGTAGACGCTTTCCTGGATGAAGATGCGGCTGCCGGCAGTGCAGCGCTCGCCGTTCAGCGAGAAGATGGTGAACAGCGCGGCGTCCAGCGCACGCTCAAGGTCGGCGTCTTCGAAAATAAGCACGGGCGACTTGCCGCCCAGTTCCATCGAGTACTTTTTAAGGCCTGCGGTCTGCATGATTTTCTTGCCGGTGGCGGTGCCGCCGGTGAAGGAAATGGCGCGCACATCCGGGTGGCGCACCAGTGCATCGCCGGCAGTAGCGCCGTAGCCCTGGATCACGTTCAGCACACCGTTGGGGATGCCGGCTTCAACAGCCAGGCGGCCCAGTTCGTTGGCGGTCAGCGGCGACAGTTCGCTCATCTTCAGCACTGCGGTGTTGCCCAAGGCCAGGCACGGCGCGGTCTTCCAGGTGGCGGTCATGAACGGTACGTTCCACGGGCTTACCAGGCCGCACACACCCACTGGCTGGTACAGGGTGTAGTTGAGCATCTGGTCGTCGACCGGGTAGGTGTGGCCGTCCATGCGCGTACACACTTCGGCAAAGAAGTCGAAGTTGTGCGAGGCACGCGGAATCAGCACGTTCTTGGTCTGGTGGATCGGCAGGCCGGTGTCGAGGGTTTCCAGCTCGGCCAGTTTTGGCACGTTCTGCTCGATCAGCTCACCCAGCTTGCGCATCAGCCGGGCACGTTCCTTGGCCGGGGTGTTGGCCCACTTGGGGAAGGCTTCCTTGGCCGCGGCTACGGCTTGGGCCACTTCTTCGGCGCCGCCGCTGGCGACTTCGCAAATGGCATCGCCGGTGGCCGGGTTGTAGTTGACGAAGGTGTCTTTGCTCTCGACCTCACGGCCGTTGATCCAGTGCTTGATCATGCTGCTCATGCCTTGTTGTTCTTGAAGAAGTCAGCTTCGCTGACGATACGGTTGACCAGGCGGCCGACGCCTTCCACTTCCACCACCACTTCATCGCCCGGTACCACATCGGCCAGGCCTTCTGGCGTGCCGGTGGCGATCATGTCGCCCGGTTGCAGGGTCATGAAGCTGGAGAAATATTCGATGAGGTGCGGGATGTCGAAGATCATGTCTGCGGTGGTGCCTTCCTGCTTCAGCTCACCGTTGATCCAGGTGCGCAGCTTCAGGTTGCTGACGTCTGGCACATCGGCCGCGTCGACGATCCACGGGCCGACCGGGGTGGTGGCGTCGCGGTTTTTTACCCGCAGGTTGGGGCGGTAGTAGTTTTCCAGGTAGTCGCGGATGGCGTAGTCGTTGCACACGGTGTAGCCGGCTACATAGTCCAGGGCGTTTTCACGCTTGACGTTTTTTGCCGGCTTGCCAATGACCGCGACCAGCTCGCACTCGTAATGCATGTACTCGACGTTGTCCGGGCGCCAGGTGACCTGGTTGTGGCCGGTGTAGGTGCCCGGCGACTTGATGAAGGCCAAGGGTTCGGTGGGTGGCGCGAAGGCCAGCTCCTTGGCGTGGTCGGCGTAGTTCAGGCCCAGGGCGAACATGCTGCCGGTGGCCGGTGGCAGCCAGGTGACCTGGTCCTGATGCACCAGGCGGCCATCGGCCAGGCGCAGGTGATCGTCCTCGACAGTAACGTCATGAACCTGGCCGTCGAACTGGATACGGGCGTGTTTCACAGGTAATTCCTCACTCGGCGACGATGTAGTTGGTCAGCTTGCCCAGGCCGTCGATCTCGATATCGACGCGGTCACCTGGCTGGACATCGACGCGGCCCTCGGGGGTGCCGGTGATCAGGATGTCGCCGGCGTGCAGGGTCATGAACTCGCTGATTTCGGCAATCAGCTGGGCCACCGTGCGCACGCAATTGGCGGTGTTGTTGTGCTGGCGCAGTTCGCCATTCACATACAGGCGCAGGCCCAGGGCGTCGGGGTTGGCCACCTGGCTGGCGGGTACCAGTTCAGGGCCGACCGGGCAAAAGCCGTCACGGCACTTGGCCTTGACTGCCGGGCGGTAGTAGCTGTCTTCGGGCAGGCTCACTTCGTTGACGATGGTGTAGCCCGCCACATGCGCAAGGGCTTCGGCCACGCTGACGCGGCTGGCGTCCTTGCCAATCACCACGCCCAGCGCCGGGCCGGGCTGCACGCGCTGCACACCGGCCGGGAACACCACCTGGCCTTCATGCTGGTTGCGGGTGTTCGGGGTTTTCACGAACAGCACCGGCTTGACCGGCAGTTGCTTGTACGGTGCTTCGACGAACGCCGCTTGGTGCTGCTGCAGCAAACCCTGGTAGTTCAGCGCGACGCCGAACAGGGTGCCGCTGGCAACGTCATGCAGGGCATGGCTCATGCTTTTCTCCTGGCAGTGCAGGGCGGTGGCCGTCCTGCGGATTTTGTTAATGTGTTAATGTTATAGTTAATATGTTAACGATGGTCAAGGGGTGGCCAGTGGCGCCTGCCGACAAGGCAGTGCACCATGGGCCATCCTCAACAGGGTCAAGCGATTTGCGAGCAAGCAGCCATGAGCGACCGGCATCCGATACCGAACATCAACATCGGCCAGGTCTACGACCAGCGCTACAGCGACAGCGAGGTGCATTACGACCGGCTGGGCAACCTGGCGGGCTTTTTCGGGCGTAACATGCCGGTGCATCGGCATGACCGGTTTTTCCAGGTGCATTACGTGAAGTCGGGCACGGTGCGGGTGTACCTCGATGACCAGCAGTACATCGAGGCCGGGCCGATGTTCTTCCTCACGCCGCCCACGGTGGCACATGCCTTTGTCACCGAAGCTGACAGCGACGGGCATGTGCTGACGGTGCGTCAGCAACTGGTGTGGCAATTGATTGAAGCCGATGCCAGTCTGCTGCCGGCGGGCATGCAGGTGCAGCCGGCCTGTGTGGCACTGGGCAACCTGCCGGCTGAATACAAGGCCGAAGCGCAGCGCCTGCAAGGCTGGCTGGAAGCGCTGAGCGACGAATTTGCCACGCAGCAACCGGGGCGCGAGGCGGCGTTGCAGTCGCTGACCCGCTTGATCATGATCAGCCTGCTGCGGCTGTGCCCCCACTCGCTGGAGTCGACCCCGGCGCGGCATGAAGACCTGAAGATTTTCCACCGTTTCAATGCGCTGATCGAAGCGCATTACCTTGAGCATTGGCCACTGGCCCGTTACGCGCAGCAGATCGGCGTGACCGAGGCGCGGCTGAACGATGTGTGCCGGCGTATTGCCGATTTGCCGTCCAAGCGCCTGGTGCTGGAGCGGCTGATGCAGGAGGCCAAGCGCTTGCTGTTGTTTTCCGGCAGCACGGCCAACGAAATCTGTTACCAGCTTGGCTTCAAGGACCCGGCCTATTTCAGCCGCTTCTTCAACCGCTATGCCAAGCTTACGCCCGGGGAGTACCGCCAGCGGCAGGCAGCGTTGCAGTGAAATGGCCACGTCGGCTTACCCGGTTGCTGTTGTTGTTTGTAGCGGATGGTCGCAGCCCGCGCGCCGGGCTTGAATGGGTTTTCCGTGGAACAGATTGCACTTTCCATCGTGCATGCCCTTAAATTCGTGAATTGAGAAAAAGCCACAGGTTTGACCATGACCAAGACGCAACCTTCGCTCACGCTAAGCCTGTTGCAGGCCCGAGAAGCCGCGATGGCATTTTTCAGGCCGCTGCTGAACCAGCATGACCTGACCGAGCAGCAATGGCGGGTAATCCGCATCCTCAAGCAGCATGGCGAGCTGGAGAACTACCAGCTTGCAGAGCTGGCCTGCATCCTCAAGCCGAGCATGACCGGGGTGTTGGGGCGGCTGGAGCGCGACGGGCTGGTGCGGCGGCAGAAAGCCGCGCAGGACCAGCGGCGGGTGTTTGTCAGCCTGACCGAAGGCGGGGAGGCGTGCTTTGCTTCGATGAAGGAGGGGATGGAGGCCAACTACCGGAAGATTCAGGCGCAGTTTGGGGAAGAGAAGCTGCAGCAGCTGATGGGGTTGTTGAATGACCTGAAGCGCATTGCGCCCTGACGCCCTCCAGGCCTTGCGCTGGCCCTTGTAGGAGCGGCCTTGTGCCGCGAAAGGGCTGCGCAGCAGCCCCAGGTTTTCAGCGCAAATGCACAGGATGCTGGGGCTGCTTCGCAGCCCTTTCGCGGCACAAGGCCGCTCCTACAAGGGGGTGCAATAGCCGGGCAGGCAGGTTCACCCGCGAAGAGTCCAGCGCGGTGGTGCAGGTTGATTAATATGTTATCGTTTTCCGCCCGCCCAACCGCCCGGAGCGAAACCGTTGACCCACCCCAACCGCCTGATCGTGCTACTGGCCGCCCTGGTAGCCTTCGCCCCCCTGTCGATCGACACCTACCTGCCCAGCCTGCCCGCCATCGCCCATGACCTGCAGGCCAGTGCCGCCAGCGTGCAACTGACCATCGGCGCGTTCCTGGCCGGCCTGTGCCTGGGCATGCTGTTCCACGGCCCGCTTTCCGACCGCTTCGGTCGCAAGCCCTTGCTGCTGGGCGGCATGCTGCTGTACCTGGGCGCCACGGTCGGTTGCATGCTGGCCGGCAGCGTCGAGCAACTGATCGCCTGGCGCTTTTTGCAGGCCCTGGGCGGTGCCGCAGCCTCGGTGCTGGCGCGCACCATCGTGCGCGACCTGTTTGCCATCAACGACGCCGCCAGAACACTGTCGCTGATGCACCTGGTGACCATGATCGCCACCCTGGTCGCACCGCTGGCCGGCAGCTTCCTGATGCTGCTGGAAGGCTGGCGCACCGTCTTTGCCGGGCTGTTCGTGTTCGCTGCCCTGTGCCTGGCGGCCTGCGTGTGGAGCATCCCGGAAACCCACCCCGCCGATAAGCGCGCAAACTCCCTCGGCGCTGCCCTGGCCGGCTATTGGCACATTGCCCGCAGCCCCACGGCTCTGGCGTTCATCCTGTGCATGGGCCTGTCGTTCGGCGGCATGTTTGCCTTCATCACCGCCTCGCCGTACGTGTACATCGAATACTTTGGGGTTTCCACGCACACCTATGGCTGGCTGTTCGCCCTGAACATCGGCGGGGTAATCATCATGACCCTGCTCAATGCCCGGCTGGTCAGCCGTGTCGGCCCGTTGTGGATGCTGGGGTTGGGTGCGCTGTTTGCCGGCATTGCAGCACTGGGCCTGGGGCTGTTGGGCGGGGCAGGGTTGCTGGGCCTGGGTGGCATCGTCGGGCTGGTGGTGTTGTATGTCAGCGTGACCGGCCTGATGGGGGCCAATTGCGTGGCCAGCTTGCTGAAGCTGTTCCCGGCCAATGCGGGTGCGGCGGCCGGGGTGGCCGTGGCAACCCAGTTTGCCATGGGCGCTGCGTTCAGTGCGTTGGTAGGGAGTTTGGCGGACGGCTCACCGCGGCCGATGTGCCTGGTGATTGCCGCCGCCGGGGGCGGTGCGGTGCTGTGCTATTTGTGGCTCAGGGTACGCACCGCAGAGGGGAGGGCAGTAAAGCCCTCAGCGCCGGCGCACCGGCCCTGAGGGACGCACTCAATATTCCCAGAAGATCCGCTGCAGTTCTTTGCTGTCCTGGGTCTTGGTCATGGCCACCATCGCCAGAATCCGCGCCTTCTGCGGGTTCAGGTCGTGGGCGACGACCCAGTCGTTCTTGTCGTCCGGCTGTTCGGCGTTGCGCAGCACGAAGCCACCTTGGTTGACATGCGACGAGCGGATGATCTGCACGCCGTCCTTGCGCAGTTCCTGCAGCGCCGGCACCACCCGCGACGACACCGAACCGTTGCCGGTACCGGCATGGATCAGCGCTTTGGCACCGTTTTGCGCCAGTGCCTTGTAGGCGGTGTCGGTGACGTTGCCATAGCCATAGGCAATGTCCACCTGCGGCAGGCTGCTGATCTGCTTGATGTCGAACTCGGAGTTGACCGTGTGGCGTTTGGCTGGCAGGCGGAACCAGTAGGACTTGCCTTCCACCACCATGCCCATCGGGCCCCAGGCGCTCTTGAAGGCTTCGGTCTTGATGTTGACCGACTTGCTCACGTCACGGCCCGACTGGATCTCGTCGTTCATGGTCACCAGCACACCCTTGCCGCGCGACTGCTTGTCGCTGGCCACGGCCACGGCGTTGTACAGGTTAAGCATGCCGTCGGCAGACATGGCGGTGCCTGGGCGCATCGAGCCGACCACCACGATTGGCTTGTCGGTCTTTTCTACCAGGTTGAGGAAGTAGGCGGTTTCTTCCAGGGTGTCGGTGCCGTGGGTAATGACAATGCCGTCGACGTCCTTGCTCTCGGCCAGTTCGGCAACGCGTTTGCCCAGCTTGAGCAAGTCTTCGTTGGTGATGCTTTCAGAAGCGATCTGCATTACCTGCTCGCCGCGCACGTTGGCAAGGTCGGCCAGTTCCGGCACGCCGGCAATCAGCTTGTCGACGCCCAGCTTGGCGGCCTGGTAGGTGGCGCTGTTGGCGGCGCTGGCACCGGCGCCGGCAATGGTGCCGCCGGTGGCGAGGATGACCACATTGGCCAGTTTTTGCTGGGTTTCGGCTTCTTTGGCCGAGGCGCTGGTTGGCAGGATCAGCAGCAGGGCGAGTGCGCTGGGGGCGAAGGTTTTAAGTGCGGCATTCATCGTTATTATTCTCTCTTCCAAGTGAGATAGTTATTGAGTCGCGCAGGGCTTCAGGCATGTTTCGTACCAGCTTGCGCGGACGGCTTTTTGTGGGCGCTGCCTTGAGTAGCGATGGGCTGCGTAGCCGCCCCGCAATGCTGGCTTTTGCACCTGTTGCCGGGTCTGCTGCGCAGCCCGTCGCGACACAAGGCCGCCCCCACAATGGGCATCATTCCATTCGTAATTCCGAACAAGCATAGGAAAAGGTGTTCGGTTTTTCGGAAAAATCTGGATAATCGGCACAGCAGTGCTTTGGCCTCCGAAGCCAAACGGATTTGACAAACCCCGGTCCTGTTTCCATAGTTAGTCAACGCAAACGTTTGCGATCCGATAAAAAACACAAGATTCGGAGTCATCGTCCATGAAACTGCCGTTCCCCGGTCGTCTGCTGGCCCTCGCTGTCGTTTCCTCTCTTTCCTTCGCCCTGCCATTGTCGGCTGCGCATGCCGACGACAAGCCGAAGGTCGCCCTGGTGATGAAGTCACTGGCCAACGAATTTTTCCGCACCATGGAAGACGGCGCCAAGGACTACCAGAAAACCCACGCCAACGAATTCGACCTGATCGCCAACGGCATCAAGAACGAGACCGACACCGGCGAACAGATCCGCATCGTCGAGCAGATGGTCAATTCCGGCGCCAAGGCACTGGTAATTGCCCCGGCCGATTCGAAGGCGCTGGTTTCGGCAGTGAAGAAGGCCATGGACAAGGGCGTGGTGGTGATCAACATCGACAACCGTCTGGACCCTGATCTGCTCAAGAGCAAAGGCATCAGCGTGCCCTTCGTCGGCCCCGACAACCGCAAGGGGGCGCGCCTGGTTGGCGACTACCTGGCCAACCAGAAGCTCAAGGCTGGCGACCAGGTGGGCATCATCGAAGGGGTGCCGACCACCACCAACGCCCAGCAGCGCACCGCCGGTTTCAAGGACGCCATGGATGCCGCACAGATGAAAATCGTCTCGGTACAAAGCGGCAATTGGGAAATCGACAAAGGCAACGCCGTCGCCGCCGCCATGCTCAACGAATACCCCGACCTGAAAGCCTTGCTGGCCGGCAACGACAGCATGGCCCTGGGCGCTGTGTCGGCCGTGCGCGCCGCCGGCAAGGCCGGCCAGGTGCAAGTGGTGGGCTACGACAACATCAAAGCCATCAAACCCATGCTCAAGGATGGCCGTGTACTCGCCACCCTCGATCAGGCAGCCAGCCAGCAGGCGGTGTACGGCATCCAGGCGGCGCTGAAAATGGTCAAGGGCGAGAAACCCGATGTGGATGCCGACAACGTCATCCAGACCCCGGTCAAACTCATTACCAAACCCTGATTGCTGGCAGGAGAAACGGCCATGCCTGCATCGGCCAACGAAGTGGTACTCGCCGCCACCGGGTTGGGCAAGACCTATGCCCAGCCCGTGTTGGGCGATGTCAGCCTGAGCCTGCGCGCCGGCGAAGTGCTGGCCCTGACCGGTGAAAACGGCGCGGGCAAAAGCACCCTGTCCAAACTCATCAGCGGCCTGGAAACCCCCACCACCGGGCACATGAGCTACCGCGGCCAGGCCTACGCGCCCGCCAGCCGCAGCGAAGCCGAGCGCCTGGGCGTGCGCATGGTCATGCAGGAGCTTAACCTGCTGCCCACGCTGACCGTGGCGGAAAACCTGTTTCTCGACAACCTGCCCAGCCGTTTCGGCTGGATCAGCCACAAACGCCTGCGCCAACTGGCCACGGCCGCCATGGCCCAGGTCGGGCTCGACGCCATCGACCCGGACACCCCGGTTGGCGAGCTGGGTATCGGCCACCAGCAAATGGTCGAGATTGCCCGCAACCTGATCGGCGACTGCCATGTGCTGATCTTCGACGAACCCACCGCCATGCTCACGGCCCGCGAGGTGGAACTGCTGTTCACACAGATCGAGCGCCTGCGCCAGCGCGGCGTGGCCATCGTCTACATTTCCCACCGCTTGGAAGAACTGCAACGTGTGGCACAGCGCATCGTCGTGCTGCGCGACGGCAAGCTGGTGTGCGACGAGCCGATCCAGCGCTACAGCAGTGCCGAGCTGGTCAACCTGATGGTCGGCCGCGAGCTGGGCGAACACATTGACCTTGGCCGCCGGCAGATTGGCGCGCCGTTGCTCAAGGTCGACAAGCTCAGCCGTGCTGACAAGGTGCGTGAGGTGTCGTTCGAGGTCAGGGCAGGGGAGATTTTCGGCATATCCGGCCTGATCGGTGCCGGCCGTACCGAGTTGCTGCGGCTTATTTACGGCGCCGACCGCGCCGACAGCGGCAGCATCGCGCTCGGCCAGCCACCACAAGCGGTAAGCATCGACTCGCCCAAGGCCGCCGTGCGGGCGGGTATCGCGCTGATTACCGAAGACCGCAAAGGCGAGGGCCTGCTGCTGACGCAGTCGATCAGCGCCAACATCGCCTTGGGCAACCTGGGCGCGGTGTCACGTGCTGGCGTGCTCGATGGCCAGGCAGAACAGGCTTTGGCCGAGCGCCAAATCCAGGCCATGCGCATTCGCAGTGCCGGCGCCCACCAGGTTGTGGGCGAGCTGTCTGGCGGCAACCAGCAGAAGGTGGTGATTGGCCGCTGGCTGGAGCGCGACTGCCAGGTGCTGCTGTTCGACGAGCCCACCCGTGGCATCGACGTGGGTGCCAAGTTCGACATCTATGGCCTGCTGGCCGAACTGGCGCGCCAGGGCAAGGCACTGGTAGTGGTGTCCAGCGACCTGCGCGAGCTGATGCTGATCTGCGACCGCATCGCCGTGCTGTCGGCCGGTCGCCTGATCGACACCTTCGACCGTGATCATTGGAGCCAGGACCAACTGCTGGCCGCGGCCTTTGCCGGTTATCAGAAACGTGACGCACTGCTGCACGATGCAGCCCCCAGGATGGACGCATGAAAACCACCCCGCTCGATAGCCAAGGCGCCGCCCCTGTGCGCCGCAGTGGTACCTACTTTGGCCTGGGCACCTACCTGGGCCTGGCTGGCGCCTTGCTGGCGATGATTGTGCTGTTCTCGTTTCTTAGCAGCCACTTCTGGTCGTACAACACCTTCAGTACCCTGGCCAACCAGATCCCCGACCTGATGGTGCTGGCGGTGGGCATGACCTTCGTGCTGATCATCGGCGGCATCGACCTGTCGGTAGGCTCGGTGCTGGCCCTGGCGGCGTCTGCCGTGAGCGTGGCGATCCTCGGCTGGGGCTGGGGCGCGCTGCCGTCGGCCCTGCTGGGCATGGCCGTGGCCGCGCTGGCCGGCAGCGTCACGGGTGGCGTTACCGTGGCCTGGCGTATTCCGTCGTTCATCGTCTCGCTTGGCGTGCTGGAAATGGCCCGCGGCCTGGCCTACCAGCTCACCGACTCGCGCACTGCCTATATCGGCGATGCCTACGCCTGGTTTTCCAACCCGGTTGCCTTTGGCGTTTCGCCAGCGTTCCTCATCGCTTTGCTGGTGATCGTACTCGCCCACCTGGTGCTGACCCGCACGGTGTTCGGCCGCTACCTGATCGGCATCGGTACCAACGAAGAAGCCGTGCGCCTGGCAGGCATCGACCCGCGCCCGTACAAAGTACTGGTGTTCGCCCTGATGGGGCTGCTGGCAGGCCTGGCGGCGCTGTTCCAGATTTCGCGCCTGGAGGCAGCCGACCCCAATGCCGGCGCTGGCCTGGAACTGCAAGTGATTGCCGCCGTGGTGATCGGTGGCACCAGCCTGATGGGCGGGCGTGGCTCGGTCATCAGCACCTTCTTCGGCGTACTGATCATTTCGGTGCTGGCCGCCGGGCTGGCGCAGATCGGTGCCAGCGAACCCACCAAACGCATCATCACCGGGGCGGTGATCGTCATCGCCGTGGTGCTCGACACCTACCGCAGCCGGCGTGCAGCCCGGCGGAACTGAAAACATGGCAACCATCAAAGACGTCGCGGCACTGGCGGGCATTTCATACACCACCGTGTCCCATGTATTGAACAAGACCCGGCCGGTGAGCGAACACGTGCGGCAAAAGGTTGAAGCCGCCATTATCGAGCTGGACTACGTGCCCAGCGCTGTAGCGCGTTCACTCAAGGCGCGCAGCACGGCCACCATCGGCCTGCTGGTGCCCAACAGCGTCAACCCGTATTTCGCCGAGCTGGCGCGGGGCATTGAAGACGCCTGTGAGCGCAACGGCTACTGTGTGATTTTGTGCAACTCTGACGACAACCCACAAAAGCAGCGCAGTTACCTGCGCGTGCTGCTGGAAAAGCGCATCGACGGCCTGGTGGTGGCCTCGGTGGGCCAGGACAGCGACCTGCTGCAAAGCCTGGCCTGCGTGCGCACGCCGATGGTTATTGTCGACCGTGAGCTGGAAGGCGTCGATGCCGACCTGGTACGCATCGACCACGAGCACGGCGCGTACCTGGCCACCCAGCACCTGCTGGAGCTTGGCCACCGCGACGTCGCCTATATCGGCGGCCCCGCCGAAACCGGGGTTACCCAACTGCGCCTGAACGGCTTCCGCCGTGCCATGGCCGAAGCCGGTGTGCCGGTGCTGGGCGGCCGTGTGCTGCACTGCGACTTTACCAGCCCGGGTGGCCATGCAGCGGCGGCGCAGGTGCTGGACGGCAAGCGGCCCACGGCAATTTTTGCCGGCAACGACATGATCGGGTTTGGCGTGCTGCGTGCTGCGGCCGAACGCAATATCAGCGTGCCCGGCGAGCTGTCGGTGATCGGCTTCGACGACATCGAACTTAGCCGCTACGTGTACCCGCCGTTGACCACGGTGGGCCAGTCGATTCGCGAGCTGGGCGAGAGCGCCGCGTCACTGTTGCTGACACGTATAGGTACACCCCGCCAAGGCGCGGCGGAGCAACGCATCGTTGCCCCGCGCATCGTCTTGCGAGAGTCCACCGGGCCGCGCCCGGACTTGTTCAACGATTACCGCTAACGCTAAGGAAACGTCATGAATGCCAAGGTTGTGGTGGTCGGCAGCCTCAATATGGACCTGGTGGCCCGCGCCCAGCGCCTGCCCCGGGCCGGCGAAACACTTGCCGGCGAAAGCTTTTTCACCGTGCCGGGCGGCAAGGGCGCCAACCAGGCCGTGGCGGTGGCGCGGCTGGGCGGCAGCGTGGCGATGATTGGCAACGTGGGTGACGATGACTATGGCCGGCAACTGCACCGGGCCTTGTATGTGGAGGGCATCGACTGCCAGGGCGTCAGTACCTGCCCGGGTATGTCCAGCGGGGTGGCGCTGATCACCGTGGATGCTGCCAGCCAGAACTGCATTGTCATCATTCCTGGCGGCAACGGCCTGCTGACGCCGCAATCGGTGCAGCGCTTCGATGCACTGCTGCAGGCGGCCGAGGTGGTCATCTGCCAGCTGGAAGTGCCGGCCGACACCGTGGCCTGGACCCTGGCCAGGGCCCATGAACTGGGCAAACAGGTGATCCTGAACCCGGCGCCGGCCACCGGGCCCTTGCCAGCGGACTGGTTTGCCCGCATCGATTACCTTACGCCTAACGAAAGCGAGGCCGAGGCCCTGACCGGCGTGGCAGTCACTGACCAGGAAAGCGCCCGGCGTGCTGGCGAACATTTGCTGCAACTGGGGGCGGGCAAAGTGATCATTACCTTGGGTGCGCAAGGGGCCTTGCTGGTGACTGCCACCGGGCACCAGCATTTCCCGGCGCCTGTGGTGCAGCCGCTGGACACCACGGCTGCTGGCGATACCTTCATTGGAGGTTTTGCTGCCGGGCTGGTGAGGGGGCTGGGGGAGGGCGAAGCCATTGCCTTTGGCCAGCGTGCCGCAGCCTTGTCGGTTACCCGTGCCGGTGCCCAGCCGTCAATCCCCTACCTGGCGGAGCTCACACCATGAAGAAAACCCCCTTGCTGAACGTTGCCCTGTCGCGGGTCATTGCCGGCATGGGGCATGGCGATATCCTGGTGATCGGCGATGCCGGGCTACCGGTGCCGCCTGGTGTGGAACTGATCGACCTGGCCATCACACCCGGCCTGCCGGATTTCGCCAGTGTGTTGCGGGTGGTGCTGAGCGAGTTGCAGGTAGAGCGGCATGTGCTGGCTGAAGAAATGCAAAAAGTAGTGCCGCCAGCGCTGGTGGAGATCGAGCGGCTGAAGGGCAAGCTGGGCAAGCGCGAATGGCTTGGCCATGAAGATTTCAAAGTGCTGTCACGCAGTGCCCGTGCGGTGGTGCGCACTGGCGAATGCCAGCCCTACAGCAACATCGCCCTGATCTCCGGCGTCACCTTTTGAAGGCGGGGGCTTTGCCCCCGATCGCCGGCAAGCCAGCTCCCACTGGGATTTCACCAGCCTCAAAGGCGGTGCTGCACCTGTGGGGCTGGCTTGCCGGCGATGGGCCGCACCGCGGCCCCGGAACCCAACACCCAGGCAACAGGAGTGCCCCCATGCTCAAACCCCTGCTACAAGGAATCGCCTTCATGGCCACCGCCACCACCCTCCAGGCTGCCCCCCTCGACCTGATCATCGACACCGACCCAGGCGCCGACGACGTGGTGGCGCTGTTTCTGGCTATGGCCTCGCCCGACGAGCTCAATATCCGCGCCATCACCACCGTGGCCGGCAACGTGCGCCTGGATAAAACCTCGCGCAACGCCCGCCTGGCCCGCGAATGGGCCGGCCGTGAAGACATCCCCGTGTACGCCGGCGCAGGCCGCCCACTGGTGCGCGCACCCATCTACGCCGCCGACGTTCATGGTGAAGAAGGCCTGACTGGCGTACAGGTGCACGAGCCGAAAGCGCCCCTGGCGCAGGGCAATGCCGTGCAATACCTGGTCGACACCCTCGGCACAGCCAAACCGCACAGCATCACCGTGGCCATGCTTGGCCCGCAGACCAACCTGGCCCTGGCGTTGATCCAGCGCCCGGACATCGCCAAGGGCATCAAGGAGGTGGTGGTCATGGGCGGCGCCCACTTCAATGGCGGCAACATCACCCCGGCAGCGGAATTCAACCTTTACGCCGACCCGCACGCCGCCGAAGTGGTGCTGGCCAGCGGCGTGCAACTCACCTACCTGCCGCTGGATGTCACCCACAAGCTGCTGACCAGCGACGCCCGCCTGCAACAACTGGCAGCCGTCAACAACCAGGCCAGCAAGCGCGTGGTGGATATCCTGAAGGCGTACATTGCCCACGACATGGACCTGTACGGCATGCCCGGCGGCCCGGTGCACGACGCCAGTGTCATCGCCTACCTGCTAAAGCCCGAGCTGTTCAGCGGCCGGCGCATCCACATGAGCATCGACAGCCGCGAAGGGCCAACCTTTGGCCAGACCATTGCCGACTGGTACGGCGTGCTCAAGCAACCGGCGAATGTGCTGTGGGTGGAGCAGGGCGATGCCCAAGGGCTGTTCGACCTGCTCAGTGCCCGTCTGGCGCGATTGGAATAGCTGCGTGCGGCGCGTAGCGCTCGAACACCTGGTCGATGAAGCTGCGTGCCGCCTCGGCACCGTTGTCGCGTACCAGCAGGTCGATGGCGATCAACAACAACTCTTCCGGTGTACCAGGGCTGTACGCGCTCTGGCCCTCCGCCCATTTGACCTTAATGTCGGCATCGATGCTGTGGGTGCTCATGAAAAGCTCTCGCTAGGGGCCCGGAACGAAGGATAAACACCTGACCCTGGTGTTTGATGGAGGCGGGATGCGCTCCACTTCTTGCAGCCAATCATGGCTTTGCGCCAGTGACCGTGCGCGCTAAGCATATGGCAAACGCAGGGGGTTGTGCAAAATCCGGTCACGATTGCTTTTCGCCTCGGTGCTAGAGTTCAGGCAGACTTGACCGGTTTTGCAACGAATACCGAGCGGAGCTGTCGGAACAGACAGTTCCCGGACCCATTTAGGAGGCTTCATGTTCCGTACCCGTGCTTACCTGGCAACCCTGGCGGTGGCTGCTGTCCTGGCTGGTTGCAGCACTGGTGGCAACGCTGGTGGCGATGCACCGGCCGCATCGGCTGGCAACGATGGCCGCTGCGAAGCCAGCGGCGCCGACTTTGCCATTGGCAAGCCCGGCAGCGCCGAGCTGCTGGAGCAGGCGCGCAAGGCCAGTGGCTCGCAGACAGCACGCATTCTCAAACCGCACGATGTGGTAACCCTGGAGTACCGCTCCGACCGCCTCAACCTGAACGTGGACGAGCAAGGCAAGGTAACCCGCGTCAACTGCGGTTGATCTCAATGGCCTCATCGCCGGCAAGCCAGCTCCCACAGGGCCGGCGTGGCGGCTGAGGCCAAGCGCCCATAAAAAAACCCGCCACATGGGCGGGTTTTTCTACAGCTATCCGAATTACTCCGGACGAACCTGTGCAGCCTGCATGCCCTTCTGGCCGCGCTCGGCGACGAAGGAAACAGTCTGGCCTTCTTTCAGGCTCTTGAAGCCGTCGGATTCGATGGCCTTGAAGTGTACGAACAGGTCGTCGCCGCCGCCTGCTGGGGTGATGAAGCCGTAGCCTTTCTCATCATTGAACCATTTGACGGTGCCTTGTTGGCGATTGGACATGGGTGAATCTCCAGAACATTTAGTTTTTTCAGTGGTGCAATGCGGCCGAGGCTACGGAGCACGGGACACATCATAGTCTAATTCTGCGCATCTAGCGCCTTTTACCTTCGCAGGATATTGATCCAACTCAAATATTAGCTAGGCGGCCACGGCTTTAAGGTTTCAGCTCTTCGGTGCGCAGGCCTGTTTCACCACGGTCTGCGCCTTCTGCATCAGCTTGGCGTCCACGCCATCCTGGCTGTCCAGGTCGGCAATTTCGGCATCGGTGAAGTTCTTTTTGATGGCTTGTGCGCCACAGTCGCAGTGCTTTTTCGCGGTGGCAGCGTCAACGCCCTGGCCGCTGGCCACTTGCGTGCACTGGGCCATGTAGCCGGCCTCCTTCCCGGGTGGGAAGTTGCCAGCGTTCGCAGCCACAGGCAGCAGCAGGGCACCAGCGGCCGCCAGGGCCAGAAGAGACGGTACTCGCATAACCGGTTACTCCTTGGGTTAAGGTCTCATCAAGAGTAGGTTGCTTCCCAAGGTCTGAGGGTTATTTTTCCGCGTTAGTTCACCCCTGCGGTGCAATTTCCAAATATTTCTGCCTGGGGTGCAACCCGCGTGCTAGCATGCTCGGCTTGTGGTCGCATTGTTGCCGGCTGCAGCTATCTTTTTTCTTTCCAGTCACTCTGGTTCGTCCCTTGCAAGCCGAAAGGCTTCTGCCACTGTGAGGCAGGCTTCCTTATGCAGGAAGGCAGGCCGGATCTTGTACTGGCTCATCCCAACCCACGTGACCTTTGGTAGGGGTCACCACTAGGAGAGGAGGCGCCATGCCCATTATTACTCTTCCCGATGGCAGTCAACGTTCGTTTGATCACGCCGTATCCGTAGCCGACGTTGCCGCTTCCATCGGCGCCGGCCTGGCCAAGGCCACCGTCGCCGGCAAGGTTGACGGCAAACTGGTCGATGCATGCGACCTGATCAGCAAAGACGCCACCCTGCAGATCATCACCCCTAAAGATGAAGAGGGACTGGAGATCATCCGTCACTCGTGCGCCCACCTGGTTGGCCACGCCGTGAAGCAGCTGTACCCGACCGCCAAGATGGTGATCGGCCCGGTCATCGACGAAGGCTTCTACTACGACATCGCCTACGAGCGCCCCTTCACCCCTGAAGACATGGCCGCCATCGAAAAGCGCATGATGGAGCTGATCGAAAAAGACTACGACGTGGTCAAGAAGGTGACCCCGCGCGCCGAAGTCATCGACGTGTTCAAGGCCCGTGGCGAAGACTACAAGCTGCGCCTGGTCGAAGACATGCCGGATGAGCAGGCCATGGGCCTGTACTACCACGAAGAATACGTCGACATGTGCCGTGGCCCGCACGTGCCGAACACCCGCTTCCTCAAGGCATTCAAGCTGACCAAGCTGTCTGGTGCCTACTGGCGCGGTGATGCCAAGAACGAGCAGCTGCAACGCGTGTACGGCACCGCCTGGGCTGACAAGAAGCAGCTGGCTGCCTACGTTCAGCGCATCGAAGAAGCCGAAAAACGCGACCACCGCAAGATCGGCAAGCAGCTCGACCTGTTCCACCTGCAGGAAGAAGCCCCGGGCATGGTGTTCTGGCACGCCAATGGCTGGACCGTGTACCAGGTACTTGAGCAGTACATGCGTCAGGTTCAACGCGCCAACGGCTACCTGGAAATCAAAACCCCACAGGTTGTCGACCGCATTCTGTGGGAGCGTTCCGGCCACTGGTCCAACTACGCCGAGAACATGTTCACCACTTCGTCGGAAAGCCGTGACTACGCGGTAAAACCGATGAACTGCCCGTGCCACGTGCAGGTGTTCAACCAGGGCCTGAAAAGCTACCGCGACCTGCCGCTGCGCCTGGCCGAGTTCGGTGCCTGCCACCGTAACGAGCCGTCCGGCGCCCTGCACGGCATCATGCGCGTGCGTGGCTTTGTACAGGACGACGCGCACATCTTCTGCACCGAAGACCAGGTGAAGAAAGAAGCCGCCGACTTCATCAAGCTGACCCTGGACGTGTACAAGGACTTCGGCTTCAGCGACATCGCCATGAAGCTGTCCACCCGTCCGGCCAAGCGTGTGGGTTCCGAAGAGCTGTGGGACCGTGCCGAAAGCGCACTGGCCGACGCCCTGAACGAGTCGGGCCTGGAGTGGGAATACCAGCCAGGCGAGGGCGCGTTCTACGGCCCGAAAATCGAGTTTACCCTGCGTGACTGCCTCGGCCGTAACTGGCAGTGCGGTACCCTGCAGTACGACCCGAACCTGCCAGAACGCCTGGATGCCAGCTATATCGCCGAAGATAACAGCCGTGTTCGCCCGGTCATGCTGCACCGCGCCATCCTCGGTTCGTTCGAGCGCTTCATCGGCATGCTGATCGAGCACTACGCGGGCGTGTTCCCGGCGTGGCTGGCTCCGACCCAGGCCGTGATCATGAACATCACCGACAAACAGGCCGATTTCGCCCTTGAGGTTGAGAAATCTCTGAACGGTAGCGGTTTCCGTGCCAAGTCGGACTTGAGAAATGAGAAGATCGGCTTTAAAATCCGCGAGCATACTTTGCTCAAGGTCCCGTACCTTTTGGTTATAGGGGATCGCGAAGTCGAAACGCAGACCGTTGCAGTGCGTACTCGCGAAGGCGCAGACCTGGGCTCCATGCCCGTCGCCCAATTCGCTGAGCTTCTGACACAAGCGGTTTCCCGGCGTGGTCGCCAAGAATCGGAGTAATGACTATTAAGCGTGAAATGAGAAACGATAAGCGTGCTGTACCGAAGGCCCCGATCAACGAGAATATCTCGGCCCGCGAGGTTCGGTTAATTGGCGCAGACGGCGAGCAGGTTGGCATCGTCTCGATTGATGAAGCGCTGCGTATCGCTGATGAAGCGAAGCTGGATCTGGTAGAAATTTCTGCAGACGCGGTACCACCGGTCTGCAAGGTCATGGACTACGGCAAGCACCTCTTCGAGAAGAAGAAGCAGGCCAACGAAGCCAAGAAAAACCAGAAGCAGATCCAGATCAAAGAAATCAAGTTTCGTCCAGGGACGGAGGATGGGGATTACCAGGTAAAACTACGCAACCTGGTACGTTTCCTTACCGATGGGGACAAGGCCAAAATCTCTCTGAGATTCCGTGGCCGTGAGATGGCCCACCAGGAGCTGGGCATGGAGCTGTTGAAGCGGGTCGAAGCCGACCTCGCCGAATACGGCACCGTTGAGCAGCATCCGAAGATGGAAGGACGCCAGCTTATGATGGTCATCGCCCCCAAAAAGAAGAAGTAATCTCCCGGGCACGGCAGGCCTGATGATTATTGTGTAATTTTTTTCGAATGCGGAGTTCAACATGCCAAAAATGAAAACCAAGAGCGGTGCTGCGAAGCGCTTCCTGAAGACAGCTTCGGGCTTCAAGCACAAGCACGCTTTCAAAAGCCACATCCTGACCAAAATGTCGACCAAGCGTAAGCGTCAACTGCGCGGTGCCAGCTTGCTGCACCCGTCCGACGTGGCAAAAGTCGAGCGCATGCTGCGCGTTCGTTAATTCTGGTTAAGATAGAGGAAGTTACTCATGGCTCGTGTTAAGCGCGGCGTTATCGCTCGTAAGCGTCACAAAAAAATTCTGAAACTGGCTAAAGGTTACTACGGTGCACGCTCGCGCGTATTCCGCGTAGCCAAGCAAGCGGTCATCAAGGCAGGCCAATACGCCTACCGCGACCGTCGCCAGAAGAAGCGTCAGTTCCGCGCACTGTGGATCGCTCGTATCAACGCCGGTGCCCGCACCAACGGTCTGTCCTACAGCCGTCTGATTGCTGGCCTGAAAAAGGCTTCGATCGAAATCGACCGTAAGGTTCTGGCCGATCTGGCAGTGAACGAAAAAGCGGCGTTTGCTGCGATTGTCGAGAAAGCTAAAGCCGTTCTGGCTTAAGTACCCGCGACAATCACCCGGCGGCGCTAGCGTCGTCGGGCATTGAACGTCATCGATAGGGGAAGAGCCTTCAAAGCTCTTCCCCTATTTTCGTATCTGGAGTCTGTACATGGAAAACCTGGATGCGCTGGTCTCCCAAGCCCTAGAGGCCGTGGAACGCGCTGAAGACATCAATGCCCTGGAACAGATCCGGGTTAATTATCTCGGCAAGAAGGGCGAACTGACCCAGGTGATGAAGACCCTGGGCAACCTGCCAGCCGAAGAGCGGCCGAAAGTCGGCGCGCTGATCAACGACGCCAAAGAGCGCGTCACCGTTGTGCTCAATGCCCGCAAGGCCGCCTTTGAAGAAGCGGAGCTCAGCGCTCGCCTGGCTGCCGAATGCATTGACGTCACCCTGCCAGGCCGCGGCCAGGCTACCGGTGGCCTGCACCCGATCACCCGTACACTCGAGCGCATCGAGCAGTTCTTCACCCACATTGGCTACGGCATTGCCGAAGGCCCAGAGGTCGAAGACGACTACCACAACTTCGAAGCGCTCAACATCCCCGGCCACCACCCGGCCCGGGCGATGCACGACACCTTCTACTTCAATGCCAACATGCTGCTGCGTACCCACACCTCGCCGGTGCAGGTGCGGACCATGGAGTCCACCCAGCCGCCAATCCGCATTGTGTGCCCGGGCCGCGTATACCGCTGCGACTCGGATATCACCCACTCGCCGATGTTCCACCAGGTCGAAGGCCTGCTGATTGATCGCGACATCAACTTCGCCGACCTCAAGGGCACCATCGAAGAATTCCTGCGCGTGTTCTTCGAAAAAGAACTGGCGGTGCGTTTCCGCCCATCGTTCTTCCCGTTCACCGAGCCGTCCGCCGAAGTCGACATCCAGTGCGTGATGTGTTCCGGCAACGGTTGCCGCGTGTGCAAGCAAACCGGCTGGCTGGAAGTGATGGGTTGCGGCATGGTGCACCCAAGCGTGCTGTGCATGTCTGGCATCGACCCTGAAGAGTTCCAGGGCTTCGCCTTCGGCATGGGCGCCGAGCGCCTGGCCATGCTGCGCTATGGCGTCAACGATTTGCGTCTGTTCTTCGATAACGACCTGCGGTTCTTAGCCCAATTCCGCTAGGCCAATCGACGCACATTCTAGGAGAACAGCATGAAATTCAGTGAACAGTGGCTGCGCGGTTGGGTAAACCCGCAAGTCTCCCGTGACGAACTGGTCGCCCGCCTGTCCATGGCCGGCCTCGAAGTCGACAGCGTAACCCCCGCTGCCGGCCAGTTCAGCGGCATTGTCGTGGGCGAAATCCTCGCCACCGAACAACACCCGGACGCCGACAAGCTGCGCGTGTGCCAGGTGACCAACGGCCAGGAAACCTTCCAGGTCGTGTGCGGCGCCCCTAACGCCCGCCCAGGCATCAAGATTCCGTTCGCCATGATCGGCGCCGAGCTGTCTGGCGACTTCAAAATCAAAAAGGCCAAGCTGCGCGGCGTCGAGTCCTTCGGCATGCTGTGCTCGGCCGCCGAGCTGGAAATCAGCGAAGAGAACGACGGCCTGCTGGAACTGGCTGCCGATGCCCCGGTTGGCGAAAACATTCGCACCTACCTGAGCCTGGACGACGCCAGCATCGAAATCGGCCTCACGCCGAACCGCGGTGACTGCCTGTCCATCGCCGGCCTGGCCCGCGACGTCAGCGCCCTGTACGACACCCCGGTCACCCGCCCGGTGGTGCCGGCCGTAGCGCCTGCCCACGACGAAGTGCGCCCGGTTGAAGTCAGCGCCCCGGCCGCCTGCCCACGCTACCTGGGCCGCGTTATCCGTAACGTCGACCTCAGCAAGCCAACCCCACTGTGGATGGTTGAACGCCTGCGCCGCAGCGACGTGCGCAGCATCGACGCTGCCGTCGACATCACCAATTACGTGATGCTCGAACTCGGCCAGCCGATGCACGCCTTCGACCTGGCAGAAATCAACGGCGGCATCCGCGTACGCATGGCTGAAGAGGGCGAAAAACTCGTCCTGCTCGACGGCCAGGAAGTGGCCCTGCGCGCCGACACCCTGGTTATCGCCGACCACACCCGCGCCCTGGCCATCGCCGGCGTCATGGGTGGCGAGCACAGCGGTGTAAACACCGAAAAAACCCGCGACCTGTTCCTGGAAAGCGCCTTCTTCGAGCCGATTTCCGTCGCCGGTAAAGCCCGCTCCTACGGCCTGCACACCGATGCCTCGCACCGCTACGAGCGCGGCGTCGACTCGCAACTGGCCCGCGAAGCCATCGAACGCGCCACCCAGTTGCTGCTCGACATCGTCGGCGGCGAAGCCGGCCCGGTAGTCGAAGCCGTCAGCGAACAGCACCTGCCAAACGTGGCCCCGGTCACCCTGCGCGACGAACGCATCACCCAGATGCTCGGCATGCAGATGGACCCAGCCCAGGTCGAGCAACTGCTCAACGCCCTGGAGCTGACCACGACCAAGAGTGGGGAAGGGCAGTGGACCGTAACCGTCCCAAGCCACCGCTTCGACATCAGCCTGGAAGTGGACCTGATCGAAGAGCTGGCCCGCCTGTACGGCTACAACAACCTGCCGGTACGTTACCCGCAAGCCCGCCTGGCCCCACAAGGCAAGCCGGAAACCCGCGGTGACCTGCCAACCCTGCGCCGCCTGCTGGTTGCCCGCGGCTACCAGGAAGCCATCACCTACAGCTTCATCGACCCGAAACTGTTCGAACTGTTCAGCCCGGGCGTAGAGCCACTGCTGCTGGCCAACCCCATCTCCAGCGACATGGCCGCCATGCGTGCGTCCCTGTGGCCGGGCCTGGTCAAGGCACTGCAGCACAACCTGAACCGCCAGCAAGACCGCGTGCGCCTGTTCGAAAGCGGCCTGCGCTTCGTTGGGCAACTGGGTGACCTGCAACAGCAGCCAATGATTGCCGGCGTTATCACCGGCAGCCGCCTGCCAGAAGGCTGGGCCAACGGCCGCGACGGCGTCGACTTCTTCGACGTCAAAGCCGACGTGGAAGCCCTGCTGGGCTACTCCGGCGCCCTGAGCGACTTCACCTTCAGCGCCGGCAAACACCCCGCCCTGCACCCAGGCCAAACTGCCGCCATCGAGCGCGACGGCAAACTGGTCGGCTACCTCGGCGCCATCCACCCAGAGCTGGCCAAAGCCCTGGGCCTGGACCGCCCTGTGTTCCTGTTCGAGCTGGTGCTGGGCGACGTGGTCGAAGGCCGTCTGCCAAAATTCAGCGAACTGTCCAAGTTCCCGGAAACCCGTCGCGACCTGGCCTTGATCGCCGGCCGTGATGTGGCTGCCAGCGCGGTGCTTGAATTAATTCGTGACAATGCAGGCGAATGGCTCACAGACCTCAGGCTGTTTGATGTCTACCAAGGTAAAGGCATTGATCCTGATAGAAAAAGCCTTGCCGTCGGCTTGACCTGGCAGCATCCATCGCGCACTCTTAACGACGATGAGGTGAACACTACCCTGCAAAACATCCTCACCTCGCTTGAACAAAGGTTGAACACCACGTTAAGGAAATAACGGCATGGGTGCTCTGACGAAAGCTGAGATGGCCGAAAGGCTGTACGAGGAGCTGGGGCTTAACAAGCGTGAGGCCAAGGAGCTGGTCGAGCTGTTTTTCGAAGAAATTCGGCACGCACTTGAAGAGAACGAGCAGGTGAAGCTGTCCGGTTTCGGCAACTTCGACCTCCGCGACAAACGCCAGCGGCCGGGCCGCAACCCCAAAACGGGGGAAGAGATCCCGATCACTGCACGGCGCGTCGTCACCTTTCGTCCAGGGCAGAAGTTGAAGGCCCGGGTTGAGGCCTATGCTGGAACCAAGCCATAACGACGAACTGCCCCCCATACCGGGCAAACGCTATTTCACCATTGGTGAAGTGAGCGAGCTGTGTGCCGTAAAGCCACACGTGCTGCGGTATTGGGAGCAGGAGTTCGACCAGCTTAACCCTGTGAAGCGGCGGGGGAACCGGCGGTATTACCAGCGCCAAGATGTGCTGATGATCCGCCAGATTCGCGCGCTGCTTTATGACCAGGGGTTCACCATTGGCGGGGCCCGGTTGCGGCTTTCCAGTGATGAGGCTAAGGATGAATCCAGCCAGTACAAGCAGCTGATTCGGCAGATGATTGTTGAGTTGGAGGATGTGTTGGTGGTTTTGAAGAAGTGAGCTGGGCTTTTTCTGATGAGTGGAAAATTTTTTGAGAAAAAGGTTTCATTTATCAGAGGGTTAGGGTACATTCTTCAACGTTCTCGGCAACATTGAGAACATGCTTCAAAGCCCAGTCGGGGCGTAGCGCAGCCCGGTAGCGCACTTGCATGGGGTGCAAGGGGTCGAGTGTTCGAATCACTCCGTCCCGACCATTTTTAAAAAAGCTCAGCCGGAATTGGCTGAGCTTTTTCATTTCTATATCTTCAAAAATTAGAAGTTTATTCCTGATCTAAATCATGGTGTCATTCCCAATGCGTAGTGTTGAGCTATTTGCAGGCGCGGGAGGTCTAGCAATTGGAATGGCAAATGCCGGATTCCATCACGATGCTGTCATTGAGCGAGATCACTATGCGTGCGAAACATTTAGGCAAAACCAGCATCATCATGTAAACGTGGTGGATGCATGGCCTGTACATGAGGTTGATGCGCGTAAATTTGATTACAATTTGATAGCGCCTGGGGTTTCCGTCGTATCTGGTGGGCCTCCCTGTCAACCGTTTTCGATGGGAGGAAAACATCAAGCGCAGCAAGATGAGCGCAATATGTTTCCCGAAGCTATTCGTGCTATTCGCGAATTGACGCCATCTGCATTCATTTTTGAGAATGTAAAAGGACTAACACGAGCTAGCTTTAGTCAGTATCTCTCTTATATAAAGCTGCAGTTAGAGTTTCCAAATTATACAGCTCATGTCGACGAAGATTGGTGTTCTCACTTCTCGCGTTTAGAGCTGCTTTCTATCAGTGGCCTGGTCGAGCCAGTATACGATGTTTGGGCGCAAGTTCTTAATGCGGCCGACTATGGTGTGCCACAAAAACGTGAAAGAATATTTTTTGTTGGCTTCAAAAAAACGTTAAATGTGGATTGGACTTTCCCGGAGCCCACTCATTCACAAGATGCTCTTTTAATTAGTAAATGGATTACTGGTGAGTATTGGCTAAAGCATTCTATTAATCCATCAGTTAAATTAATTCCTGAAAGATCTGTATCAAAAATCAGAATGCTAACTAAGCGAGCAGAAGGTGTTCGTACTCTTCCTTGGAGAACAGTTCGCGACGCAATAACTGATTTGCCAGATCCCGAGGTGATGACTTGTGCTTCTATTTCTAATCATGTTTATGTGCCCGGGGCGCGTAGCTATGTAGGGCACACAGGCAGTGGTTTAGATGAACCATCGAAAACGTTAAAGGCAGGCTATCACGGTGTTCCTGGTGGTGAAAATATGCTCATTAAGGACGATGGTTCAGTTAGATATTTTACCGTTCGGGAAGCTGCGAGGTTGCAGACATTTCCAGATTATTACGAGTTTCATGGCGCATGGGGGCAAGCTATGCGTCAGCTCGGGAACGCAGTTCCTGTGAGGTTGGCAGAAGTAATTGCGTTATCCGTATACGCAAATCTGCGTTAAAAAAACCGCCTATTCGGCGGTTTTTTTTATTTTGCGCTTTTACCTGCAAACACACATGATTTCGCTTGAGGTGGGCTGGCTAGCATGGGCCACCAAAAAGGTCCTCCATTCCAACCTAAGCCGGCTCCCCCTTTTTGTTGAAGGAGAATTAATGCTGGTGCACTACGCGTAGGTTCCTTCACGATATTTCTGAGCTTTTCGGTACCAAGAATGGATAGGCCTGACCGGTCACCGGATTTCTCTTTGTGAAGTGCTCGATTAGTCTCTGCTAGAATTAATACGTCGGAATTAAACTTTTCGCAATAGTAAGTCAATAGCCCTCTCATTGCTTCCCAGTCGAATGGAGCAGGGCCGTCAAAATTAATAGACTTAGCTGCAAGTTCAACTATTTTGATGGCTGTCGCAAGTGGGACTTTCGAAAAAGTTTGAGAGTCGATGCATTCACTTGGGATTAGTTTTGTGATTTCGCAGGTGAGTTTCTTAAGTGGTATGTCTTTTAATGTATTGAAGTTCGTGGGGAGTAAAATGTTATTGGGTCGTACTGACGTGGTATCGCTGAGGTAGAGCTTGTTAGGGGCGCAAGGAGTCACACCGCCTTTAGTATCATTCTGGATGAAAACAACCCCTCCCTCATAAGCATCCAGCCAAATGCTTCTCTCAAAGCCGTTTCAAGATCGTGAATGACATTCAAACGAGCATAGACAGCGCTGGATGTATAAAATCTTGTTACGGCTATGTCCGATATAGGGCGGGCGCCATACATCCGTGAGTGTTGTAGTACTGTGTCTGCTTGCATTCTGGAAGGGTTTCTCCCGTAATAGAAAGCAAGTAGATTAGGGACTGTGATGCCTCTATCTAAAATGCTACCCCCAATGAAGATGTTCGCTTTGGTGCGTAGTTTTAACTCTGCTGTTTCGGCATCAAGTAGCGGTTCCAGCTCTACGTCAGAGTTTACTCGTTGAATATTTATCTCTCCGTCATTAATCGTTCTAGGACCGTATTGTACGCTTCCTTTGATGTAGGTATTTGATCACCATTTGCTTCAATGGAGCGTTTTAAATCTTGATATGCCTCTTCAAATAACTTTTTCAGTTGTGCGCCTTTAACTTTTGCGGCATCTTCAAAGGCGATCTTAAGTTTGTTTACGGTCTCCCATTGCCATTTGTGTGCAGGCTCGTTGAGTGTCATTGTGAATGATCATTGCATATTTCAGTGGCTGCTGCTCAAGCTCTTTTTGTTGCCACCTTCGAATTGAAACGGCAAGAATGAAGGTCATCAGGCTTAACCGGAGAGCATTTATATTTTCACTTGTCCAGATTCGGTCGTCTCGTATAACGCGACCATCATTCGAACGTAAGGCATCCTGCTCTTTTGTAGGTACCTCTATATATAAATAGCTTCTTGGATTGTCGGGCCCATGACCGCCAAAATAATCTTCGCCACCGATGTAAGCGTCGTGAATAGGAAGAAGCTCAGTGAATGCGGGTCGTTTAGGGAAGTAGATTTCGCTGGACGCGCTTGAGTCTTCGTAATCTTCCGGTTGTAAATATAGAGCGTAAGGTGTTGCTGTGACTTGAAGGAATGAAATTTCTTTAATGCTCTGGCGAAGTTGATCCATCTGCGTTGCGATGGTTCCCTGTTCGATTTTTTTTGTACCTTTGACTTTAGCGAAGCGTACGCTAGCCATATCAGCTTCGTCGTCTACTAAAAGTACTCTTCTATTCTTTAGCTCCGGATATTTTTTATCAAAAAACTCCTGGATGCGTGTTAGGTTTTGTGCTTGCTTTTTGGCGACAATGATAATTTTTCGTTTGAGTTCGGAGCGGGTAAGGGGCTCTGGTGCTGACATGATATCAAAGAGTATCATCTCGTCATTTTCAATAAAATCTTTAAAGTCTCGACCAATGCGCTTTACAGTCTGTTTTGCTAGGGTCTTTGTACCTTTCGTTAATACTATTGTGACGTCGAAGCCTTTATCAAATGAACGTGCGATTATTCCTAAAAATGCACGGGTTTTACCCGATTGTATTTTGCCCAATAACATGCCTGGCTTATTGGGAGTGGTCGCAGTTTCGAGTTGATTAACTACGGTTTCAATGCACCTTTGAAGTGGTTCGTCGTCATTTCTTGTATCGCGAAGTCGAGGGTAGAAACTCATATTAGGTCCTTGCTGCGTGGTCGGTTGTGAGATTGTTATTGCCTTTAGATCCGCCGTTTTCATATGCGGCCGAGAGAGTTGTTAAACGATCTATTAATATAGTGTCGAGAGTCTCCGAGTAGGCAAAAGGGTGAAGCGGAGCTAAGCCATTCGGACTTTGGAGGAACGCTGAATAATTTTGGGTCGTGAGACGACGGTTTCTGCTGGCGAGAAGGATCGCAAGGATCATTTGGCTGACCTTGTCGTTTAGATAGGCCTTAGCGCTTGGAGGATGCACGAAAGCGGACTGCTGTGTCGTGTTGTGGGATTGAATTCCGCTGTCGAGTCCAGGTGTGGCTTGCAATGTCATAGGAGTTGGTCCTTCAAATCCTTCCGCTGTGAAATGATTCTGCCTGCGCCCAAGGCATAGTGCCATCATTATCTTTTCTGTTGAGTGCATTTGGGCTACGGCCGTGCCTTTATCGTCGAGTGTAGGGCTTCGTTTGGCTTGATTTTGCGTAGGAAAAGGCTGAAAGTGGCGACGAAAATTACCGCAAGGACGCCCAGTTAGTGACTCAGCTTTCCCTCCTGAAAAGCCCCGCCGCTGTACAAGCTGCAATGGATGAATTTTCGCGTTTGGGGCGTGTGGCGTTCCTCAAACGATATGGCTTCGGTAAGTCTCGAGATTACATGGTCCGCAACCCTCGAACCGGCGAGCCATGTGATTCCAAGGCGATCGTGGGTGTTGCTTTCGGTAAGCAGTTCCTTAATCAAGGCGTGCTTGGGGCGGATGATTTCTCTGGCGGTGAAATGACCGTGGTTCCGCTTCTTCGGGGCTTGGGTTTTGAGGTGATACGGACCGGGGAGGATTGGACGGAGGATGAGGTCCAGGCCACTATCGAGGACTACTTTGAAATGCTGCGCTTGGAAGCTGATGGCGTGGCCTTCAATAAGTCCGGGCACAACGAGGTCTTGCGCAAGCAGCTAAGAGGGCGAAGCAAAGCGTCCGTAGAGCTCAAGCACCAGAACATCAGCGCCGTTCTTGCGGGGATGGGCCTGCCTTTCATTCAGGGCTACAAGCCGCGTGGCAACAGCCAATTGTTATTGCGTAAGTCTGTACAGGATTATGTACTTCGGCATTCCGCAGATTTGGGCAAGATCGTCGATGTGTTAGAGGAGGTAAAGACTCCAGCACAGAAGTCTTACTCGGCTGTGCTAGTCGAATCTCCGGTTATGGAGGAGCGGCAAAAGCTCGTGGTATCTACCCGTTCTCGACAACGCCTACCGCGGAAGTTTGATTACGCTGCTCGGGACGAAGCGAATCGCAAACTGGGACGCTTGGGAGAGGATTGGGTAATTGGCTACGAGCAGCATCGGCTGGCTGAGATTGGCCATCCTGAGTTGTTCCAGAAGCTGGAGTGGATCTCGGATACTCAAGGTGATGGCGCTGGCTACGACATTCTCTCGTTCGAAAGCGATGTACTCCATCGCTATATCGAGGTGAAGACAACGAATGGAGGTATCGCATCCTCATTCATCGTTAGCCACAATGAGCTGGAGTTTTCTGCGGAAGCAGGGGACCAGTTCTATCTTTACCGGGTTTTCCAGCTAAGCGGTGAGCCTAAGCTTTTCATTCTCCGAGGTGACTTGTCGAACCAGCTGTACTTAAAGCCGTTGGACTTTAGGGCCAGCTTCCGCGAGCACTTTAGATAGCACTCGATTAGTTTCTTGCGTAGCCAGACGAGTTCGTCTGGTTTAATGCCTGGGTTGCTGAGGCCGCGTTGCGGCCCTCTGTGGGCAGGCCCACACCTTTAAGGTGTATGCGATGGGCCTGCGATAGAGCTTCTAATCAAGGGTTCTTCATCATACCCAGCTCGGCATCATCCATCAGCGCTTTAGCCAACGCGCATAGGTAGTGCGAGGCCCAGATCAGTTGTGGTTTGTCTTCCATCAAACCGTCCAAGGTCATATCCCGTGCGTAGCCCATCGAGCCCGAGGCCTGTTCACGGGCGCTCTGGCAAGGAATGCCGGGCTCGATGCGGAAGAGGGGATGGGTCTGGTTTTCACCTTGGTAGAAGGTGGTTTTGCCGACGGTGAATTTGGTTTCTTCTGTGGACATTGGTCAATCTCCCCGAAATCTCTAGTGCCTGTGCTGGCCTCTCGCCGGCAAGCCAGCTCCCACAAGTACTGCATAGGCTTCAAGATCTGCGACATTGCTCAGATCAATGTGGGCGCTCGGCTTTCGGGCGTAAGGGGCCTAGGCGACACAGCAGTTAGGCTTCAGTGCGAAGTCAGAGGCTCAGTAGGCATCTGCACTTGGGCTATTGCGGACTCAAGCAAAGCTCGCAGCGTCTCCAGTTCATGCATTGAGGTCATCATCAAAATCGACGCTGGCGACTTGGGCTGCAACAGCATTGCGTGATGCACGACAGTCGCTGCACATAAAGCGTAATCCGTGGCTTGGATCAGAGTGTCTTCAAGGGAAAGAACATGGTGGGGTGGATCAGGGACGATCTTCAGCATCTTTTGGTCCTCAGTGGAGCGACCAGCGCTTGCTGTCAAACAAGTGGTGGCAGCCGTGTATGGGTTGACAGACCGGTGAAGACCAAACCGGCGCACACGAGGTGCCCCACACACAGCCGCCATAGGCAAAGCCGCGTGTTTGGTCGTCATTAGCCTGTCAAAGCTAATCGTTGGTATACAACGACGGACCGAGACTAGAGCGCTGAAAAAACGACCGCAACGAAAATCAGGCGCAGGGAGTATCTTTGGGAAATGCCCTACAAAGAAGGGCCTATTTCTGATTTTTCGCACGATCACTTACAAAGTTTGCACGTAGGGATGATGGCAAACGGTCAGCATGGACTTCCGCCCCTCAGCCCTCGAAACTGCCCTCAAGCATCCAGACCAAGGCCGGTCATGAATAACCTCACGCGCACAACCTCCCTCCTGTTACTACTGGCCACCGCCTCCCTAACCGCCTGCGTCCCCTGGAAACGCGAACGCGCCGCCTACGCGGACCTCTGCGATTCCGAATTCCAGTTCAAAGTCCCAGGCCCAAAAGGCGAAACCACCCTCTACCTGGAAACCTACCTCTACGACCACGCCGCCCAATGGGGCGAAAAGCGCTACGAGCAAGGCCTGCACGTGCAGTACCCAGGCGAGGAATACCCACGCCCGGAATTCTTCGTGCAGATGATCGCCTACAACAAGGACCGCCAGCGCCCGTCGACCGACTCCAAGCGCGGCGAACCGCCAATCCCGGTGCTCTACGACAGCCGCCAGGCCTACATCACCTTTGAAGACGGCTCGCGCCTGAATGCACGGCCCGAGGTGTATGTGGGCCTCAACGATATCTACGACTTCCCGTCTGTGACCGAGCGGGCTGCCAGGCCATCGCCGTACGACATCAACAGCGATGAAGTGCACCGGCACATACCCAAGCTCACCAACAACAAACGCTACGGCTCGGCTTATGTAATCTTCCAGACGGACAAGCTGAACGCCGATTCCAAGTGGACCATTCACCTGGGCAGCCTGCGTGTAGAGGGGCGGAAGGTGGATATTCCGCCGTTGCAGTTGTGCTATCACCCAGTCAAGAAATGGATCGGGATCGAGCCTCTGATGCGGCCGTGATCGCAAGGTTTGAAAGGTAGCGGGTACCTTATTGGTTTTGCTGCGCGAAGCTCGGCCCCCCATCCCGCATGCCAGCGAACACGTTCAAGCTTGGGCATACCATGCGCACCATGCGGTTTGCCTTGTTTGCAAACTGGTGGGGTAATGTCGATTTGAAGTCTCACGATGAAAGTGGAACGTACTCACGATGACTAACGAAGCTTTCGCCCCTTTCCAGCGCTTGGCCGCTGACCTACTGAAGCATTTACCCGCTGACCACCCAGACGGCGCCCACGACCTGGCCCACATCCATCGCGTGTGGGTCAATGCGCAACGGGTACAGCGCGTAGAAGGCGGCGACCTGGACGTGCTGCTTGCAGCGGTTCTGCTGCATGATTGTGTCGCAGTAGAAAAAAACTCGCCCTTGCGCGGGCTGGCGTCAACGCTGTCGGCAGAGAAGGCGACGTCAATCCTGGTTGACATGGGATGGCCCGTGCAGCGCATCGAACAGGTGGCGCATGCAATCAAATCCCACAGCTACTCGGCTGGCTTCGAACCACTCACCCTGGAGGCCAGGATTCTTCAGGACAGTGATCGCCTGGACGCCATCGGTGCAGTGGGTATCGCCCGGTGCTTTTACGTTTCCGGGCGCATGGGGTCGGCGATGTACGATTTTGAGAACCCTACTGCACTGGGCCGGGAATATCAGGACACGACGTATGCGATCGAGCACTTCCATACCAAGCTGCTCAAGCTCGCTTCGGGCTTTAAAACCTGTGAGGGGGCTCGCCTTGCGGCTGAGCGACATGCGCGGCTTGAGGTGTATCTTGCGGACTTTATGGAAGAGGTTGGGGTGATAGGCCCGGTGTGTGACCAGCTGGCTTGATTGGGTTTGTGAACCTGGTTTGGGCGGGCATTGCTGGGACCGCTTTGCGGTCCATTCGCGGCACAAGGCCGCTCCTACACCGGGCGGTGTACGCGCTTCATGGGGAGGTTATCCTGAGGTTTCTTCGTTTGGTGCTTTGGCCGGTCGCTTGCGAGCATCAGTGCACTTGGCCCGACCATTTGCGCTGCGTAGCCAACGCCAACAACTCCCGCTGCCCAGAAACCCCCAGCTTGCGATACAGCCGCTTGATATACGTGGCCGCACTCGACAGCTGAATCCCCATGCTCACGCTAATCCCCTCAACCTCACACCCTGCCAGCATCAATTGCAGCAACTCCTGGTCACGCCGGGTCAGTTCCGGGTATAGGCTCACAACCCGTTCACTGAGCAGCGCCGGCATTTCATTGGCTTCAAGGTAGGCCTGGTAATGCAGGCGTGAGATTTGTACGATCAGCGGGGCAACTGTTTCGATGACGTTGATCTCGTTGGCTGAGAACCGGCCGTGCTCGCGGCCTCGGTAGAGGTTCACCGACAGCCAACGGTTGCCCTCGCAATGGGTCAGCAGGGCGACGCGTTCGGAAATTTGCGGCAGCTCGTAACAGATGCGTCGGTAGTCGCGGTGGGCGATGTCTTCGATGGCTTGGCGTTGCACCAGGATGCGGTCGGCCGTCGACAGGGCAGGGCGCGCGGTCATCGCCTGTTGGTTGCCGTCCATGCTGTAGAAGCGTTCGGCGTAGTTGCTGGAGATTCTGGGTAGCTCGAGCATGCGTGCGCGGTCGGCGAACGAGATGACTTGCGGGCTGCGGTTGGGGCTGTAGGCAAAGATGGTGCATTGGGCCAAGGGGACTTGGGCGCTGACCAGTTTCAGTATGTCGGCGGCCAGCAGCTTGCCGTGGCTTTCGCTGGTGCGGGCGAGCAGGGTGGCGGTTTGCTCGATGCTCAGGCGGAAGTCGGTGGTGGAGGGGCGTAGGGGCCAGAATTCCATGCGGTTACTCCCTGAGGGCAAGGCAGGATTTATTGTTTTAGGTGGCCGCTGGGGCTGGGGTTTTGGGCAGGATAACCAATTTGGGGGCGGCTGGCTTGCATGTGCATGTCTGCTTCGCCGGCTTGCCCGCTCCCACAATGGCTTGCGTAGCCATAGCCCGGCAGTTAACAGTAGTCTTGGTTAACACACACTTCTGCAAGGACCGAACTGATGACTCAACCACCGGATGGGCTGCCGATTTACCGGGTGCTGACGGGCCCCGATGACGCTTCGTTTTGCCATCGGGTCAGTGATGCCTTGAAGCTGGGGTACCAACTCCATGGCGGGCCTGCGCTTACGTTCAATGGCAAGGATGTGATCGTAGCGCAGGCTGTTACCTGGCCCGGGGCGCAGAATGGGGCACGCGACTAAGCACCCAGGGCGCGCTTCAACACTTCATAGATTCTGGCGTCCCCCGACTGCGCAACGTTAAACCGCAGAAAGTCCCCCGCAGTCATGGACTGGCTAAACGCATTGCCGGGCGCCAGCACTACACCTTCATTCAAACAGGCCTTGGCCAGCGTTGCCGCATCCTTGCCTTGCGGCAGTTGGCACCAGGCATACAGGCCTGCCTGGGGAATGATCCAGGGCTTGATACCAATGGCCTGAAGCCGCGCTACCGTTTTGTCCATGTGCTCGGCCAACCGAAGGCGCACGCTCTCCATGTGTTTGCGGTACCCGCTATCGGTAATCGCGTGGTGGATGATGTCCGCCGCCAAGCGCCCACCGCCGAAGGTGGTCGCAATCTTGAGGTCGACCAGGCCCTCGATCCATTCACCACGCGCAGCAATGTAGCCGCAGCGGATTGAAGCGGAGATGGTTTTGGAAAAGCTGCCAATCTGGATGACCCGCGCGAGGCCATCGAAGGCCGACAGCCGTGGCGCGGGCGTATGTTCAAAGTCGCCGAAAATATCGTCTTCAACAATCACCAGGTTGGTGGTGTCGGCCAGCTTCAGCAGCCGGTGCGCCGTGACCGGCGACAGGGTGGCGCTGGTCGGGTTGTGGATGCCGGAATTTGTAATGTACAACCGGGGCGCGTGCGCAAGCAGGGCCGCGCCGAATGCATCAATGTCCGGGCCGGTGGGCGTATAGGGCACGCCCACCACATTCACCCTGTGGGCCTTCAGCAGTGCGTGAAAATTGAAGTAGCAGGGGTCGTCCACCAGCACCGTGTCGCCTGGTTCCAGCAGAAAACGGCAAATCAGGTCGATGGCGTGGGTGCCGGACTCGGTGAGCATGATCTGTTCAAGCGGGGCTTCTACCCCGATGCCTGCCAGCCGTCGCGTCAAGAATTGCCGAAGCGGCGGGTAGCCAAGCGGTGACGCGTACTCGGTCAGTTTTGAAGCGTCAGAGCGGGCAACGTTTCGAAGCGCTTTGCGCACGCCCGCTTCGTACATCCAGGACGGCGGTAGCCAGCCGCACCCGGGCTTCAATGCATCGAGGGAGGTTTCCAGCGATTGCCGCGAGATCCACAGCGGGTCGACGACACGGTCCAGTTTGGGGCCAAGTTCGGTCAGTGCCAGTGGCGCCACAGGCCCTGCGACGTAAAAGCCGGAGCCGGGGCGGGCGCTGAGTACGCCCTCTGCCATCAAGCGTTCGTAAGCCTCCAGCACGGTAGAAACCGAGACTTGCATGGCCTGGGCCATGGCGCGGACGGACGGAATTCTCGCGCCGGGTGTGTAGGTGCGGGAGGCGATCCTGGACTGGATTTCAGCCATGACCGTTTGAATTCGCGTGCCGCTGCGTTTCATCGTGCCCTCAACTGTGCTGGTTTTGTATGCATAACAGTTCGGTTTAACTGTATGGGATTGTACATGGCCTTGGTGAACCCGTCAGTGATGTACTGAGCACAGGATTATCGAGGACTTACCGATGGAAAAAACAACAAGCGGGTGGATCAACGGCTTCATAGGCGTCGCAATTTTTGCGGGCTCGTTGCCGGCAACCCGTGTGGCCGTGGCGGCTTTCGAACCGACGTTTCTGACCTGTGCCCGGGCAACCATTGCCGCCTTGTTGGGGGCACTTTTCTTGATTGTGCTGCGCCAGCCTCGGCCAAAGCGGGGTGACTTGGTGTCATTGGCGGTAACAGCGCTTGGCGTGGTTATCGGTTTTCCGCTGCTGACGGCACTGGCGCTCCAACATGTCACCTCGGCGCATTCCATTGTGTTTGTCGGGCTGCTGCCGCTGTGTACCGCAGGTTTTGCCGTGCTGCGGGGCGGCGAGCGGCCTCGGCCGTTGTTCTGGTTGTTTTCGTTGGCAGGTGCCGGGATGGTCGCTGGCTATGCGCTGATGAATGGCGGCGACGGGTCGTTGGTGGGCGACCTGCTGATGATGGCGGCGGTGGTTGTGTGTGGGTTGGGGTATGCGGAAGGGGCGCGGCTGTCGCGCACGTTGGGTGGGTGGCAAGTGATCAGTTGGGCATTGCTGGTGGCGTTGCCGTTCATGCTGCTGCTGACGGTAATTAATTTCCCCGCGCCTGACACCTTTGCCAAGGTAAGTGCGCCTGCGTGGTTCAGCTTTGGCTATGTTTCGCTGTTCAGCATGCTGATTGGGTTTGTGTTCTGGTACCGGGGGCTGGTTCAGGGTGGCATTGCGGCGGTGGGTCAACTGCAACTGTTTCAGCCGTTCATGGGGCTTGGGTTAGCAGCGTTGTTGCTGCACGAGCAGGTCAGCTGGTTGATGCTGGTGGTGACGCTGGGGGCCGTGGTTTGTGTGGCCGGGGCCAGGAAGTACGCGCAGTAAATAAGTACAAAAACCGCGAGCATACCGCCGCCGCCCCCCTTGTGGGAGCGGGTTCACCTGCCAGTCAGTTAAGCAATTGGGGCCGCTTTGCGGCCCATCGCCGGCAAGCCAGGCTCCCACAGGTACAGCGCAATGTTTAAGGGGTGCACCGTACCTGTGGGAGCCTGGCTTGCCGGCGATGGGCTGCGCAGCAGCCCCAAATTGCTTAACTGACCGGCATTAGGGTGAACCGCTCCCACAGGGGGGAGGCGGTATGCTCACAGTCTTTGCTCTCTGCGCGACAGTGCGGCTCAGAACCGAACCGTAACCCCCGCATTCACCGAGTGGAACCGGGCATCCGAACCAAACTGCCCCTGATACGACAACCCCACCTCGGTTTGGCGGTTCAGTTGCACTTTCGCGCCCACTTCGGTCATTGCCACGTTACGTGTCTGGGCAATGCCCTGCACCGCAAAGTCCGGCCCACCGGCAAAGGCCTGGGTGCTGCTCGGGTCCAAATCACCGTACGCGCGGCGCCAGCCCAGCGAGCCGTACACCTCGGTGGCGTGATCGGCCACTTGGGTGCGGGTGGAAGCGCGCATGCCCACGGTCGAGAACCAGGTGTCCTGCTTTTCACTGGACACGTCCAGGGCCGCCGCACCACCTTTTTCGCGGAAGCTGTCGGCGTCGTACTTCACGTAGGCCACGCCCACAAACGGCTCCAGCGCCACCGCGCCCAAGCCAATGCGGTAAGCCGCTTCGCCACTGGCCTGCAACGTGTTGGCGTCGCGCTTGCCCTTCAGGTGGTCGTTGAACCCGGCGAAGGCCACGTTGCGTTTGCTGTCCAGCTTGTGCCAGGTGTAGCCAACATCCGCGCTCAGGCGCAGGGCGTCCAGCTGGGCGCCGGTGTACAGGCCCAGGTGGTAGTTGTCGCTGTGGCCCTTGGCATCGCGGTCGTCGGCATCGAACTTGGTGCGGCTGTAGCCACCGTACACGCCGGCGCGCCAGTCCGGGTTGATGCTGCCGTCGGCGCCAATCAGCACACCGCCGGTTCTCTGGTGCAGGCCGCCGGCGCCGTTGTTGCCGTCCAGCTTCGACCAGTTGCCAAACACTTGCGCCCAGGCCCCACCTTGCGCTTCAGGGGTGGTGGGCATGAGGTTCGACGCGCCCAGCGGCATGCGCACGCTCGTGCTGTCGAACAGGCTGCGCAGGCGGGTGCCCAGCACGCCGGAAACCACCTGGCTGTTGGCGATAAGCGCGGTGCCGGTGCTGGCGTGGTAGTCGCCGGACAACTGGTCGATGGCAGTGCGCGCGCTGTCGGCATCCAGCACCAGCAGGTTGTTGTACAGGCGCAGTGGGTCGCCGCTTTGTTGCAGCACACTCAGTGCGCCTGCGGTGTTCCACTGGTTTTCGGTTTGCGCCACGGTCTGGAAGATGCCGGGGGTGCCAGGCCCGCCTGTTTCTGGCGGCTGGACCGGTGGTTGTACTGGGGGCTGTACGGGCGGTTCGACCGGGGGCTGTACCGGTGGTTCTACAGGTGGTTCTACCGGGGGCTGTACCGGTGGCTCGACAGGCGGCTCCACCGGGGGCGTCACCGGTGGTTCTACAGGCGGCTCAACGGGTGGTTCGACCGGTGGCTCAACAGGTGGAGTGGTCTTCTGCGCGATGGTCAGGTTCAGTTCGTTGGCCGTGCGCTGCAGGCTGACGTTGAGAAACGCCGAGTTTGTGAACGCCTCGGCATAGGCAGTGCCAGCGGCAGCACCGTCTACCACACCGCCCTGGGCAGCCAGCAAGGTGTAGGTTTGCCCGGTCTGGTAACTTTGCGCGTCGTTGAGCGTGGTGACATCCACCCGTGTACCGCGCAAGGTCGCGGTGCCGCTCACCTTGACCCGGTCAGACCCGCCATCACCCGCGATATCGGCGGCGTAACGCGAGCCGGCGGCCATGTCCAGGTCGCCGTTGATCGACAGGGTGCCCAGCGCGCCTTCACCCGGTGACAGGGTGCCGCCCGAAGCAACCTGGGTACTGCCGACCTGGCCAACACCGGCCAGCACACCGCCGTCCAGTACTTGGGCACGGTTGCTGTAATTGCCTGTGGAGTCGGTATGGCCCACGGTGCCGTTGACCACCAGGGTGCCGTTGCCGATGCTCAGCAGCGAGGTGCCGCGCGGGTTGGTTTGGTCGACATCGCCGGCCAGTACCAGGCGCCCGCCACGCACCACCGTGCTGCCAGACATCCCGGTCAGGTCGCCGCTCAGGGTGGTGTTGCCACTGAAGGCATACACCCGGCCGGCACCGCTGATGCTGTTGCTCAGTTGCAGGTCGCTGTCGGTGTGGTTGAACGCCAGCGCCCCACTGCCGGCGCCGAAGCGTATCGCCGTTTGCGGGTCAAGGCGGCCGGCGGCCTGTGCGGCGCTGGCCGTGAGGGCGTCGATATCGGTGCGGCTGTCGTCCCTCACCACTGCGCCACCGATGCTGAGGGTGCCGCGTGCAGCCGAGTTGATGCTGGTCAGTTCGCTGATGTCGATGCCGTCGGTGCTGCTCAGTTCGGCGCCGTTGGCCAGCACCAGGACGGTGCTGGAGGTGGTGGTGCCCAAGGTCAGCGCGCGCGTGGCCAGGCGCGTGCCTTCGCCGGTTACGCTTACCACGGTATTGCGGCCAAGGTTGGCCGAGCCCAGCGTCATCGAGTCGCTGGTCAGCACCGCGCCATCGCTCAAGCTCAGGTCGTTACGGTTGCGGAAGGTGCCGGTGTTGTCCCAGCGCGTGTTGGCGCCAGACAGTTCACTGATCGAGTTGATGGCCACACGCTCGCTGGCAAGTTGCCCGCCGTCCTTCAGGGTGATGCGCGAGTCATAGAGGAATACGCCGCCAGAGGTCACCTCAACGGCATCCACCCTCGCGCCTGCACCACTGACCACCAGGTTGGCCCGGGACAGGCCATTGCCGGCATTGCCGTTGTCGCTCAGTTGCAGGTCGCGTACAAACACTTCCCCGCCGTCGAGCACGTTCAGCGTGCCTTGGCCGGCGCCACCGACGACGATGGTGTTACCGAGAACGGCCGTGGTGCGCGGCACCACCCAGCGGGAGCCTGCGCCCTGGACCGTGACCGTCGCCATGGCCGTGCTGGCTGCATCGTTGGTGAGCGAGCCACCGATGCGCCCACCTTTGCTGGTGAGTTCGGCGCCATTGTTGATGGTCAGGCTGGCGGGCACGCCGTTGCCGGGGCGCAGTGACACCGTGCCATCGTAGGCGCGGTCGCTGCTGAAGGTGTCCTCTCCGCTGTCGAGGATGTAGTCCTCAGCGTGGGCGGTCGGTAGCATGGCAAGGGTGATGGCGAACGTGAGCGGGGATAGTCTGAACAGGGGCTTCATGGCGACTCCGGATAGTCCATTAAAGGCCACGTTAGTGGCGGCCACCGCGCAGGGCGTTGGCGGTCCTCAGGTGCAACGGATGAAGACCGGGAGTATCGGGAGTGCTCACTGCATCGAAAATAGTACGCATGTGCTAGCAAGTTCCGGAACGTGACGCTGCGCACACTGTGGGCTGTGAGGCGCAAGCGCGTTTGTTGCCGAATGTGTGCTTTTTTGCCGCCCAGCTTTCGTCATGCGATCGCCCGGGCAACCCAACCCTTGAACGCCTCTGCTACCGGCGATGGGTGCATCATGCCTGATTGGGCCAGCACCACTTTTTGCGGGGACACCTCTTCCAGTAATGGCCGGCATACCAGGGGTGTGCCGTCGTAGCAGTGGTCGCCGGCGGGGCGGGTGCAGGACAACGCAACCCCGTAGCCGTGCGCGACCAGGCCCCGCTGCATTTCGAAGGTCTGGGTGTATTGCTGAGTGCGAGGTTGCAGGTTATGCGCCCAGAACAGGGAAAGGAAATACTCACGCGTTTGCGCGATGTCCTCAAGAATCAAACATTCTTGTGCCAGCTCATGCAGCGGTATCGCCGCTAGGTGGGCGAGCCGGTGGTTTGTGGCGATAAGCGCGTAGGGCTTCAGTTCCGCCAGTACCTGGCGCGGCAGCGAAGGGTCAAGGCCGATGTCATACGTAAGCGCAAGCTCGGCTTTACCGGCGCTGAGGTGGCGGTGTACGCCTGCCAGGTCAGTCTCGAAAAGCGTTACCTCAACATCGGGGTACTGTTTGCGAAAGCTCGATAGCAGCCGTGGTGCGTAGTAGGGGCCTAAGTCCTGAAAGCAGATAAGCGACAGATTCCCGCGAAGCGAACCTTGTGGTGCATCTGCCTTTTGGTTCATGGCGATGGCCATGCCAATGATGTCGCGCGCCTGGGCCAGTAACCGCGTACCCGCTGACGTCAGCTCCAGCCCACGGCTGACCTGGCGCCGGAAAAGCCGCTCATTCAGCGCTTCTTCCAGCTGGGCAATCGCAACCGAAACCGATGGCTGTGAAACGTGCCGGGCTCTCGCCGCAGCACTGATGCTGCCGTGTTCGGCCACGGCGACGAAGTATTCGAGCTGCCTGAACGAGAAACCTATCATGTTTTCCTATACTCGGGATTAGGAAATATATTCTTTTCCTATTGGTACCGAAAAGCAATACTCGCGGTGCACCTTGCTTGTTCCGCTTAAGACGCAGTGGTGCTGTTGCCCAATAAAAAGACCAAAGGGTGCCTTATGAAACAGTCCGCCGAATTTCAACTGAGCAATGACACCATCGAGGCTTTTCAGCGTGAGGGTGCTGTGTGCGTGCGTAATCTGTTCACGCCTGAAGAAGTTGCACTGCTCGAAACGGGTATTGAACAGAATCTGAAAACCCCAAGTGAGCGCGCCAAAGTGGCGAGCCGCCCCGACGACCCGGGTTGGTTCTTCGAGGACTTCTGCAACTGGGGCGATATCGCGGCCTATCGCCAGTTCATCTTCGAGAGCCGGGTGGGTAGCGTTGCCGCTCAACTCATGAACAGCGAAACAGCCCGGCTTTATCACGATCACCTGCTGGTCAAGGAGCCGAACACGCGCCAGCGCACGCCTTGGCACCAGGACCAGCCGTACTACAACATCGATGGGCGCCAGAACTGCAGCATGTGGATGCCCATCGACCCCGTCTCCAGGGAATCCACCCTTGAGTTTGTAGGGGGCTCGCACCTGGGGCCGTGGCTGATGCCGCGCACCTTCCTGGACAGCCAGGCGCAATGGTTCCCGGAAGGCAGCCTGGCGGACTTGCCAGACATCGAGGCCGACCGCAGCGCCTGGAACATCCTCGGCTGGGAGCTCTCCCCAGGCGACGCGGTGTTCTTCCACATGCTCACCTTGCACGCCTCGGGCGGTGTCGGGGGCAATCGCCGACGCCGTGCCTTTTCGGTGCGTTTCCTGGGCGATGACATCACCCACGCGCCACGGCAATGGAAAACCTCGCCACAGTTTCCCGGCCTTGAAACACAACTGGCCGGTGGCGCCCCAATGAACCATGAACTGTTCCCGGTGCTGTGGCCAAGGGCTTGATGATTGAAATAATGCGTGCCTGATTAAACCGCACGGCATTGGCGTTGTGCGGACCTGATAATAAAACCAAGAAGGTATCTATGAACGCTCAATCTTCACACCAGCTGAAGCGGGGTTTGTCTACCCGGCATATTCGCTTCATGGCATTAGGTTCTGCTATCGGTACAGGGTTGTTTTATGGCTCGGCATCGGCAATCAAGTTGGCCGGGCCATCGGTGTTGCTTGCCTACTTGATAGGTGGCGCGGCCATTTACATGATGATGCGCGCCCTGGGTGAAATGGCCGTTCATCATCCGGTGTCAGGCTCTTTCGGGCACTATGCAAGCCAGTACCTGGGCCGCTACTTTGGCTTTCTGACAGGTTGGAGCTACGCGTTTTCGATGTTGGTAGTGTGCCTGGCAGATGTGACGGCGTTTGGTGTTTACATGGGGCTGTGGTTCCCCGAAACACCCAGCTGGGTCTGGGTGCTTGGCATCGTGTGCTTCATCGGGGCGCTGAACCTGTGTAGCGTGAAAGTGTTCGGGGAAATGGAGTTCTGGCTGTCGTTGCTGAAGGTCACCGCTATTGTGGCCATGATTGTGGCAGGCGGGGCTGTACTGCTGATGGGTATTCAGCTGAATGACGAAGCTGGGACAGTGGCCGGCGTCTCGAACCTGTGGAGCCATGGCGGGCTTTTCCCGAATGGCGTCGGTGGGATGATTGCTTCCTTCACCGTTGTGATGTTCGCCTTTGGCGGGGTCGAAATGATCGGCATCACCGCAGGCGAGGCAAGGGACCCAAAGCGCGTGCTGCCAAAGGCTATCAATTCGGTGCCGCTGCGTATCCTGCTGTTCTACATCCTGACCCTGTTTGTGCTCATGGCCATTTACCCTTGGACCAGCATCGGCAGCCACGGCAGCCCATTCGTTCAGATTTTCAGCGGCCTTGGCATCGTCTCAGCGGCAACCGTGTTGAACATTGTGGTGATTTCAGCTGCCGTTTCGGCAATCAACAGCGATATCTTCAGCGCCGGGCGCATGATGTACGGCATGGCGCAAAACGGCCAAGCCCCTGCCGGCTTCGCATCATTGTCGCGTTTCGGTGTGCCGTGGATGACGGTTGCAGTGATGGGCGTCGCCTTGCTGCTGGGTGTGGTATTGAACTACCTGGTGCCGGAAGGCTTGTTCCTGGTACTCGCCGCGGTCGTTACGTTCTCGATTGTGTGGGTGTGGTTGATGATTCTGCTGTCTCAGGTGGCCATGCGGCGCGGCATGACCAAGGAGGCGGCGGCTGCACTGGATTATCGTGTGCCACTGTGGCCGGTAGGGCCGGCTTGTGCGATTGCGTTCATGGTGTTCATTTTCGGGGTGCTTGGCTGGTTCCCGGCCAGCCGCACAGCCCTGTATGTCGGGATCGGCTGGTTGGTCCTACTGTCACTGGGCTACTGGCTGTGTGGCGTGCGTACCCCGCGCACGGTGTCAGCGAGCGCTTGAGGCATCGAACTGTACGGGGCCAGCGGGTTCACCCTAATGCCAGTCAGTTAAGCCAATCGGGGCTGCTGCGCAGCCCATCGCCGGCAAGCCAGCTCCCACACCGACCGCATCGCACTCAAGCCATGCGCTGTACCTGTGGTAGCCTGGCTTGCCGGCGATGGGCCGCAAAGCGGCCCCAATAACCTTAACTGACTGGCATAAGGGTTCACCCGCGAACACCGGCAAAGCCGGTGCCATCCAGCACGATCTCCTTGCAGCCAACGTGCAGTACCTCAGAACACATCATCAGTTACTGGCGCACTGCGAGACTCAATGTCGATTTCAATTGGCCACCGAACCTTGGGTGCAAGGTAATTCATGGGGTTCAGGCCGTTGCCAACTTTCTGGCCCTGAACAGGCCTCACAGCGTCTGGAATCGCGTCATAGCCCTGTTGCATGTACAACCGCGCCAGTGCCCAATACTGCTTGCCCTGTTCTATGTTGTTACACAGAAACAGGCGATCGATGACGTGGTCGGTGCCTGGTTTACAAACGGATAGCATCACATTTTCAATGAGGCCGCCGTTTCCCATGGGGGCGTAAACCCTGTAAACCTCGGCGGTGAGGTCGGCCCAATCATAGGCCACGGGCTTCACACCCCAGCCTTTTCTGCCGAAGGGGTACAGGCGATCAAACCGGTATTGATAGAAATAGACTTTTTGGCGCGCTCTATTGAAGCGTATGGGCTCGTTGCGCGGGAGTCGTAGGTCCATACGAAATAGTGGGAAAAAGGCCCAAGTTGAAAGTATCACAACTACGAGCGCTATGATTGTGATATCTAGCCTCGTCTGCCGGTAATTGAGAAGCGCTTCGAAAAGGTCCGGTATTATGAATTCTATTAAGTATGCTAATAGCATCAGGCCTCCGAAAAATGATATCCCGCGCACGCTGATCGATGATCGAGGGATTTCAATAAAAATACGCCCGACCCGACTGATTTTTAGGTTGAATGCCGAACAGACCTCGCGCGGCGAAGGTATTGCGTCATGCGGAGGAAGATCATACCTCCAACCAGCGCCTCGATGAGGTAGTGTCTTTTCTTCTCTTGTCATTCGTTGAGCTCAGTCGCAATAATTTCGGCGTACACTTCAGGCATCTTTCGATCAGGCCAGAACTTCAAATATAACGTTGCAGCGAGGATAGTAGGGGTGCCGGTATAGGGAACCATTTCAAAGCCCCCAAAATGCTGCCTGACACTCAAGTTGCCGTCAGTTGTAGCAACTGCGTAATCAGTTTCGTTCTGCTCGATACTGCTGGTATCGTAATCGGGATTTTTAGGTGGAATGTACGGTTGGCCCGGACGGCTGATTACTTCCTCCTTCATACATACCGGTAAATTTAGGGCGCTGGCTATAATGACTTGGCCCTTGACATGCTCATTGAATTGGCCGTCACCATGGCGGTGCACCTTCAGCTCCCAGTGAAGCCCAGCGTTTTCAATGTCGAAGCGGGGAAGGCTAATCAGGAATTTTACGCGTTGTTTGATAGTTAAGTTGAAGGGGCTTCTTATCTTGGCATTAGATACGGTTTCCAGGAGATCAGTTTCGAACTTGACGTTTGTAGTGATTCCCAATACAGCCGCATTTAGCTCCGCTGTGGCCATGTCTGCATATTCAGGTGTATTCCAGTGGATAACGGGTAGCTCGTTAGCCTTGCCGAAGTAGCACCTCCTTACCCACCGTTCGAGCGGTGACGACTCGTTCTCCTCTGCCCACTTGGTTAGTGCATATGCCCCTAAGCCTGATACTAGTGCGATGCCTAACACACCCAATACTAAAGGTTTGAAGACTGCTGCCACGGCAGCGATTACCCCAATACCAAATAGATATCCTGCGGCTTTATAGAGTATCGCTGCACTTGCATCGCCTCCTGCCGTTGTACGCTTTACAGCACTCATTGTCTGCAGTGCATCGAAAACGCCAGCACCTCCATTGATAACCGCACCCAATCTAGCTGCCACGCCCCCAATCTTTATCAGGTTGGTCATCTTATGTTCGGTAGCAAAAGGCAGCGTTCGCATACGCTGTAGCTCTTTAGCCCCAGAAACAACCACCAACCCAAGTGCTTCGATGCTGCCGCCCAAGATGCCCATTCTTGCACCTGCCAAGGCCATCAAGGCTTCATTGGCTTTGGGCCCGAATTCCGCTTCAGCTTTCGCCTGGTTCTTGCTCAAACTGTCACTTTGTAAGTAAAGCCCTCCCATCGCGAGCAGCACTTCCCAGCTCCCGGCTACACCTCGCAAGCCGCTAAAGCCTGTCCGCACCAACTGCGCCGCCTGCTGCGCAGTGATCTTCATTCCCTGCAACACCTTGCGGGCATTCGCCTCCAGCGTCCCCGCCGCCACCGAGATATCCACCAAGGCAATCTGTGCCACGCTGCTCGCCTGGGTCACCTTCATGTTGGCTTCTTCAACCAAGCGGCCACGCACTTCTTCAGCGGTACCTTCCACCCACACCGTCACGCTGATCATGGTGTGGGTAAACCGCGGGTCGAGCACGGCCAGGCTCATCAGCCCGTGCTGGATGATCGGCCGTACCTTGTTCCAGATTTTGGTTGAATGAATGTCGATGTCATCGATGTTGCGAGGCATCCGGTCCCGCGCTTCGGCAATCGAGGCATTGGCCTTGTGCTGCAGTTCGCGCAAGTGAGCACTCTGCAGGGCGTAGTACTCGCCCAGCTTCATCTTCACTTCCAGTTCGATCAGGTGCACGCCGTTGTAGAGAAACTGCGTGGCGCAGTTCAGGTGCCGTACGGCGTTCTGAATGCCTGACGGCAAGCGGGGCGCCAAGCGTTGGCTAGCGGCATTGAGGGCACCTTGGGTCTCGGCAATGGCCTGCTTGAGCGTGTTGCGCATGCGCAAGCCGGCATCGTCGCTGGCGATGACCTTGCTCAACATCGAGTAGAGCTTGTCGCTGTCGTTCCAGTTGATGCCTTCAGCTGCTGTGAAGCTGGGCAGCAAGCCAGCCAGCAGTGAGCGGTCCCGCATAAACAGCGCGCGATAGGGCAGGCTGTCGGGGTCCTGTAACCATTTCAGCCAGAGCGTTTCGCTGGTGCCGACCGCAGGTGCCGCACCAGGCACCACCGCTTCGGTAATGCCGCCACCCAGGCACAGCGCCATGGTCTTGGCATACGCCACGCCTGACTCACGATGACCACCGTCGTAATCGTACTGCTCGGCCACCTTGAACATGGGTGTGTCGAACATCGCAACATAAGCACGCGCGTTCTTGTCGATGTAGCCCTGAAACTCGACTTCCTGCGCCTCATACTCGGCCTGGAAGGCTGCCCGTTTCGATTCGTCGTAGCGCTCCTCCAGCCGTTCATCACTCTCCCGTTGCGCCCGCTCCACCAACCACTGGCGATCCACCGCTGGGTCCGTGAACACCGGAGGCCCGTCGCCGGTCATGGGCTCCAACGACGGCACTTTCTGCGCCGCCCACTCCCGGTGCGTGGCGCGGATGACCTGGAGGATCTGCGAGGTTTGCAGCTGGTAGGCGCGCATGGGGTCTTCACGCCAGACCTGGCGCTTCACCACCCGGCTCAACCGCTGGTGATTGAACTCCTGAACCAAACCCACGGTGTCGTCGAGCACCACCGCCAGCACGCCGTTTTCCAACGCGTGCCGGTTCATCGCGTTGACCAGGTACCCCTTCAAGGCAAACCTGCGCAGCTTGCGGGTGTGAAAGCCATGTGCACTGTCGAACGGCGAACACCCATGCTGCGTGTACTCGAACACCTCTTTGTCGACCTGCAGGTTATCGGGCGTCATGGCGATGCCCTGTAACTCAGGGTTGTTACGCGCCTGGGTCAGGTCCACGCCCTGGAAGCGATGCGCAGGTGCCAGGCCCTTCTTGTAGGCATTCAACACACTCGCCGGCCAAGGGTCGCTGGAGAAGGCCAACCAGGCGCTGCCATAGCGGTCGGTATCGATGTTCAGGAAGGATGAAGGAATGTCGTGGTTTTCATTGGCGCACTTTTCGGGCAGTGATGCGGGTAGGCCGTCTGACGGCTCGTAGGGATTGAAGCGGCGCAGGTGGCCCTGCTCGCTCACTTCGTAGGCATGCCAGACCTGCTGGTCGAGCAGCACGTACAAGTAGCCCATGCGCAAGGTACGCACGCCCAGCTTTGCCGAGATATGCAGCCTACCCGCCACGGTGGTGATGCACTGCGGGCGGGTATCTGGCACCAGGGCGCGGCGCAGCGGTAGGATCGGCAGGCCCTGGCGTTCGCAGGCCATGCACTGGTCTGAAGGGAGCCCGGCTTCGGCTGTCGCAATGGCGATACGTTGGCTGATTGTCAAAAGTGACCTCGCGTGGAAAGGGACCGTGATGGTTCCTGAACACTAACGAGGAATCGCTTGCCGGAGGTTCATGGGGCGTCCTAAAACGTTGTAGGAAACGTCTCTAAATGAGCCATTGGACAACACACCACTCATGGGCTTTCGAGTCATGCGCAAGCTTGTGGGGCGAGCCCGCGAACACCGGCAACACTGGTGCCATACACCGCGTCGTATTCTTCGCGAGCATGCCCGCTCCCACAGGTGCTGCTGAAGGCTCGCGTTTATCGCGGCGTAGAACCGTCGGTTACAGCTTTTGTGCATGCTTTGAATTCGATGTGGGCGAGGGCAGGGGCAGCAGGAAGGTCAACAACGCGCCCACCACCAGCAGCACCGTGGCATACACAATCCCGGCCGTGAAACTGTGGGTCAGGTCTCTCAGCCAGCCCACCACCAACGGGTTCAGCGCCGACCCGATGTTGCCGAACGCATTGATCACCGCAATGCCAATGGCCCGTGCCTTGAACGTCAGCGCCTGGTCCGGCGTGGTCCAGAAAATCGACATGGCGGTGTAGGAGCCGGTGGCGGCCATGCAGATACCGCACAGTTGCACCATCGGGTTACCGCCATAAGCGGCAAACATCCAGCCCGCAGCAGCCATCAACATAGGCAGCACCAGGTGCCATTTGCGTTCCTGGCTGCGGTCGGAATGCAGCCCCCACACCACCATGCCGATGATGGTGCACACCTGCGGAATCATCGCCAGTATGCCAATGGTGCTGTTACTGCTGTCGGTGGCACTGATGCTCTTGATGATCAGCGGCGTCCACACAGCAATCATCGCCAGCGTGTTCACCAGGCAGAAGTACACCAGGCTGAACATCAACACGGTGGGCGAAAGCATTTCGCGCAGCAGGCCGGTGGGCTCATCCTCTGCTGTGCGGTTTGATGGCGAGTTGTCCGCGGCCAGGGCATGTTGCAGATGTTGCTTGTCTTCGGGGCTTAGCCAGCGGGCCTGCTGCGGCGTGTCGTTCAGGTAGCCAAACACCACGAAGCCCATGATCACCGAAGGCAGGCCTTCGAGCAGGAACAGCCACTGCCAGCCGTGCAAGCCCCACACGCCATCCAGGCCCAGTATCAGCCCAGAAAGTGCCGACCCGAAACCAGCAGTAAACGGCATCGCGATCATGAACAGGGCATTGGCACGTGCCCGGTAGGCCGCGGGAAACCAGAACGTCAGGTACAGCAGCACGCCGGGCAAAAAGCCGGCTTCAGTGATACCGACCAGTATCCTCAGCAGGTACAGGCTACTGGCATCGGTCGCAAACAGGGTTGCGGTCGAGGCCAGCCCCCAGGCGATCATCAAGCTGCCGATCCATTTGCGCGCACCAACCCTGGCCAGGGCCATATTGCTGGGGATACCACAGGCGATATAGGCGATGTAGAACAGCGTGGTGGCCATGCCGAACTGGGTACTGCTCAGCCCCAGGTCGCCCATCATGGTCAGGCCGGCAAAGCCGATGTTGATGCGGTCGAGAAACGACAGCACAAAGCACAGGAACAGAAAGCCGAGCAGGCGCCTGGACACTTTGCGCATCACGGCGTTCTGCGGGCTGCTGCGGGTCGTTATCGTAGAAAGCGGGGCAGTGTTCTGATGCATAGGGGCGCCTGATTATTATTGGTTTAAGCGTTAGGCAGTTGCAGGGGCTAGAGGTCTTGCAGGGCCGACTGGGTCAGCTCGGTAAAGGCCCGGGCATCGCCGAGTGCGTGGGCGCTGAGCAATGCCAGTTTGGTCAGCAACAGCTCGGCCTTGGCCGGTGTGGCTTGGTCCAAAGCGTCTGCCAATACGTCGTAAACCACTTCAAGGTCTGCTGCGGTAAGGGTATTCATGGCGGTTCCTCTCAGCGCTTGCCCAGGGCAGTGTCGACAGCGGTGCGCAGTTGTGCGGCAGACAGCTGCAGCCAGCGGGCGCAAATGTGTTGATCAGGGCGCGCCAGATAGGCGCCGTTGCGGGTAATGCCATAGCGGGTGGCGATATGGCCTGTGGCGTCGTCTATCAACAGGTCGGCACCGGGGATGGCAAGCTGGGCGCGCTGTGCAATCGCAATGATCTGCAACGGCACGCCGCTGCTGCGAATGGCATTTGCCTGCTCGACCACGTCGCTCGGGACGCAGTCACTGTCGGTGAAGTAAAGCAAGTAGAAGCTGGCGCCCAGGCGGTCGAACAAGTAGTCGTTCTCGGCCAGCCGGATGTTCAGCAGCGGGGCGCCATTGCGCGGCCCGGCAGTGAACCGCAGGTTGTCGTCAGCCACACAGTTGAGCACCGAATCGGCGTAGTCGTGTGGTCGCGAAGTGCGCCAGTGGTACAAGGGGCGGACGAACGCCTGGGTCAGCGACAGTGACAACACGGCATCGCGTACCAGGCGGTAGCCCTTAGTAGGGGGCGCCATGAAGCGGGTGCTTTTGCCGGCTTCGCTGATGATTTCCCGCGCTGCACTGACGCGTTCGGTGGAGTAGGACGGCAGCAGCTTGGGGCCTGCCAGGCCCTTGAGGGTGAGGGCCAGTTTCCAGGCCAGGCCATGGCAGTCCTGGAACCCTGTGTTGGCACCACGCACACCAAAAATCGGCAACAGGTGTGCCGCGTCCCCTACAAACACCACGCGCTTGTGCAGGTACTCAGGCAGTGTCAGGGCGCGGGCGGAGTAGACCGAACTCCAGTCCATTTCCCACTGAGGGTTTTCTATCCCGATCATCTGCAACTGGGCATTGATGCGTTCGCGCAGTGATTCCGGTTGCAACGCCTGTTCCGGGGTTTCGTTTTCGGGCAGTTGGTAGTCAATTCGCCAGATGTCACCCGGTTCGCGATGCATCAACACGGTGTTACCCGGGTTCCAGTCTGGGTCGAAGTAAGCCAGGCGCTCGGTGGGCAGGCCCAGGTCAATCTTGATGTCGGCGATCACGAAGCGGCCTTCGTAGGCGGTACCTTCGAGTTTCAGGTCCAACAGCGTACGCAGCGTCGAGCGGGCGCCGTCGGCCGCTACTACCCAGTCAGCGTCCAGCTCATAGCTGCCGGCAGGGGTGTCGATGTTCAACCGGGCGAAGTCGTCATGCTGGGCCAAGTCGGTCACACGGTTGCCCCAGCGCAGCTCCACCAATGGGTTGGCCTCGGCGGCCTCGACCAGAAACCGTTCCAGGCAGGGCTGTTGCAGGTTGGTCATGGGGGCGTAGCGGTCGTCCGGGTCGTGCGGGTTTTCCATACGGAACACCAACTGGTTGCGGTAGAACGAGTTTCCGCAACTCCACGGCAGGCCAAGCTCACAGACCTGATCTGCGACGCCTACCTGCTGCAAGATTTCCATCGAGCGGCGGGTGAACACGATCGCCCGGCTGCCTTCGCTCACTTGCCGCTCCGCAGCCAGTACCACGCAGGCGATGCCATGCCGGGCGAGGTCCAGGGCAGTGGTCAGGCCGATCGGGCCGGCGCCGACTACCACTACCGGTTTGCGTTCCGGTCGGGCGGCGCCGACGCTGGCGGTGTGGGCAGGGTAGACCTGGTAATTGAAATAGAGGGAGCGGCGCGGCTCGCTGTGGGGCTGATGCATGGCGGTGCACATCCTTATTTTTGTAGGTATTCAGGTGTGCGAATGACTGTACTTGAGGTAGCGGCGGGCGATGTCCCCTTGAGGGGACAAGTGCATGGTTTACAACGCTCGCGTCGTTTGCCTAGGCGGCGGCTGTCGCCCGCAGGGTTTCCGTATCATTATGCTGGCAGTAACTTTGTTATAGCGCTCTCAAGCTCGTGTATGGAGCGGGATATGTGGTGTCGCTGCCTTTTGTTCCCTTTCAGGCCTCTGCCTGCTTCCTGCATGATTGTTCTTTGTCTTTCACTCATGGCGGCATCCAGGCAGTACTGAAAGTGAAGCTCATCTTCGAAAATGGTCTCCACATGACGTAACTGTGGGAACGATATCATCGCCTTGAGTGGGCAAGATGCGATCGTGTCGAGCAGGCTCTGGTCTAGAGTCGTGACATAGGGGATGTAGAAGCTGTTGTCTGTGCCTTCTGTGAGTAAGGTCTCTGTGAAGCGAAATATGAAAAGATCCCAGGCCAGCGCGGAAATACGCGCAATCGATTTTTTATGTGGTGCTCTAAGCGCTTTTTCGGCAAAGACCGGAGTGGTATAACCGGTGCTGAAGCCAATGATTACTTTCCAGGCAAAATAGAGCTCTTTGAGTGGCATGACGCCTAGTGTGATAAGGCAGTAGTCGACTAACTGGTGGAGTGCATTCTCAATGGTGATTGGGTTTCGCGTCCAACACAAGAAGTGAGCTTTTAGCATGATCGCATAAATCACATCCCTACGATCTATCGCTTTCCAGGCTTCTTCATCGGCTCTGAAACAGAGCCATTTGCTTTCTGCCTCATCTAGGGAAGGTCTGAAAAAGACTTCCTGAATCTGGTGAAATACGCCGATCCCGCCAGCCGAGTTTTTCCATGAAGCAGATGACCTTCGCCGACGCCGAGTACGCCGGCAAGCGCAAGCAGACCCGTAAGGAATTGTTCCTGATCGAGATGGATCAGGTGGTGCCGTGGAAGGGATTGATTGCCCTGATCGAGCCACACTACCCAAAGGGTGAAGGTGGTCGTCCAGCCTATCCGCTGATGGCCATGTTACGTATCCATCTGATGCAGAACTGGTTCGGCTACAGCGACCCGGCCATGGAAGAAGCGCTCTACGAGACGACCATCCTGCGTCAGTTCGCCGGGCTGAGCCTCGAGCGTATTCCCGACGAAACCACCATCCTCAAGTTCCGTCGCTTGCTGGAGAAACATGAGCTGGCAGCCGGCATCCTCGGCGTAATCAATGGCTACCTGGGGGATCGCGGCCTGTCGCTGCGCCAGGGCACTATCGTCGATGCCACACTGATCCACGCGCCCAGCTCGACCAAGAACCAGGACGGCAAGCGCGACCCGGAAATGCACCAGAGCAAGAAAGGGAACCAGTATTACTTTGGCATGAAGGCGCACATCGGCGTGGATGATGAGTCGGGGCTGGTACACAGCGTGGTAGGCACGGCAGCCAACGTGGCGGATATCACCCAGGTCGACAAACTGCTGCACGGTGACGAGAACGTCGTCTGCGCCGATGCCGGCTACACCGGCGTCGAAAAGCGCCCCGAACATGCTGGCCGCGAAGTGATCTGGCAGGTCGCAGCACGCCGCAGCACCTACAAGAAGCTCGATAAACGCAGCGCCCTGTACAAAGCCAAGCGCAAGATCGAGAAGGCCAAGGCACAAGTGCGAGCGAAGGTCGAGCACCCGTTTCGAGTGATCAAGCGCCAGTTCGGTTACGTGAAGGTGCGCTTCCGTGGCCTGGCCAAGAACACCGCTCAGCTGGTGACGCTGTTCGCGCTGTCGAACCTATGGATGGCGCGCCGACATTTGCTGACTACCGCAGGAAAGGTGCACCTGTAATGCGGAAAATGGCTGCTGCGAGGTGCTCGCGGCGGCCAAAAACGGAGAACTGAGCGGGTTACCTGGTCGAATTTGATCGACGGCCCGCTTTCAAAAGCAGCGAGGGCTGAAGTCGACCGGAAATACAGGGCTACTTCAGACCTTCCCTAGGTGATTTGCCAGGCAGATTTCTTCTGTGCTGGAGGTCTTTGGCGTCTTTTGCAGTTTATGATCCAAATAAATGGCCGCCGCTACTTTGGACACCGGGTAAGGGTTGTTGGCGCTTACGAACTCCCTGAGGTTTTCCAAGACCGCGAACGTATAATCAAAACCTCCACCATAGGTGTTTTCAATGGCAGCCAAAATTTCTTCTACTTTGCTCTTTGTACTCAAGACTTCGCCGTTAAAGTACTTGGGTAGGTCTGAAAGCAGATTTGTGTCCAGCAGTGCTCGCTGTTTGTATAATATTTGAGCGACGCCAGATTCCATTTCGGACTGAATGGAGTCCGAATAGGCGATCAGGCGACTGCCTGAAAAAATTCCGGAAAACACATGGTTCAATTCGGGCTTGATCTGAAGCGGCGCACCTGAAGCATTTGTCGAAAAAAGCATTCTGATGCCGGTGAACGCCTCTCTGTCGCTGTCGAGGATTTCTTTCAATGAAGCGTCCGTTGGTGCGGATAACAGCGCTTTTCTGACGCGGATTATTCGTTGCTTGTCGTTATTCATCAGGTAAGAGGCCTGCCTGTTCGGTGAGGTTCTGCATGCTGAAAGTGGAACAGCAGCATTGCCGTTAGCATACCGGTAAAGAGCCCTGCCTGGCAGGCGCTTAGCTACTGCCTCAACCTGAAACAACGTTGCGAATTACCCAATCAATCGGCAGCCTCACCCAGCAGCATCATGGCATATACTGAAGACTTGGTCAGTTTCATTGCCGTCTTTATCATCACCCGTTGCGGATTTTTGGCTTCCAGTACCTCTATAAACTGCGAGTAGTGCCAGAGAGATTGATCCAGTCCTCCATCAAGGCACCCGTAAATTACCCTGTAGGGCGGGCCTGAGTGCTTGTTGTAGGGGACGGTCGCGTGGTGATCGTAGGGCAGCTTCTCGAAACGCAACGTATTGCCCCTGCAACAATCCAGCGCGGTTAGGAAGTCGGCATAGTCGACACAGACCATGCCTTGATTGAATTGCATGACTTTAAAGAAGTCGATGCACTCACACGCCCATTGATAGAAGCCAACCTGGTCCGATGCCTCGCCATTGAAAATCACTTGAAACTGGTTTTTGCTCAATGACCGCGCCTTGGCCACTGCATCAACAAAAAAGACAGTGGTGGCCGCTTCCTGGGCAACACAAAATGCCCGGGGTGCGTCGACCAGTACGTGGATATCGATGCGCGGGTAAGCAAAGCGCTCGAAGGGTGCATCCTCTGCAACACAAATCGCCTTGAAACCGGTGACGAAATCCGTCACCAGAATATTTACATAACTACACACCAGGTCACTGTCGTTGAATTCAAGCATAGGTGCCAGTCTCTTTGGGGGCGGGATGTCTTGTTTGCCTTTTCACGCGCTAAACCAGCAGCGCGGCCGCTCCATCATCGTCCGGCGCCAAGTCTTGATAGGTCGTGATCACGCGCGACCCATTTGGTCTCGATATCGTGGAAAATGCACATAGCCAGCCACTATTTGCCTCAGGAGTCGCCGTGCCGTCCAACTCAACGAGAAACACCCTAAGCCGTCAGTGGGAGATGTTGCAGCTGCTGCCCACGTCCGGGAGTGGCATTACGGCGAGAGCGTTGCAGGGGCGCTTGGCTGAGGCGGGGTTTCCCACGACCAAGCGCACAGTCGAACGAGACCTGGAAGACTTGTCCACGGTGTTTGCTATCCGTAAGAACGACAAGAGTGTGCCCTATGGTTTCAGTTGGGCGCCGCCTTCGAACTTTCAGGTGTCGGCGGTGAGCGTGCTGGAGGCCCTCACCCTGACCCTGACCCAAGAGGTGCTCAAACCGTTGATCCCGGCGTTCATGCTTGGCGCACTACAGCCTCGCTTCGAGCAGGCCACCAGCAAGTTGAGTGCGCTCACCCGGCAGTCCCCAGCAGGCCGATGGTCTCAAAAAGTGGCGAGTGTGCCTGCCTGCTTGCCAATGGTGGCGCCCGGCATTGATGCCGGCTGCCTGGCGATTTTGCAACAAGCGCTGATAGACGAACGCCAATTGACCTGCGGCTATTACTCGGCGCACCGCGACCGTCAGAGCCAACTCACTCTCAATCCTTTGGGGTTGATACAGCGTGGGCAAGTCACCTACTTGATTGCACTGGCAGAACCTTACGAAGATGTGCGCCAATTTGCGCTTCATCGCATCAGCGACGCGGCGATCACGTCAGTCCCTGCCAAAGTACCGGCCGATTTCGACCTGAAGGCTTACGCCGCTTCTGGGGCCATGCAGTTCGGCGATAACGCCACTGAAATGATCACTCTTGAAGCCTGGGTGAGCGATGGGCTTTTGCGCTTGCTGCGCGAGACGCCGCTGAGCGAAACCATGGAGACCATGTCCAGCGAGCAAGGCGGTTGGATTCGCGCGACCGTGGCCGATAGTTGGGAGTTGGAGTGGTGGCTGCTCTCTCACACGGCTTCTATTGCCGTAACCGCACCGCAGGCGCTCAAGCAGCGTTTGCTACAGCGTCTGCGCAGGGGTATCGAACTGTATGACGACGAATGAAACTGCATTTGCAAACGCTGTAGCACGGCTGCGCAGTGCGTGCAGGGTTGTGGTGTTTACCGGCGCAGGTGTGTCGGCGGAAAGTGGTATCCCCACATTTCGCGACCGGCAGAGCGGCTTCTGGGCAAAGTTCGACCCAGCCCAGCTTGCAACGCCGGGCGCTTTTCGCAGCGATCCAGCCTTGGTCTGGGGTTGGTACGAATGGCGCAGGGCGCAGATGGCCCAGGCTTGTCCCAATGCGGCGCATGTCGCCATCGCTACATTATCCAGGCATGTGCCGGAGCTGGTGCTGGTGACTCAGAATGTTGATGACTTGCACGAGCGCGCAGGCAGTAAAGAGGTGGTGCATCTGCATGGCAGCCTCCACATTGCACGCTGTTTTGCCTGCATGCGCCCGCACGTCCTGGCGAAGTGTCCCTTGCCGCAAACCAGTTCAGGCCGCCTGGAGCCGCCGCGTTGCTGTCATTGCAACGGCAGAATTCGCCCGGGTGTGGTCTGGTTTGGCGAAGCGTTACCTGAGTCTGAATGGCGTTCTGCATCGAACGCCGCCGGAAACGCGGACTTGTTGCTGTCGATTGGTACATCGGGTGTGGTGTATCCGGCCGCACGTATTCCGGAAATCGCCCGAGAACACGGCGCCCATGTTGTTCATATAAACACTGAGGTGGCCGATTCCACGGATGCCACCAGCTTGACCGGTCGAGCGGGTGAATGGCTACCCAGGTTGCTTCGTGCGGCCTTCGGTGCCGACACTGAACGTTGAGCCTGACTGGGATACAGCGCACATCTGCAAGATGTAAGGAGACTTCATGCTGCATGCGTTCAGCCACAATAAATCCAGGCTCTATCGACGCTATCTCGGCCATCGGGATGAAACCACCGAACTCAAGGTAGCCGAAGAAGACGAGATGACCTCGACACTGATGGGCCCGCTGGCGTTTCTATCACCTGCGGCTATCGCCGCGTTCTGGCATGCATTGGTGCACCTGCGCAATCCCGAGCACGCATTACCCATAGAGCCTCCCACCCGAGCGGAAATGTATTTCTGGCCGCGCAACAGGCGAATAGAGCCAGACCTTCGGGTAGAGCTGAGTTGGGGCGCTCATACCCAGATTCTGCTGGTGGAGTTCAAATGGCGAGCGCCCTTGAGTGGTAAGGAACAACTGCACGACCAGTGGGAGCACTACCTCGATGCTGATGAGAAAAGCCGAGCGCTACACCTGTTTATCGGGCTGGACACCAGCGAGGGCAGTAATGCCCAGAATCGTCGGGACGTGTGGAATGGCAAGTTGATCCTGCGCTCCTGGTTTGATGTTCTAACTGCCGTGACCACGATCCGTACCGGGCCTGGGCTGGAGCTACTGCGCTGGAGCGAGCAGGTACGTTTGTGTTTGAAGTTGCTGGCCGTCGAGCCCTTCAACGGCTTCAAACACTTCGAACAGCCGCAACTTCCTGCTCCGTCTGATCATGTTTTTTTCGCGCAGCCTGCGTCTGTCAACTCTTGAGGGTGCATTGCAAATGAGTGAAATCGGTAAAGCAATTTCGGCCGCTGTCGCCTACGTTTCCAAGGTCGGTGTGGAGTGCGAAGCGCTGGCAAGTCTTATCAAGCAGGAGCTTGGTGAGCCATGCCGACAGGAGCCGCTGCATTCACGCCATGAACCAGGCGTGTGGTCGAGCAGCTACAAGACTGACGCTACTGGCTGGGTATTCAGCGCCGCCGCTTGGACGTTGCCGCTCACGGCCAAAGATAAGCCTGAGTGCGCAATGCATCTGGCATTTCAGATGAGCTTCCTGTGTGATAACGCCGCGGGTGGGTTCAGCCCGGAGCCGCTACTTCATATCAACCTGTGGGATGGGCCAACGGATGTCCGCTCTGAATGCTACATGGGCTTCGAGATGTTCGGCCTTTCTCCACGCACCATCGTGCGCCTCAACGATGGCTGCGCGCGGCTTTTTCGCTGGGGCGCGGAGGAGGGGGCTGCGGAGCAGTGGACTTATACTTTGCCACTGGCAGCAATTAACAACCTGGACGACATTCGCAGCCTGATCTGTAAGCCGATCAGCGTGTTGCTGGCTAACGTAGATGAAGGTGAAGCTGTACTTGACGAAATGCAAAGCGCCATCCGCTGGTCGGTGACAGATGGCATGGGAGGTTTCTATCGGGTCGTTGGATAGCAGGGATTACCGGGAAGGCACGCCAGCATATCAACGCCGCCTCAACACGGCGGCCAGCCCAATGGTCAATCATCAGCAGGGCAGTGGCAGACACCATGCGCAGTGGAATCTCTCAGGGCAGGCCTGACAGCATCCCACCGAGCAGACCGCCCCAGCGCCGTGAGGCGAGGGAAATCGCCCACATCAACAAGGGAGTGACGATGAGTTTCAGGTAGAACAGGTTCATTGCTGGGCTATCCATGCGTGATGAACTCGAACGTCCGAACTGCTGCTGGCAAGCCTGCACCAACTGTAAAGATATGCAAAGTTTCCCCGTGCCATCACCCCGCAGCTCTAGAATCCGCCCGCTGCCGAACCGGCTGGTGGCAGGCAGCTGATCTCACCCTGTGGAGCGTTCCAATGAAGTCGAAACACCTTTTCCGCGCAGCCCTGGTTGCCGCGCTGGTATCCGCCTTGTCCGGTTGCTGGATGTTCATGCCGCCGGGTGGTGGCGGTGGTCATGGTGGTGGTGGCCACGGGGGTGGCGGTGGCTTTGGCGGCCATCAGGGCGGCGGCCCGCGCTAACCTGCACCGCGATGGAACGCACTGCCTCGGCCGGGCTGCAACAGCTACCCGGTGCGAGCGCACTCACCACGCTATCCGCTCGCCATCCCATCCCCAAAAGCTGCCACTCTCCGACGGCCCAAGCCGCCCCACCTGCTCAATCACACACTGTGCCGCAAACGCCGGTTCAAACAGCTTCCCTTCCGGCACATTCCCTTGAAATGGCCGCGACAGCCCGGTATCGGTAGTCCCCGGGTGCAGCGCCAGCACCGTGGCGGCCGGGTTCAGGCGTTTCAGTTCGATGCTTGCCGTGCGCAACAACTGGTTCAGCGCCGCCTTGCTCGCGCGATAGCTGTACCAGCCACCCAGGCGATTGTCGCCGATCGAGCCTACCCTGGCCGACAGCGCTGCAAAGGTGGCGGGTTGTTTGCGCAGCAGTGGCATCAGGTGCTTGAGCAGCAGGATCGGCGCAAACGCATTGGTGGCAAAGCTGGCCTGCAGGCTGGTGAGGTCCAATTGGGCCAGTGACTTCTCGGCTTTGGAGCCCTCTTGGTGGAGGATACCGAGTGTGCTGATAACCAGGTGCAGGTGCGGGCAGGCAAGGCCCACCTCGCGTGCAAGCGCAGCCAGCGCCAGCTCGTTGCGAGCATCGCAATCCAGCAGTGCCACGCGTTCGCCGTGTGCCCGGGCAAGGGCAAGCAGCCCGTCAGCGGTGCTGGCGTGCCGCGACACAGCCCAGACCCGGCTTACATCATCGCGGGCCAGCAACGCCGTACACAGCGCCAGGCCGATACCTTGGCTTGCACCACATACCAATACGCAGGCTTTGTCAGATAACCCGGGGATCAGGCTCATAAAGTGCGCCTCATGTCTCGAATGAATCCCGCTCCCACTTGGCCGGCGTCGACTCCAAGGCAAGCACAAGACCTGTAGGAGCAGCCTTGTGCTGCGAAGTGGTCGGTACAGCTAAAGATCATCTTCGCCTGCAATGGCCTTTTCGCAGCACAAGGCTGCTCCTACCGTGTGATGCGGTAGCCTGGGTGATAATGCCAGACTGCTGCTCCCACAGGGTAAAGCGGCGCATGCCTAAGCCCCAGTGCACCAGTGGTGCGCATCAGAAGTTATAGGTCAGCCGGGTAAAGTAGTACCCCCCCGTGAACCCATAAGGCGAATACGCCCCATACCCCTTGGTCATGGTCTTGCTGCTGGGGTTCTGCCGTTCCGGGTAAACATCAAACAGGTTCTGCGCCCCCACGGCCAGGTTGAGGTCTTTGGTCAGCTGATACCCTACGTCGATATCGGTAATCCAGCGCGCTTTGTATTCGCGGTCCAGGCTGCGGTCGGTCGCCGAGTTCACTTCGCGCCATGAACCATAGCGGGTCAGGGTCAGGTTGCTGGTCCAGCGGTCGCGTTGCCAGTTGGCGCCCAGAATCAACTTGGTGTGCGGCTGCACTTCAGTCAGGAAGTTGCGCGCCTGGCGGTCCATCAGGCTGTAGTCCGTGCCCTGGATATTGACGTTCTCCTTGTAGCTCAATATCTGCGTCTGGTTCCAGTTGAAGGCGGCGGTCCATTTCACTTGCCCCCAGCTGCCCAGGTTCTGGTCGAAGTTGCCGACCAGGTCCAGGCCCTTGGTGCGAGTGTTGGCGCCGTTGGTGAAATAGCGCCCACCAGAGGTGGAGTCGATACCGTTGTCCAGCAGCGCCTGGGTCACCTCGTCACCCAGCAGGGTGCCGGTGAGGGTGATGCGGTCGCGCACGTTGATCTCGTAGGCATCAGCGGTAAACGACAGCTGCGGGGCAGGCTGATAGGTCAGGCCCAGGCTGTAGTTGGTCGAGCGCTCCGGCTTGAGTGCCTCCGCGCCCAAGGCTTTGGCTGCCGCTGAGTCCACCGGCAGTACGCCGTAGTTGATCGACTGATACACGGCATTGACCACGCCGTAGGTGGTCGAGCGGGCGCTGAACAGGCTGTTGGCCAGTGACGGTGCGCGAAAGCCGTTGCTGACCGTGGCGCGCACGGCCAGCGCGGGGGTGAATTCGTAGCGGGTGGTCAGCTTGCCGCTGCGGGTGGCGCCCACCCCGCGGTTGTAGTGTTCGTAACGTAGCGCGCTGCCCAGGTACCACTGCGGCAGCGGGTTGAAGCCAACGTCGATGTAACTGGCCACGCTGTTGCGGCTGGTGCTGGTGGCTTCGTCCGGCGAGATGCCGTTGGTGACCTGTGCACCGGAGGCGGCGCAATCGCCGGGCGCACGGCAGTAGCCGCCGTTGGCCCACGAGGCCCAGTCGCCCTCGCGCACCTGGTAGGTGTCACGGCGGTGCTCCAGGCCCCAGGACAGGTCCAGCGGCTTGTCCAGGCCGATGTCGAAGCTGCGTTGAAGGTCCAGGTTGCTGGTCAGCTGTGTGGCAACCCAGGTGCCCGACTCGAAATGGTTGGGCGTGGCCTCGCCCAGCGAGGCGTTCTGGTTGTGTGTGGTGCCCTGCAGCGCCTCATTGCGCCCGTAGGTGCTGGACAGGTCCCAGGCCCATTCCCCGGCATTGCCCTTGGCGCCGAAGGCCCCTTGCACATCATCTTCCTCGATGTACCAAGTGGGCGTGTAGCCGCTGGGGTAGCCGTTAGGGCCGGTGGTGATGGTGTTGGTGATGGTCGGCAGGCGGAAGTTCTGGCCCTGCTCGGCCTTGCGGTGGGAATAGGTGGTGAAGGAATACAGGGTCAGGTCGTCGCTTACCGGCAGCTCGGCGTTGTAGCCCAGGGTCAGCAGGTTGATCTTCGGTGTGCCATAGCCGCCGTAGGTTGACTTGCCGGCCTTGTCGAAGGCTTCGGCATAGCTGTAGCCGTTGGCGCTGGCCTTGTTGTCGTCGTTCTGGCTGCGTGCATCCAGGGCCAGCTGCACGATGCCGCCGTTACCGATCTCGAAGCCCTTGTTAAGGCCCTGCTGCACGGTCTGCTTCTTGCCGTCGTAACCCTGGCCGGCATTGGTTACCGAGGTGCCCGAGTCATCGGCCTTGAGGATGATGTTGATCACCCCGGCGATGGCGTCGGAGCCGTACTGGGCGGCTGCACCATCGCGCAGCACCTCGACGTGGTCGATGAGGCTGATGGGGATCAGGTCGAGGTCGGTGGGCGCTGCGCCCGCATGGATGCCGCTGATGTTCAGGGTGGCGCTGGTATGGCGGCGCTTGCCGTTCACCAGCACCAGCACCTGGGCCGCGTTCAGCCCGCGCAGGCTGGGTGCACGGGCCATGCCGCTGGCGTCCCAGCCGGTTTTCTCAGGCAGGGTGAAGGACGGCACGCTGGCGCTGAGGGCTTCCATCAGGCCGGGTTTGCCGGTTTGCTGCAGTTGCTTGGCGCTGATCACATCGATCGGCACCGGGCTGGTGGTGACGGTGCGTTTTTCCGAGCCGCGGTTGCCGGTGACAATCACGGTGCCCAGTTGTGCCGGGTCGCTGGTTTGGGCAGCGCTTTCGGCAAATGCCGCAGGCGCGGCCAGGCCGGTGGTGCCAAGGGCCATGGTCAGTAGTGCGGGTTGCAGGCGCGGGCTGGGCAGTTTCAAGGCGTGAAGCATGTTCGCTCTCCATGAGCGCTGTCGAACAGCGGGTGCACAGGGGCCGCCCGCCAGGTGGCCCTGGCAGGCAAGCAAGAGGGGATGAGGGTTAGCGGCGTATCACGGTGCTTTGGCAGCGACCGCTTCGATCTCGACCAAGGCGCCCGGCAGAGGCAGGGCTACCACCTGCAAGGCGGTGCGGGTCGGCTTGCGGGGTTGCTCGGCAGTGGCGAAGAACTCGGTATAGGCCGCTTGCAACCCGGCAAAGTCCAGCTTGCCTTCGTTGGCCGGGTCGCCTACCAGAAACACCCTCAACTGCACGATGTCACCCAACCCCAGGCCTTGGCTTTGCAGCGCGGCCTGGATTTTTTTCAGTACCGAGCGGGTCTGGGTTTCGGTGTTGCCGTAGGCGGCAATGGTCTGCGGCGGCGCCTTAGGGTCGGCGACGTCGGGCAGGGTGCCGCTGACGAAAGTCAGCGAGGCCCCGGCCGGTACGGTGACCAGTTGCGAAATGGGGAACTTCGAGCCTGGTGGGTCGACACGCTTGATGGTGTCGGCCTGGGCGGTAAGTGCGGACAGTGACATGAAGGCTCCAAGCAGCAGGGCATTTTTGTTCATCAGAGGGCTTCCTTGTTCAGGCGGCGACGCCGCGTTGCTGTTGCAGGGCGTGCCGGGCGATCTGCCCGACTACATGGCGGGCCGAGTCGGCAGCACTGTTCTGCCAGATGCCCACCCCGCCATGGGCCAGTGCATCGCTGGCCAGCCAGGTGCGGCCCAGGGGCTGGTTGAGGTGGGAGTAGCCGGGTTCGGCCAGCACGTCGTGGACAATCCATGGGCTTTCGCTGAACGGCACCTTCGACCAGTTCACCGCCACCCCACGCTGCAACTTGCCGGCATGGCCCGGGTGCAGCGACTCCACGGCCTGGCGTGACGACGCCAGTTGCTGCTCTGTCGAGCGCGTGGCAAAGGTGCGCGCCACTTCGCCGGTGTTGTAGGTGCCTACCAGGATGCCCTGGGCACTGTTCAGGTGGTCGCTGGGGTACCACAGCAACCGCGCTTCGTGGTTGATGTAGGAGAGCCCGCCGTAGATCTGGAACTCGCTTTCCCAGAAGCGCGGGGCCTGCCACGCTACCTTGTTGGCCAGGTCTGGTTTGGCCTGGGCGATGGCCGCCTGGGTGGTCTTGCCAAAGTTGTGGTCGAGCCGGGCCAGCAATGGCAGGGGGAGGGTGACGATGGCGTAGTCAGCGGTTTCCACCTGGGTCTTGCCGCTGCGCCGGTCGCGCCAGGTGACCTGGCTAGCGTTGTCCCCGGTGCGGATCGCCTGCACTTCGGCGTGCAGTTGCACCTTGTCCTGCACCTTGGCGTACAGGGCCTTGGCAATCTGGTCCATGCCGCCGACGGGCTGGAACATGGTGGCGGAAAACTCCGGGATCTCGTCGAACACCAGCGGCAGCATCAGGTTGGGGTTGAGCAGTTGCTTGAGTGCCACGGGCTGGCGCTGGATCGGTGTCTGGTCGCCCGCCCCGGCGAAGCGGGTATAGCCGGCGCGGACCGAGCCCTTGTAATGGCGCTGCTCGTTGAGGTCGCCGTACACCTTGAGAAAGTCCAGCAGTGCCTTCTGGTCGCCGGTGTCCAGTTCCTTGTCCAGCGCTTTGCCGCTGATGCTGCGCGACAGCAGTTCGCTGAGGTGCCCGCGGGTGTCGTTCACCGCCTGGCGCAGCAGCAACGGTGGCTGCGCAAGGTCTGGCTGGGCGAGGGCGTTGCGGCTGCTGTTGACCAGCACTTCCAGTGGCACGCCCAGCTCCCGGCAGTAGCCGAGAATGGTCAGGTGGTGGCTGGGCAGGCGTGCGGGGCCGGCATTGAAATAGTGGCCGTTGTCGAAACGCACCTGCTGGCGGCTACCGTCGTTGTGCAGGACCTCGTCGCCGTTGCGCAGTGTCCAGGCGCGCCCGCCGATTCGCTCGCGGGCTTCCAGCACGCGCACGTCAAAGCCGGCTTTGCCCAGTTCATAGGCCGCCACCAGGCCGCTGATGCCAGCCCCCACCACCAGCACGCGCTTGCCGTTGCCGGACGTGGCCGGCAGGCCCAGCGGCTGGAAGGTGCTGGCCGTGGCTGCCGTGGGCAACAGGCCCAGGGCGGACAGGCTGCCAAGCGCGGCGCCGTAGCTGCCAGCGGCCATTAGGTGGGCAATAAGGTCTCTGCGGGTCAAACCCATGGTGTGTACTCCTTGCAGGTGGAAAGTGAGTCCGTTCGGGGCGGCGCTACGCTCGTAGCGCACGCTCAGCAGCACGGTGCGTGGGTCGTTGACCGAGTAGTAGGCGGTGCGGCTGGCGGCCGAGTAGGCGATGCTTTGCGGGTAGGCGCGGTCGAGCAGGTTTTTCACCGACAAGGTGGTGGTCCAGTGGCCGTCCGCACTGGCATAGCTGGTGCTGGCATTCCAGAAGCCCTGTGCAGGCACTTCGTAGATATCGGCGTTCAGCGGGTTGGCGTAGGAGCGGGTCTGGTACTGGTAATCGGTGCTGGCCACCAGTTCACCCGGCAGGTTGACGGGCACCGTCCAGTTCAGGCCCAGGCTGGCGTTCCATTCCGGCGCAAAGATCATTTTCTTGCCGTCGGCGCTCACGCCCGGGCCGCTGGCGTTCTGGAAGTCGTCGTACTGGCTTTTCAGGTAGCCCAGGTTGGCGCTCAGGCGCAGGTCGCGGGCCAGCAGCACGGTGTTTTCAAGCTCCACGCCGTAGGTATGGGCGCTACCGACGTTGGTGCGCAGGTTGGCGCTGATGGCCGGGTCCCAGGCGTTGGTCTGCAGGTCGTCGTAGTCGTTGTAGAAGAAGGCGATGTTGCTGCGCACGCGGCCATCGGCAAAGTCGCCCTTCAAGCCCACCTCATAGGTGGTGACGTTTTCCGGATCAAAGCCCTGCTCGGCAGCGGCGCGGGTTGGCGCACGGTTGTCGAAACCGCCGGCCTTGAAGCCCCGGGCCACATAGCCGTACTGCACCAGGTTGTCGCTCCAGGCGTACTCCAGGCCGATCTTGGGGCTAAGGGATGCCCAGGAATCGCTGGTTTGGGCCGCGAAGTTGGTGCCAGTGATTGCCCGGTCGGTGGTGATGGCGTAGTTGGTGTAATCGAAGCGCTTGTGCTCGTGGGTGTAGCGCAGGCCGGTGGTCAGTGACAAACGAGGGGTCAGCTTGTAATTGCTCTGGCCGTACAACGCGTAGCTTTCGGTATCGGTGGTGCTGTATTGGCCGCTGGCATTGACCCGGTTTTGCGCCACCGAAAAGGTCAGGCTGTCGCGCTCGGCACGGAAGCGTTCTTTGTAGAGGTACGCACCGAGGGTGTAGCTGAACCTGTCGTATTCACCGTTTAGCTGGAATTCCTGGGTGGCGTAGCGCTGCTTGTAGGTGATCAGGTTGTTCTGGATCGGCGACGCGGTACCGCTGTTGGCCTGGCCGGAGTTGTCATAGTCCACCGGCTGGTCGAATTCCGACCAGGCCGTGACCGACTTGAAGTTCAGGTGGTCATCGATGCTATAGATTGCGCGCAACACCGCGCTGCCCTGGTCCAGCTTGTTCTTCGGGTCAAGGCTGCTGTAGGTCTTGAACTTGTCGAAATGGCCGTTGGCAGGGTTGAAGGGCGTATAGCTGGTGGTATCGCCGCGGTCGAAAGTGCCGGCCAGGGTCAGTTGAACGTCCCAGGGCGAATCCTGCGGGGCCAGGCGCAGCTTGCCACGGTAGGACTGGATGTCGATGTTGTTGACGTCCTTGTGCCGGGTACGGTTGTACACCGTGCCGTCGCGGGTCAGGCGGATTGCCGAGAAGCTGCCGAACAGGGTGTTGTCCACCAGTGGCCCGCTGACCAGCAAGCGGCCGTTCTGTGCGTTGTAGTTGCCGGCACCCAGTTCGACGAAGGCGCGGGCCTGCTGGGTCGGGTCGCGGGTAATGACCCGTATCGCGCCGGCTGCACTGTTGCGCCCGTACAAGGTGCCTTGCGGGCCACGCAGCACTTCGACGCGCTCTACATCGTTGAAGTCCAGCATCGAGGAAATCGCCCGCGGGATGTACAGGTCGTCGGCGTATACCGCAACGGCAGCTTCCTGGATCGGGTCGGTTTCGCCGATACCACGGATGCCATAGGTTTGCGCGCTGTAGGAAATGGACTGGCGGTTCAGGGTGAGGTTGGGCACCCGCCCGGACAAGTCGCGGATGTTGTTGATCTGCGCATCCTGCAGGGTGCGCTCGTCGAAGGCACTGATCGCCAGCGGGGTTTTTTGCAGGTTTTCTTCACGGTGCTCCGCCGTGACGGTGACTGTTGGTAGCTTGTCGCCTTGCGTTTCGGCAGGCTCGGCGAAGGCCGTGGGCGTGAAGAGGGCGAATGCAACGGCGGCGGACAGGTGATTGCGAACAGGGTAGGGCAAAGGCTTCATGCTGCAGCTTCCAGGTAACCAGCATCGAGTGGGATTTCGGATACCTGGATACCGGAGCCGGGTGAGGTGACCTGAGGCTGAAGGAGGTATTAGGTTCCTTTGCCTCCACCAGTCAGGGGTCGGTCTGGTGAGAACATATCTCTATGAAAAATGGTTTTAAAATACTTTTTTTGCCTAAGCTAATATTATTAATATGAATTAAAAAATTTATTAAAATTCAAAAAATGCATTTTATGGGTGGTGTGGAGGTCGTTTCAGGCGGCAAGTGGTCAAACCAGGTCGAAGCCTCCACATACACGAAGCTGGTGTATACTTTGGCAAATTTTGTCAAAATCGGGTGAGCCATGAGTACCATGAACATCTCCCTTCCAGATGCGCTTAAGTCCTTCGTCGACGACCAGGTCACCCAGCGCGGCTACAGCACCAGTAGCGAATACGTACGCGAACTCATCCGTAAGGACCAGGACCGTACGCAGCTTCGCAACCTGCTGCTTGCGGGTGGCGCAACGGCACCTGGTGCCCGCGCCGACGAGGGTTACTTCGAATCGCTGCGGGCCAAGGTTCGTCAGCCTCAAGGATGAAAAGCAAACCTGTCATACCTAGGCTCGCTGCCCATCAGGATGTAGAAGCTGCCATTGGCTATTACCTGTCTGAACATGCGCAGCAGGCGGCACTAGGGCTCATTGACGAGCTGGAAATTGCCTACCGTCATATCAGTCGCCATCCTGCAACGGGGATGACGCGCTACGCACATGAGCTGCAATTGCCCGGGTTGTATTGCTGGCCACTCAGGCGATACCCCTACTTGGTGTTCTACCTTGAGCGCGACGATCACGTCGATGTCTGGCGTCTTTTGCATGAGAAACGGGATATCCCGGAGTCATTGGCCAACGCAGCGTTCTAGCGGTCTCCGGTTTGTACCATTGCGCTTCAGCCTTACTCCCGATAAATCTTCGTCAACAACCGCAACAACTGGTCCCGCTCATCATCATCCAGCGCCGAGGTCGCCTCGCGGTCGCTGTCCCTGGCGATCTGCTTCAGCTCCTTGAGCAGCGCTTCCCCCGCTTTGCTCAAGAAGATCCCGTAAGAGCGCTTGTCCGGCTTGCACCGCACGCGCACGGCCAGGGCGCGTTCTTCCAGCTTGTTCAGCAGCGGTACTACCTGCGGTGGCTCAATTGCCAGCGACCGCGCCAGGTCCGCTTGCATCAGCCCAGGGTTTTGCTCGATCACCGCCAGTGCCGAGAACTGCGCCGGGCGCAGGTCGTGTGCCGAGAGCCGGCCAATAAGGTTCTGGAACAGCTTCAATTGGGCGCGGCGCAGGGCGTAACCGATCAAGTCTTCAAGCACCCCATCCGCAGCAGCAGCGGGCATGGAAGCGGTTTCGGTAGTGCGGGCAGGCTTTGCCATGGGGTACAGGCTCCTGGCTCATGGATAAGAAAGTTACCCAGTCTGCCTGCCTTGGCGTCATCCGGCTAGGGGAGTGACTGGTAAATAACCGCCAAACAGGCAAAACAGAAAAGATAATTTTCATAATGGTTAATTGACATAACTAATTTGCTCGCTTAGCTTGGTGTTCACCACCTCGAACAACAAGAGTGCAGAACCATGAGCAAATACGAAGGCCGCTGGGCTACCGTGAAAGTCGAACTGGAGTCGGGCATTGCCTGGGTCACCCTCAACCGCCCGGAAAAGCGCAATGCAATGAGCCCCACGCTGAACCGGGAAATGGTCGACGTGCTTGAAACCCTGGAGCAGGACAGCGACGCCGGGGTGCTGGTGCTGACCGGCGCAGGTGAATCGTGGACCGCAGGCATGGACCTGAAGGAATACTTCCGTGAGGTGGACGCCGGCCCGGAAATCCTTCAGGAAAAAATCCGCCGTGATGCCTCGCAATGGCAGTGGAGGCTGTTGCGCATGTACGCCAAGCCGACTATCGCCATGGTCAACGGCTGGTGCTTTGGTGGCGGCTTCAGCCCGCTGGTGGCCTGCGACCTGGCCATCTGCGCCGACGAGGCCACCTTTGGCCTGTCGGAAATCAACTGGGGCATCCCGCCGGGCAACCTGGTCAGCAAAGCCATGGCCGATACCGTTGGCCATCGCAAGTCGCTGTACTACATCATGACCGGCAAGACCTTCGGTGGGCCTGAAGCCGCCGAGATGGGGCTGGTTAACGAAAGCGTGCCACTGGCGCAATTGCGCGACGTCACCCGCGAACTCGCGCTCAACCTGCTGGAAAAAAACCCGGTGGTGCTGCGTGCGGCCAAGAACGGTTTCAAGCGCTGCCGCGAACTGACCTGGGAGCAGAACGAAGACTACCTGTACGCCAAGCTCGACCAGTCCCGCCTGCTGGATACCGAAGGTGGGCGCGAGCAGGGCATGAAGCAGTTCCTTGACGACAAGAGCATCAAGCCGGGCCTGCAGGCCTACAAGCGTTAAGTTCAAGCAGGCTGAACCATCACCGGCCACAGCCTGCGGATATTCCCGATAAGTACAACAAGAGGAATAAGCATGTTGCAGGTGCCTTTGCTGATAGGCGGGCGGTCGTGCCCCGCCAGCGATGGACGTACCTTCGAGCGCCGCAACCCGGTCACCGGTGAAGTGGTGTCGCAAGCCGCCGCCGCCACGCTGGCCGATGCCGATGCGGCGGTAGCCGCCGCCAGTGCAGCGTTCCCGGCCTGGGCCGCCTTGGCGCCCGGTGAGCGTCGCAGCCGTTTGCTGGCCGGCGCAGACCTGCTACAGGTGCGGGCAAACGATTTCATCGCGGCGGCGGGTGAAACCGGGGCCATGGCCAACTGGTATGGCTTCAATGTGAAACTGGCGGCCAATATGCTGCGCGAAGCCGCTGCCATGACCACGCAGATTACCGGCGAAGTCATCCCCTCGGATGTACCCGGCAGTTTCGCCATGGCCTTGCGCGCACCGTGTGGCGTGGTGCTGGGCATCGCGCCCTGGAACGCCCCGGTCATCCTTGCCACCCGCGCCATCGCCATGCCGCTGGCGTGCGGCAACACGGTGGTGCTCAAGGCCTCGGAGCTGAGCCCGGCCGTGCACCGGCTGATCGGCCAGGTGCTGCACGATGCCGGCCTTGGCGACGGTGTGGTCAACGTGATCAGCAATGCCCCGGAAGACGCCCCGGCCATCGTCGAACGGTTGATCGCCAACCCGGCCGTGCGCCGGGTCAACTTCACCGGGTCTACCCACGTTGGGCGCATTGTCGGCGAGCTGGCGGCCCGGCATCTCAAGCCAGCCTTGCTGGAGCTGGGCGGCAAGGCCCCGTTGCTGGTACTGGACGACGCCGACCTTGACGCAACCGTCGAAGCCGCGGCGTTCGGTGCCTACTTCAACCAGGGGCAAATCTGCATGTCCACGGAGCGGCTGGTGGTGGACAGCCGCATCGCCGACGCCTTCGTCGACAAGCTGGCAGTGAAGGTGGCCGGGCTGCGCGCCGGCGACCCACAGGCCAGCACATCAGTACTCGGCTCGCTGGTCAGCGGCGTGGCCGGTGAGCGCATCAAGGCCCTGATTGACGATGCCGTGGCCAAGGGCGCACGCCTGGTGTGCGGTGGTCAGCTGGATGGCAGCATCCTGCAGCCAACCCTGCTGGACCACGTCGACAGCAGCATGCGCCTGTATGGCGAGGAGTCCTTCGGGCCGGTGGCGGTGGTGTTGCGTGCTGAGGGTGACGAGGCCCTGCTGAAGCTGGCCAATGACTCCGAGTTCGGCCTGTCGTCGGCCATCTTCAGCCGCGACACCAGCCGTGCACTGGCCTTGGCCCAGCGGGTGGAGTCGGGCATCTGCCATATCAATGGCCCGACCGTGCACGACGAGGCGCAAATGCCGTTCGGCGGGGTCAAGTCGAGCGGCTACGGCAGCTTCGGCAGCCGCACGGCCATCGATCAGTTCACCCAGTTGCGCTGGGTCACCCTGCAACAAGGCCCACGGCATTATCCCATCTGAGCAACACGCGAGTGGCCGCCACCGGCAGCGCCGGGCGGCGGCAGGATGTACAACAAGAACAAGGAGCAACCTGCGTGAATACCGAAGCCCGCTTACGGTCGTCCGACCCTGGCCAATGCCCGCCCTACCGGCAGGTGTCCATCGGGCACCCTCAGGTGCAGGTCAGTGAAGCCGACGGCATCCTGCGCATGCAACCGGTCGAGCCCCTGGCACCGCTGCCTGCGCGTTTGCTCGAGCGGCTGCTGCACTGGGCGCAGATGCGCCCCGATACTGTTTTTATTGCAGCACGTGAGCCTGACGGCGCCTGGCGCGAGATCACCTATGCGCAAATGCTCAGCCAGGTGCGCACCATCGCAACCCGCCTGCTGGGCTTTGGCCTGAGCGCCGAACGGCCGCTGGCGCTGTTTTCCGGCAATGACATCGAACACCTGCAGATTGCGCTGGGTGCCATGTATGCCGGCATCCCGTATTGCCCGGTATCGCCGGCCTATGCGCTGCTGTCGCAGGACTTTGCCAAGCTGCGGCATGTGTGCCAGGTGTTGACCCCAGGCCTGGTGTTCACCACCGATACTCAGCCGTTCTTGCGTGCCTTCGATGCCGTGCTTGATGCCTCGGTACCCGTGGTCAGCGTGCGCGGTGAGACGCCGGGGCGTCGGCACTTTGGCTTCGACACCCTGCTGCAACCCTGCGACCCCGCGGCTGGCGATGCAGCGTTTGCCGCCACCGGGCCCGACACCATCGCCAAGTTCCTCTTCACATCGGGCTCCACCAAACTGCCCAAGGCGGTGATCACTACCCAGCGCATGCTCTGCGCCAACCAGCAGATGTTGCTGCAAACCTTCCCGGTGTTTGCTGAAGAGCCGCCGGTGCTGGTGGACTGGCTGCCCTGGAACCACACCTTTGGCGGCAGCCACAACCTTGGCATTGTGCTGTACAACGGTGGCAGCTTTTACCTGGACGCTGGCAAACCCACCCCGCAAGGCTTCGGCGAAACCTTGCGCAACCTGCGTGAAATCTCGCCAACGGCCTACCTGACCGTGCCCAAGGGCTGGGAAGAACTGGCCAAGGCACTGGAGCAGGACGCCCAGTTACGTGATGTGTTCTTCGCCCGCATCAAGCTGTTCTTCTTTGCCGCCGCAGGCCTGTCGCAAAGCGTGTGGGACCGCCTGGACCGCATCGCCGAGCAACACTGTGGCGAGCGCATCCGCATGATGGCTGGCCTGGGCATGACCGAAGCAGCGCCGTCCTGCACCTTCACTACCGGGCCGTTGTCGATGGCCGGCTATGTAGGGCTGCCGGCGCCGGGTTGCGAAGTGAAGCTGGTACCCCAGGCTGGCAAGCTGGAGGCGCGCTTCCGGGGCCCGCACATCATGCCGGGGTACTGGCGTTCGCCGCAGCAAACCGCCGAGGCCTTTGACGAGGAGGGGTTCTATTGCTCGGGCGATGCACTGAAGCTGGCCGACCTGCAGCAGCCAGAACAGGGCCTGATGTTCGATGGCCGTATCGCCGAGGACTTCAAATTGTCGTCCGGTGTATTCGTCAGTGTCGGCCCGCTGCGTAACCGTGCGGTGCTGGAAGGCTCACCCTATGTGCAGGACATCGTGGTAACCGCGCCGGACCGCGAGTGCCTGGGGTTGCTGGTGTTCCCGCGGTTGCCCGAGTGCCGGGCACTTGCTGGCCTGCCCGCCGATGCCAGCGATGCCGAGGTGCTGGGCAGCGGCATGGTGCGCAACTGGTTTGCCGCCTGGCTGGCGCGCCTGAACCGTGACGCCCAGGGCAACGCCAGCCGCATCGAATGGCTGGCGCTGCTCGAAGAGCCGCCGTCGATCGACGCGGGCGAAATCACCGACAAGGGTTCTATCAACCAGCGTGCGGTGCTGCAACGGCGGGCTGCACAGGTAGAAGCGCTGTACCGCGGTGAAGACCCGACCCAGTTGCACGCGCAGGGTCGGCCATGAGCAGTGCCGGCCTGTGCACAACGTTCGAAGACGCGGCCATTGTGGATATGGTGCGTACCCCCTGGGTAGACCTGGGGGGCGCACTGTCTGCTGTATCGCCCATCGACCTGGGGATCAAGGCCGGGCGCGCGGTGCTGGCACGGGCTGGCATCGCCCCACATACGGTGGACAGCGTACTTGCCGGCAGCATGGCCCAGGCCAGTTTCGATGCCTACTTCCTGCCGCGCCATGTGGGGTTGTACTGCGGTGTGCCGCAGGCCGTCCCGGCGCTGGCGGTGCAACGTATTTGCGGCACCGGCCTTGAACTGTTGCGCCAGGCCGGTGAGCAACTGCGCAGTGGCGCGCAGCAGGTACTGTGCGTGGGCGCCGAGTCGATGTCACGCAACCCGATTGCGGCCTACCAACACCGAAACGGCTTTCGGCTGGGTGCACCGGTCGGGTTCAAGGACTTTCTCTGGGAGGCGCTGTACGACCCCGCTGCCGGCGTGGACATGATCGGTACCGCAGACAACCTGGCGCGTGAGTTCGGCCTGCATCGTGAAACCGTGGATGCCTGGGCCTTGCGCAGCCACCAGCGCGCCTTGCACGCCCAGCAGCAGGGTTGGTTCGATGAAGAGATCGTGGGCGTCACGGCGCAGACATTCGACGTTGAAGGCTGCTTGCCACGCGGGATCGAGCTGCCCCGTGGCGTGGGCGAGATCAGCCGGGACAGCCACCCACGGGCGACTGATGCTGCGGCGTTGGCCCGGCTGCGTGCCGTGCACAGTGACGGTGTACAAACGGCTGGCAACAGCTGTGCAGTAGTCGATGGCGCCGCCGCGGCTGTGGTGACGCACTACTCAGCCTGTACCCAGCTGCCGTTGGCCCGCTTGCTGATGGCCACGGCTGTTGGCGTGTCGCCGCACACCATGGGCATCGGGCCCGCTCCGGCCATCGCGCTGCTGCTGGAGCGCAGCGGCTTGCGCCTGGAGCAAATCGACCGTTTCGAAATCAACGAGGCCCAGGCTGCCCAGGTGCTGGCCGTGGCCCGGGCGCTGCAACTCGATGTAGAAAAACTCAACGTCCATGGTGGTGCCATTGCCCTGGGCCACCCGTTGGCCGCCACCGGCCTGCGGCTGGTGCACACCCTGGCGCGGCAATTGCGCCGGGACGGCCTGCGCTACGGCATCGCCGCTGCCTGCATCGGCGGAGGCCAAGGCATGGCATTGCTGATCGAAAACCCCCAATTCGCTGCTTGAACGCGAGGTACCCCATGCTCTGGAAGGCGCCCTTGCTGGACATGCAATTCGTGCTGCAACACTGGCTGCGGGCCGAGCAGGCCTGGCAGGCAATGGCACCCTACGCAGAGCTCGATCTAGACCTGGCCACACAGGTGCTGGAGGAGGCCGCCCGCTTCAGCGAACAGGTGCTGGCGCCGCTGAATGCAACGGGCGATCGTCAAGGCTGTCGCCTTGAAGACGGTAATGTGCGCACGCCGGAGGGGTTTTTGGCCGCCTATCGTGCCTATGTCGAGGGTGGCTGGCCGGCGCTGGCCTGCGCCCCCGAGTTCGGTGGGCAGGGGCTGCCCTTGGTGCTGGATGCTGCCTTGCAGGAGATGCTGTTCGCCAGCAATCACGCCTGGGCCATGTACACCGGCATCGCCCATGGCGCCTACCTGTGCCTGAAAACCCATGCGTCTGTCGAGCTGCAGGCACGCTATCTGCCGGGCATCGTCAGCGGCGAAACCCTGCCGACCATGTGCCTGACCGAACCTCAGGCGGGCAGTGACCTCGGCTTGCTGCGTTGCCGCGCCGAACCCCTGGGTGACGGTCGCTACGCCGTTACCGGCAACAAGTTGTTCATCTCGGGCGGCGACCACGACCTGACACATGACATCGTGCATCTGGTGCTGGCGCGGCTAACGGATGCACCGGCGGGCAGCCGGGGCTTGTCGTTGCTGCTGGTGCCGAAATGGCTGGACGATGGCCAGCGCAATGCCGTGCACTGCGATGGCCTTGAGCACAAGCTGGGTATTCGCGGCAGCGCCACCTGCGCGCTGCGCTTCGAGGGGGCCAGCGGCTGGCTGGTGGGGCAGGCGCACGGTGGCCTGGCCGCCATGTTCGTGATGATGAACTCGGCCAGGTTGCATGTCGGCCTGCAGGGGTTGGCGCATGCGCAGGCGGCTTGGCAGTACGCCAGGGATTACGCCCTGGAGCGTAGGCAGATGAATGCACCCGGGCAGCCCAAGGGCGCTGCCGACCCCATTCACCTGCACCCCGCCATGCGCCGGATCTTGCTGGAACTGCGTGTGCGCACCGAGGGCATGCGAGCCCTGGGTTACTGGGCCGCGCACTGGCTGGATATCGCCGATGCATCTGCTGACCTTGTACAACGGGCCAAGGCCGCGAAACTGGCGGCGTTGTTGACGCCCATCATCAAGGCGGTGTTCACCGATCACGGTTTTAGCCTGGCCAGCAAGGCGCTGCAGGTGTTCGGCGGCTATGGCTACACCTGCGAGTTCGCCATCGAGCAAACGCTGCGCGACAGCCGCATTGCGATGATCTACGAAGGCACCAACGAAGTGCAGGCCAACGACCTGCTGCTGCGAAAGGTACTGGGCGATGGGGGCGAAGGCTTTGCGCTGCTGCTGGCCGAGTTGCGGGAGGAGACCGGCGCGGGTGAGGCGGGTGATGCGTTGCGCAGGGTTTGTGACACGCTGGAAGTGGTGCTTGCCAAGGTGCGGGTCAGCGCAGCGGACGACCCCGAATACCCGTACCGGGCTGCGGGCGACTTCCTGCACCTGTGCGGCACAGCCTTGCAGGCTTATGCCTGGGCCCGCACGTGCCGCTGTATCCAGGCGCTGCCCGTAGACGCGCCGCAGCGTTTGGAAAAACAGGAAAGTGCGCGTTACTTCTTCGACTACCTGCTACCCGATTTCGACCGGCAGGTGGCGGCCATGGAAGCGGCCGCATCACCTTTGCCGTTTATTCACGAACCGTTCTGAACCCCACGTGTGAGGTCGCCATGAACACCGGCTGCGGTTGCCGCGCCGAGGGCCGGTAGCGCATGCACCGGTCTGCCGAGCACAGGTGCGAACCGCCTTTGATCACGGCCACTTTTACCCCAGGTTCGGCGGGGTCAAAGCTTTCGTCCAGGGTGGGACCAGGCGGGTCGAGGGCGGCGTCACGCTGCGAATCGTGGCCGGGGCGATAGCCCGTTCGGGTCAGTTCCCATACATTTCCGCCAGCATCGAACAATCCAAAGCGGTTGGCCGGGAAGCAGCCCACCGGTGAGGTGCCGGTGAAGCCGTCGGCTGCCGCGTTGTGATAGGGAAACTGGCCCTGCCAGGTATTGGCCATGATCCGGCCTTCGGGCAATTCCGTTTTGCCCCAGCTAAAGTCGGCATCCTGCAAGCCACCGCGCATGGCGTATTCCAGCTGGGCCTCGGTGGGCAGCGTGCGCCCGGCCCACTGTGCATAGGCCTGGGCATCCTCAAGCGCCACCTGCACCACCGGGTGGTTTTCCAGCCCCGCCACGCTGCTGCCGGGCCCCTGCGGGTGCCGCCAACTTGCCCCAGGCGTGAACTGCCAGCCGGGGCTGAGTACATCCGGCCCTTGCTGGAACACCATTGCGCCGGGCACCCGCAGGTGCTCGGGGAGGGTGGGGTCGTCCTTCAAGCTGATGCCCCGCTCGGCATGGGTGAGGTAACCGGTAGCGGCCACGAAGCGTGCAAACTGGGCGTTGGTGACCGGGTGCACATCGATCCGGAAGCCCGACACGCTAGCCGTGTGTGGTGGGCCTTCTTCGTCGTAGTAACGGTCCGAGCCAAAGCTGAACGTGCCGCCTGGCAAGCGCACCATGCCGTCATGCCAGGCGCCTTGGCGCGCTACGGGCAGGCCACTGTAGCCGTTGCACAGCAGCACGGGCGACGGGGCTTCTGGCCAGGCGCTGTAGCCCACGGCGAGCAGGCCGGCGGCGACCACTGCGCAGCCGGCTACTCGGGCAATCATTGCTTGCTGGCCACGGCCGGGCTGGCCGGTTTGGCAGGGCTTGCGGGGCGGCCATCGGCGTCGGTCACGATGTTGCTGCGCTGCGCATACGCCTTCCAGTCGCGCAGCATGCTGGCGACCTGCTCGGGGTGATCGGCAGCGATGTCGTGGTGCTCGCCGGGGTCTTTGCCCAGGTCGTACAGGTGCCAGGCCGGCTTGCCATCGGTGGCATCCCATAGCAGCTTCATCGGCCCCTTGCGCAACGAGGCGCTGCCGTTTATTTCCCAGCCCAGGGCTTCGTCCTCGGCGTGAATTCGCGTGTCCTGGCCCTGCAGGTAGCCCAGCGCCGAGGTGCCTTGGGGCGGCACGATATCGCGTTCCCGGTACTTGATGCCGGGCATGGGGGCGCCCGCCAGTTGCAGCAGGGTTGGCATGATGTCCCTGACACTGGCCAGTGCTTCGCTGCGCCCGGGCTTGATCGTTGCCGGGTAGTAGACAAACGCTGGTACGCGGATGCCGCCCTGGTAGGTGGTCATCTTGTAGCGGCGGCTGGGCAGGGCGCTGACCTGGGCCCAGGCCGAGCCGATCATCAGGAACGAATCACGTTTGCCGTAGTTTTCCAGGCGGTTGTCGAAATGCTGCTTGATCCAGTTCGGGTCGACGCGGGTAGCGTTTTCCGGCCCGTTGTCGGACATGAACAGGATCAGGGTGTCATCCAGCTCGCCGGCCTTGCGCAGGTGATCTACCAGCCGACCGACTTCGGCATCCAGCGCGGCGACCATGGCCGCGTACACCTCCATGGTGCGGGCTGACTGGCGTTGCTGTTCAACGGTGAGTGACGCCCAGCTCGGCACGCCCTCCAGTTGCGCTTGCAGCGGGAAGTCCGCTGGCACCAGGCCGGCCTTGCGCTGGCGCTCCAGGCGCTCGTGGGCGATGGCCTCGTAGCCTTGATCGTAGCGGCCGCGGTACTGCGCCAGGTATTTGTCCGGCGCCTGCAAGGGCCAGTGTGGTGCGGTGTAGGCGGCGAAGGCGAAGAAGGGTTTTTGGCTGGCCTGGCCTTCGTCGATGGCGGAAATCAGGCGGTCCGTGAACCAGGTGCTGGAGTAGAAGTTGTCGGGCAGTTCGACAGGTTTGCCGTTGTGTTGGAACGTTGCGCTGTAGTTTGACTGCAAGTCCATGTTGGCTTGCTTGAAGTGCGCAGCCCCCCTTCCAGCAGTACATAGGCCTGGTCGAAACCGCGGTTTTGTGGCTGCTGCGCGGGCTGCATGCCCAGGTGCCATTTGCCGGAGATGTAGGTGCGGTAACCGGCATCGTGTAGCAGTTCGGCCAGGGTGGCGACGTTGGCGCCGAGCACGCCTTCGTAACCTGCGCGCACTTCGTAGCCTGCCGGCAGGCGCTTGCGTGCTTCGGCCATCATGCCCAGCCCGGCAATGTGCGGGTCATTGCCCGACATCAGCATTGCGCGGGTGGGGGAGCAGCTGGGCGCGGCATGAAAGTCCAGCATCAGGCGGCCGTCGGCCAGTAGCTTGTCCAGATGCGGGGTCTGAATCTCGCTGCCCAGGGCGGACAGGTCAGAAAAGCCGAGGTCATCGGCGACGATTAGCAAAATGTTTGGTTGTTTAACTGTTTGCGCAGCCAAGGCCTGGCTGGCGCCGAGCATGAGCAGGCCGAATGCGGCAAGGGGTTTAAGGCAGTTCATGTAGGTGCTCTTGTTGTTTTAATGAGTGATTGTGCGCGTACGACCGCGGAGCAGACATCGCGCAGGACAAATACTAGCCATCAATGGCGCCATATCGCAGCCCCGTGGTGCATTAGCGTTCGATCAGCGAACGCAAATTGGCGCCTGCCTCTTGCGGGCCATCGATTGGCTATTGACGGCAAGATGATTAACAAAAATAATCGTTAACAGAGTTATCCAATTTTATAAAAACAAGTAAAGGGAAATTCTGATGACAAGGCCGCTGAACCGGGCGTTGGTGCCCGTTGTACTGCTTTTGCTGTGCCCGTGTGTGCAAGCGGCCAGCCCGCTGGAAGACAACCGGCCAGGCCGGCCAGGCGCTCCGCGCTGGGTCGAGGATTACCGCTTCCTGGATGACCCCGCCAAGGCCAGCGACCCGTTCGACGGGCTGCGCTACCATCGTTTGTCCGAGTCGGCCTGGTTGCAACTGGGGGCAGAGGCCCGTTACCGCGCCGATGTGCTGAACCGGCCGTTCTTCGGCTTGCGCGGCATCAAAGACGATTCCTACCTGTTGCAACGGCTGCAAGCCCATGCCGACCTGCACCTGTTCGATGATGCCCTGCGTACCTTCGTGCAGGTGGAGAACACCCGGGCGTTCGGCAAAGACCTGTACTCACCCAATGACGAAGGCCGTAATGAAATCCGCCAGGCATTCATCGACTTCAACCACGACTTTGCCGCAGGGCGCTACACCACGCGGGTCGGGCGTCAGGAGATGGCTTTTGGCGACCAGGTGTTCGTTACTTACCGGGATGTGCCCAACCTGCGCCTGAGCTTCGACGGCGTGCGTGCCAGCCTCAATCTCAAGGACGGGCGCAAGCTCGACGCCTTCGCTGTCAGGCCTTTGAAAACCGGCGAAGACAGCTGGGATGACGGCAGCAACAATGCAGTGAAGTTCTACGGCCTGTACGGCACCTTGCCGCTGACGGCCGTGTGGAACATGGACCTGTTTGCGTTTGGCCTGGAAACCGACGACCGCAGCCTGGCCGGCGAGGCGGGGGACGAGCAACGTTACACCTACGGCACCCGCCTGTTCGGCCGCTATCAGGCCCTGGACTGGAGCTGGAACCTGGCCGGGCAGGGTGGCCACCTGGGCGGCGCCTCGATCCGTGCCTGGGCGGTGTCGAGCGACAGCGGCTACACCTTCGACCACCCCTGGCAGCCGCGCCTGGGCATGCGTGCCGACGCCGCCAGTGGTGACAGCGACCCGGGCGACGGCAAGGTCGGCACCTTCGACCCGCTGTACCCGCGTAACGGCGTTTACGGTGAGGCCAGCCTCACCACCTTGAGCAACGTGATCGTGGTGGGGCCCACGTTCGGCTTCTCGCCCTGGCGCACGGTGCGTTTCGAACAAGGCGTGCTCGAAGTGTGGAAGCAGCGCGAAGAGGATGGCGTGTACATGCCCGGCATGAGCCTGCTGGCCAACACCCGTGGCACTGGCCGGCATGTGGGCACCATCTACCGCGCCAATACCCGATGGCTGGCGACACCCAACCTCACGCTGGATCTCGACATGAAGTATTACGACGTAGGTGCTGCCATCAAGGAAGCCGGCGGCGAAGACGCCTCGTTCGTTTCCTTGCGTGCCACGTTCAGGCTTTGACTTCCCGACCCATAACAACAAAAGGGGCCACACATGAGTCATTCATCCTCATCTTCAAGCAAGCCGGTGCTTACCATCGGCCTGTGTTTTCTGGTGGCGCTGCTGGAGGGGCTGGACCTTCAGGCCACCGGGGTTGCAGCGCCGCACATGGCCAAGGAGTTCGCGCTGACCCCGGCCATGCTTGGCTGGGTGTTCAGTGCCGGGCTGCTGGGGCTGCTGCCAGGGGCGTTCATCGGCGGCTGGCTGGCCGACCGGCTTGGCCGCAAGGCCATCCTGATCGTGGCGGTGCTGCTGTTCGGCGGCTTCTCGCTGGGTACCGCCCATGCTGAAACGTACACCTCGCTGCTGATCGCGCGGCTGATGACCGGGTTGGGGTTGGGGGCCGCCTTGCCGATCCTGATTGCCCTGGCCAGCGAGGCCGCGCCTGAGCGCCTGCGCAGCACGGCGGTGAGCCTGACCTACTGCGGCGTGCCTCTGGGTGGGGCAATCGCGTCGGTCATCGGCATGGCCGGGCTGGGCGAAGGCTGGCGGACGGTGTTCTACGTGGGCGGCATTGCCCCCATCGCGATTGCCTTGGTGCTGATGGTGTGGTTGAAGGAGTCCCAGGCGTTTCGTGCCCAGCCGGCTGTGAGCGCTGGTGGTAACGGCATGCTGGCGCAACTGTTCGGGCCTGGGCAGGTAAGCCGCACGTTGTTGCTGTGGGTGGCGTGCTTCTTCACGCTCACGGTGCTGTACATGCTGCTCAACTGGTTGCCGTCGCTGCTGATCGGGCAGGGCTATAGCCGGCCTCAGGCAGGGGCGGTGCAGATACTGTTCAACCTGGGGGGCGCGGCAGGGTCGTTTCTCACGGGGCGAATGATGGACCGGGGCTTCGCCGGGCGTGCCGTTTTCATTGCGTATGCTGGCATGCTCGCTTCGTTGGCGGGCCTTGGGTTGTCGACCAGTTTCGGCCTGATGCTGTTGGCCGGATTTACCGCAGGCTATTGTGCCATTGGTGGGCAACTGGTGTTGTATGCGCTTGCGCCAACGCTGTATTCGACCCAGGTGCGCGCAACCGGTGTGGGCGCTTCGGTGGCGGTAGGGCGCCTGGGGTCGATGGCCGGGCCATTGGCCGCAGGGCAGATCCTGGCGGCGGGAGCAGGAGTAGGGGGGCTGCTGCTCGCAGCGTCACCTGGCCTGGTGGTGGCGGCATTGGCGGCGCGTGCGTTGCTGGGGCAGCGTAGCCGGCCGACCGCCAATGCCCCGGTCGAGGAAGTTGCTCGCTAAACAGGATGCATGGCACCGGCAGCGCCGGTGTCGTCCTGCTCCTGCACAGGCGTGTCGAGCGGGGAGAGCGTCGTTGAACGCCCCCTGTTCGCCACGCCGAACGGCACATGCACCATCGGCAAATCCCCCGCCGGCGATTGCAAATGGCTGCGCTGGTCGTCAAAGAATACATGCGGCTTCAAAATCGACAGCACCCTGGGCTTCTCCATGCTGCCGAGAAAGAAGCACTCGTCTGGCGACACGCCCCAATCCTTCAACGTGGTTACCACCCGCTCATGTGAAGGCGCGTTGCGCGCCGTGACAATGGCAATCCGCAAGATCCGCTTGTAGTCCGGGTTCTCGGCCAGCTTGCGGTCTTCCAGCATGCGTATCAGCGAAAGCTTGCGGTACAGATCGGCCAGAGGCCCTGGCGAATGCGGGATGCCTTTGTGCACGCGCTCGTGCTCCTGAAAGTCATCCAGGTTGTCGTTGCGCTTGTACACACTCTCTGCCTCGTCGTCGGCAATCACGCCATCGAAGTCGAAGGCCACCCGCAATTCGGTGTCGATCTCGTCATCGTAGATGCGCGTAGGCAGTACTCGCCCGGCCGGGTAGTTGGCGTCGATGGCTTTCTGCACGTCTTCTTCATTGGCACTCAGAAACAGCGAGGCATTGAATGCCGGGATGTACTCGTAGGGCGAGCGGCCCGACATGAACGCCGCACGGGTAATGGCCAGCTGGTAGTGGTTGATCGAACGAAACACCCGCAGGCCGGTTTCTGGCGAATTGCGCGAAAGCAGCACCACTTCTACCGGCAGTTGCTCGGGAAAGGCCTGGTTGATGCTCAGGAAGCGGCGAATGAACGGGAACGCCACGCCCTTGGGGAATGGCTCGTCCAGGTTTTGCTGCTGGTGATGGCGGTACGCCTCGACGCCCTGGGTCTTGTAGATGTCGTCCGAGACGGTGAGGTCGAACAGCGCACTCGAGGCAACGCCAATGACCAGTTTCTGTTCGATGGGGTAGGGCATTGAGCAACTCCTGAGCCTGTGCTGAAGGCAAGTGTACGCTTGCGCGGTGACGAAAGCCCTCAGGCCTCCGGTATCACGCCGAGCTGCTAATGATGGCATTCATCAGTGGATCCAATGATGCCAATTTGATAGCTTTCCGCCCCTTACCGCTGTATCCGGATAGGAATTGATGAACCAGCTATACGAACACGGCACTCTGACCCCGCTTGCGAAGCCGATTGTGGACAGGGTGATCGAGAGCGCCCTTGGCAGTTTGGACGCGATTACCGATAACAAGGTGCTGCGTGGCCTCAACGATGCGCTGGCGGCCGAAATCGAACGCTTGCACGTAGACGCCGCGAACCCGGATGGCGACCCGCACGACCCACTGAGGGTGTTGCGCGAACTCAAGCAACAGCTCGACGAACTGCTGGCGCTGGTCGATGGTCATGCATTGTGCAGGCAAACGGTGGAGCGCCTGGCAGCTGTACAAGGCCAGCATGCAATCGAAATGGCCGCACTGCAGACCGGTGCCGAGGTCCAGAACCGCAAGCTGGTGGCAAGTACCCTGGCCCGTGTGCAGAAGGAAGGGGTGATCCGCAAGAGCCTTGAGCAGTACCAGGAGCAGTTGGCCGCGAGCAACCTGGCGCGGGAAGCGTTGTCTACCACTGTGACTACGGCGTTGAAGCGCCTTGCGCTGGCGACCAGCAGCCAGGCTCAACGCGTTGATAGCGTCGAGGCGCATTTGGCCAGCCTGGCGGAGCGCCAGCGTGAATGCGAGCTGCAATTGCAGCAGGTGTGCGGGACCGGCTGGGCGGTGTATCTGGAGCGCAATGCCGTGCCGCTGGTGGCGCTGGCGGTGGCTGTGTTTGCGCTGGGGCTGAACCTGTTCAGTTGAACCTAACTTAAAGGCAAACCTTGGATTGTGAACAAGACAGTTGCTGGCATGGGGCTTAGCGTCGAGCCGCCAGCGCCTCAGGGTTGGCAACGTTCTTCGGCTCTCCCTCAAAAAATGCCAGCAGGTTGTCGAACGCGTCGCCAAAGTACAGTTCGTAGCCGTTCTTTTCCACATACCCCAGGTGTGGCGTGCTCAGTACACGTGGGTGGCGCAGCAGCGGATGGGCCGGGTCGAGCAACGGCTCTTGCTCGTAAACATCCACCGCTGCGTAACCCGGCCGCCCGGCGTCCAGTGCCTGCAGCAATGCCCCCGGGGCAATCAGTTCTGCGCGGCTGACGTTCACCAGCAAGGCGTCGGGCTTCATGTGGGACAAGTCGTCGAACGTTACGTTGTGGCGTGTCTGGTCCGACAGGCGCAGGTTCAGGCTGACAATATCGGCTTCGGCAAAAAAGGCCTCACGCGAGGCAGCAGCACGGTGGCCATCGGCCTCGGCTGCGGCGCGGCTGCCGTCACTGCCCCACACCAGTACGGGCATGTCGAACGCCTGCGCATAACGCGCCAGGCGCTGGCCGATCTTGCCGTAACCCCAGATACCCAGCAGCTGACCGGCCAGCGCCTGGCCCAGGTTGACCTGCCAGTGGCCTTGGCGGAAGGCATCGATGGCCGGCACCAATTGCCGGCGTGCATTGAGGATCAGCGTCCAGGCCAGTTCCGCAGGCGCCACTGGCGAGCCGCGCCCCTCGGTTACGGCTATGCCGCGCGCGGTACAGGCTGCCAGGTCCAGGTGGCTGGACACCTTGCCGGTCTGGCTGATCAGTTTGAGGTTGGGCAGGCGGTCGAGCAAAGCAGCGTCAATGCGGGTACGTTCGCGGGTAAGTACCAGTGCGTCGGCTTCGGCAAAGCGTGCTGCAAGTTGCTCCAGCGTGGCCGGCTGGCGCTCATGAAGCACGCTGACAGTGTGCCCGCTCAGCTTGCCGAAGCAGTCGAGCGTGCGGATCACATCCTGGTAGTCGTCTGGAATGACAATGCGCATGGTGGTCTGGCCCTGGCGGTACAGTGAAGCGTCGAAGATAACCCAACGGGTGGCATCAACGTCAGATCAGGATGTAGTCGCTGCGCACGACTACCGGCTAAGCATTGTGGGAGCGGGCCAGCAATCAAGCCGCTTTCGCGCGCCGCTGGGCCAAGCCTGCTGCGCACTTGAGCACAAAGCCCAACACCACCGCCGCCCCCGCACTGGCAAAGATCATCTCCCGACCGGCACTTTGCTGCTGCAACGCCACAAACGCCGGTGCTACCGCTGCGGCACCCAGTTGCAGCGCACTGACCCAGGGCGTCAACGTGCCCCGTGGGTCATTGGTGGCAATCGCCCCCATGTAGTAGGTCAGCGCCAGCACCCAGCCGAAGTTCATCAGGAACAACGCCATGCAAAGCTGATCGGCATCATGCGTATGGCGCGCCAGCAGGGTGATCGACACCAGCACCACCAGCGAGCCCAGGCCAATCATCGGCCCACGGCTTACCCGTGCGCCCAGCAGGCTGGGCAGGGCGCCGCCCGGCAAGCCGCCCAGTATTCCCAAGCCGAATGCCCAGCCTACATCCACCGCGTCGATGCCACGTTCGCGCGCCAGCTGGTCGACAAACCCCCACAGCGAATAGATGGCCAGTTGCAAGCACAGCATCCCGAGCAAGGCGTAGCGCCCGATCAGCGCCGAACCGCTACCAGGCTGTGCCTGGCGCACTGGCGTTGCGCGCAGCAGTTGTGCCGGAATGAACAGTGCAGCCACGCCGATCAGCACGAACCAGAAACCCAACGATGCAATCGTTGCGCGGTTGCCGAACTGTTCTGCCAGTTGCGGCATGCAGGTGGCGTACAGGGCAAAAACTGCCGTTTGAATCAGCAGCGACAAGCCGTACGAGCGATCCTGGCCCGGCAACCGGCCAAGCCCACTGATCGACCCGGCATACAGCAAGCCGGCAGCGATGCCACAGGCAAAACGGCACAGAATGAGCGTTGTCAAAGTGTCCAGTGCAGCGCTGAGCACGTTCAGCACCAGCGCTGCGAGGGCTGCTGCCAGGTAAAGCCCGCGACCACTCAGGTGGCGCCCCAGCACAGGCAGCAGCAGGGAGCCGAGCAATGTCCCGCTCATTTCACTGGAAAGTACCCAGCCTTGCTGGCTCAGGTCCAGATGCAGCCGTTCGGCCAACAGGCCAATGAAAATGGGTTGTACGCCAATGATGATCAGCGCAGTGGCGGCGATGTAGATCAGGGCGGCACGCAAAAGCAGGGTGTTGTTATTGTTGTGCATGGTCGGGTCCGGGGTCAGGCGCGGGGCAGGGTACCTGCGTCATGGGTGATGCGGCCGTTCATCACGGTCAGCGCCACGTCGGTATTGCCGATCTGGTAGCGGTCCAGTTCGAACAGGTCCTGCTCCAGCACGATGATGTCGGCACGCTTGCCGACGGTGATCGAACCGACTTCCTGTTCCAGGCCCAGCTGGTAGGCGCCGTTGAGGGTGTAGGCGGCAATCAGTTGCGGGATGCTCAGGCGCTCGTCGGCATCTGGCATCACCGGGGCGTCAGGCTCGCCGCTGAGCTGGCGGGTGTGGCCCGATTCGATGTGCTCCACCGGCTTGTGCTGGCATCGGCATTGGCACACCAGGCCGTCCATGCCGATGGACACCGTCACGCCCTGGTCGATGAAGCTGCGGAACTTGTACATCGATGCCCAGCGTGGGTAACCGTAGGTTTGCTGGATAGCCTCGGCGTAGGCGTCGACCACGCCCCACTGCAGCTGGGTGTTGGCCATGACACCGATGCGGCGAAAGCGCGGGATGTCGTCGGGGTGGGTGAGGAAGGCGTGGGTGATGACGTGGCGGCGGTCGCGGGGCGGGTTGCTGGCGTACGTGCGCTCGAACACGTCCAAAGCCATGCGCACGGCACCATCGCCTACGGCATGTACCATCACGTCGATGCCAAGGGCGTCGGCCTTGCGCACGTGGCCTTCGAATACCTCCTCGGGCATGGTTGTCGAACCACAGCTGTGTGGCTTGTCGCAATACGGTTCGAGCAGGAATGCGGTGTGGTTCAGCTCGGTGCCGTCCAGCATCAGCTTGAGGGTTTGCGCCTTGACCAATGGTGAGTCATAGCGTTTGCGCAGGGCCTGCAGCTGGGTGACCGGATCGTCTTCGGTGCCCATGTTGATGTAGCTGCCGACCACGCGCAGTTTCAGGCGGTCGTCGCGCTCCAGTTGCTGCAAGGTTTCATACAGCAGCGACTGGTCACCGGCGGGGTCGAGGAAACCGGCATCAAACACCGTGGTAATACCGGCAGCCACCAGTTTCTCTTGCCAGAAGGGGATCGAGCGCAAGTACAGGTCGATGCCTGTTGGCAGGTAGCCTGCCTCGCTCAGGCGTTGCATCAGCAGCTAATAGGCGGCGCAGTCGATGATCACGCCAGTGGGCTCGCCGGTGAGCGGGTCTTTTTCGAACCAGCTGGCGCCTTCTTCCACCGCCGGGGTGTCGCGGTCGATGCCCGCAGCGTTCAGGGCAAAGCTGTTGACCCACATGGTGTGGTAGTCGGTGGACAGCAGGCACACCGGCTTGTCCGGGCAGATGGCATCGAGGACTTCGCGGCGCAGCATGTGCTCTGGCATCAGCGGCTGGATCCAACCCATGCCGGTAATGGCTTTTTCTGTGGGGTTGGCCTCGACGTAGGCCTTGAGCAAGGCCAGCACCTGTTGTGGGTCTGTGTGGTTGACCAGCGCCTGGAAGGCGAAGGCCGTAGAGGAGAAATGCCAGTGCGATTCGACGAAGCCTGGCAGCACCAGTTTACCGCCGGCATCCAGCAGCCGGGTGGCGGGGCCGGCGTGCGTCATCACGCTGCCATGGTCGCCCACGCAGACGATGCGTTCGCCGCAGATGGCCACCGCCTGGGCCCAGGGCTTGTGCGGGTCGACGGTGTAGACACGGGCGTTGTGGATGATGAGGTCTGCGGCGATGGACATGGCAACTCCCTGGGTCAGAATGTCGCATTAGTTTTGAGTTGATTAAAACCTTTAGTCAATAAAATATTTTTACGGGTCAGCTTTGCGTTATGCTTGACGACGTCTTGTACGGTTTGGAAAAGGAATGAATGTGAGCGGATTGCGCGAGCAGCAGAAGGCGATGCGCCGTGAAACCATCAGCCGCACAGCGTTGGGCTTGTTCGAGGCACAGGGTTACCAGACCACCACCATGGAGCAGATCGCGCGGCTGGCGGCGGTGTCGGTACCCACGGTGTTTGCCTACTTCGGCAGCAAGCAGGAAATTCTGCTGGAGAAGCTGCGCGAGGCCGACCACCGGGCGGTGGCCGAGGCCCGGCGGCGCCTGCCGGAGTTCGCCAATGCGCTGGAGGCGCTGTGTTGCTACGAGACGCACCTGACGGATTACGCATTCGAGGTGCTGCCTGCGCCGCTCTGGCGCGAAATACTGCCGCCGCTACTGCCGTTGCTGGGGGCTGGCCAGCAGGGCGTGCCGGAAGCCTACAAGCGGGTGAACGATGCACTGGTCAACGAATTGAAGTGCCTGCTGCAGGACCTGTGCGATAGCGGCAAGCTGCGTGCAGGGCTGGATGTGGAGTATGCGGCGTTTCTGATCAACGACTACGGGCACTTGCAGTTACTGCGCCTGTGCAGCCGCGAGCCGCTGGACATGGCAGCACACCGTGAGGAGGTGCGGCGGTTCATGGGCTTTATCCTGGCAGGGATGCAAGGGCCGGCAATTGCCCCCCTGTAGGAGCGGCCTTGTGCCGCGATGGGCTGCGTAGCAGCCCCAGATGCCAGCGTTGACGCATGAATTGCCGGGGCTGCTACGCAGCCCATCGCGGCACAAGGCCGCTCCTACAGGGGATTGCGTGGGCCGCCAGACAGGTGCTCTACCAGAAAGTCCACAAACACCCGCACCCGCGCCGGCATCGCCTGGCCACCGACAAACACCGCATGGATCGGCTCACGGTCGTCAGGGTTGTACGCCTCCAGCAATGGCACCAGCCGCCCGCTGGCCAGGTCATCCACCACCGTGAAGGTGCCGATACGGGCCACGCCGGCACCAATCCTGGCCAGTTGCGCCAACGCTTCGCCGCTGCTGCATTCGATATTCCCCGTCACCTTCAGCGAGAACACCTGCCCGTCGCGGCGGAACGGCCAGTCGGGTGCGGCACGGCGGAAGTTGAAGCGCAGGCAGTTGTGCCGGGCCAGGTCTTCAGGTTCAAGCGGGGTACCGCAGCGTTGCAGGTATTCGGGTGAGGCGACCACCACCTGGCCGGTTTCGCCAATGGCGCGGGCGCTCAACGAGCTGTCCGGCAGGTGCCCGAAACGCAATGCCACGTCGGCCTGGCCGCCAAGAATGTCGGCCACTTCGTCACTGAGGGTAAGGTCAACCAGCACTTGCGGGTAGCGTGCGCTGAAGGCCGCCAGCAGCGGTACCACGGTCAGCCGGGCATGGCCCAGCGCAGCACTTACCCGCAAGCGCCCGCGCGGCACGCCTTGGTCGGTGATGGCTTCTTCCACTTCGAGCATGTCGGCCAGCACCCGCCGCGCACCGCGCAGGTACGCCTCACCCTCGGGGGTGAGGGTGATTGCCCGGGTGGTGCGCAACAGCAGGCGTGTGCCCAGGCGCTGTTCGGTGCGGGCGATGATGCGGCTGACCGCAGAAGGTGTCAGGTTCAGTGCCCGCGCGGCGGCCGACAGGCTGCCTTCTTGCGCCACCCTGGCAAAAATTTCCATCTCGCCGGATCTTCCACTGAAGTCCATTTGTGCCTCGTACGCAAAGGTGGTTCGCAAAAAAGCAGTCTAGTGCGCTTTTGAAATGGATCGTAGCATTTGCGGCATAGATAAGGAGCTTGCCATGCGTATCAATCCACCTCTAGTCGCACTTGCCATCGGTGCCTTTGGCATCGGTGTCACCGAGTTCGCCCCCATGGGCATGTTGCCCAGCATCGCCACCGACCTTGGCGTTTCCATCCCTGCCGCCGGGCTGCTGGTCAGCGCCTATGCCATTGGCGTGCTGATCGGCGCACCGCTGATGACCCTGGCCACGGTGAAGATCCCGCGGCGTTACTTGCTGATCGGGCTGATGGCCATTTTCACACTGGGCAACCTGATGTCGGCGCTGGCCAGTGACTACGCTAGCCTGTTGGTGGCCCGTGTGGTCACCTCGCTCAACCACGGTGCCTTCTTCGGCATCGGCTCTATTGTCGCGGCCAGCGTGGTACCGCCCGAAAAGCGCGCCGGGGCCGTGGCGGCGATGTTCATGGGGTTGACCCTGGCGACTATCGGCGGCGTGCCGCTGGCGACCTGGTTTGGTGAAATGCTGGGTTGGCGCACGGCATTTTGGGGTATTGCCGGGCTTGGCCTGGTGGCGATGACCACCCTCTGGTACGCGCTGCCCAATGTGCCGTCGCCCAAAGGCGACGGGGCCATGGCCGAAATCCGCGTGCTGGGCCGCGGCCCGGTGTTGGCGGCGCTACTGCTGACGGTGGTGGGGTCCAGTGCGATGTTCACGGTGTTCACCTACATTGCGCCGATCCTGCAGAGCGAGGCAGCGGCATCCACCACCTTCGTGACAGCCATGCTGGTGCTTTTCGGTGTGGGGCTGACCTTGGGCAACGTGTGGGGTGGCAAGGCGGCAGACCGCTCGATCGACCGCACGCTGATCCTGTCGTTGGCGTTATTGATTGCCGTGCTGTTGGTGTTCCCGCTGGTGCTGGGCTGGCCGCTGCCGACGGCCCTGGCGATCCTAGTCTGGGGCGCGGCCAGTTTTGCACTGGTGCCGCCGTTGCAGATGCGGGTGATGGAGGCTGCCAAGGATGCGCCTAACCTGGCCTCGGCGGTGAACATTGGTGCGTTCAACCTGGGCAATGCGATTGGCGCGGCGCTAGGTGGCGCGGTGATCAATGCAGGGCTGGGCTACCCGGCGATTTCCCTGGCGGGCGCGGCGATGGCGGCGTTGGGGCTGGTGATGGTGCTGCTGTTTGCCTGGCGTGGCCGGGGGGTGGCAGCGGGGGGCCAGGTTACGGTGTAACAAGTTGAGATCGCCGGGGGCGCTGTGCGCCCCTTTCGCGACACAAGGCCGCTCCCACAGAGACCGTGCAGCACCTGAGGCTTGCACTGTATTTGTGGGAGCGGCCTTGATCTGGTCAAGTAATTTTGGACACCGGTTAAGGTTTATGCCGCTGCCCTCAGTTTTTCCTCCATGGCTACCGGGGTCTCGTAGCCGTTGTAGCTATGGAGGCGTTTGAGGTTGTAGCGCACCAGATAAGCCATGATGTCGGCCTTAGCCTCAGCTTCGGATTCATAGCCTCCTGCCGGCATCCATTCTGATTTCAACGCCCCGAAGAATCGCTCCATGGCGGCGTTGTCCCAGCATTGGCCGCGGTGGCTCATGCTTTGTTTCAAGCGGCATTCTTCAAGCACAGCCCTGAATTTATGGCTGGTGTACTGACAACCTTGATCTGAATGAAACATCACGCCAGCAGGCTTGCCCCTAGACTCAGACGCCATGCGCAGCGCGTCACAGGCCAACCTGGCATCGGCAGTCATTGAAAACGCCCAGCCCACAACTCGGCGTGCGTACAAGTCGATTACCGCGGCCAAGTACAGCCAGCGCCTGCCAACCTGGATGTAAGTCACATCGCCACACCAAACCTCGTTGATAGTCGAAACTTTGAAATTTCGCTTCAGTTGGTTTTCCGCAATCAGTGCTTCTGTACCTGACGAGCGATACCGGTGCGGCCTGCGCTGCCGGCATTTCAAGCCAGCCTCACGCATAAGCGCGCGCACTTTGTAACGCCCGACTTCATGGCCTTGACGACGCAACTCCTGCACGAGCGTTCGTGATCCAGAAGCATTTCGCGACGCCTTGAAATGGTCGACTACCAGCAGGCGCAGAGCATCTCTGTCAGGGTTTTCACGCCCTTGGCGTTTGCGCCATGCATAGAAACTGCGTATGCGCTCCATAGACCCCATATTCAACTGACCTCTCCGTATCCCGGATGCTGGGCTCCCTATTTTCCCGTGGAGTTCCGTCATGATGCGTCCCGACGCCAAAGTGCAGAAGGTCTATCTCTACCCAAAGCCCGTCGACTTCCGCAAATCCATCAATGGACTGGCCGCGCTGGTCGAGCTGGACATCAAGGTGGAGGTGTTCAACCCGGTGCTGTTCGTGTTCCTCAATCGCACGCGCAGCCAGGTCAAGATTCTCTACTGGGAGCGCAATGGCTTCTGCCTGTGGCTCAAGCGACTGGAAGCCGAGCGTTTCAAGACCAAACCCGATGCCGGTGACGAAGCCATCGAACTGACGGTCGACGAACTGAACTGGCTGCTCGACGGTATCGACCTGTGGCGTAACCGTCCGCATCAGGTTCTGACGCCGCGTTACGTGGCCTGAGCCGGTATAATCCGGCGCCATGAAATTTGGCGCCGACAACCTTCCCGACGATCCCGTCCTGCTCAAGGCTCTGATTCTGCAGTTGCAGGAAGAGAACGCCTTGCTGCGCCACAAGCTGTTCTCGCCCAAGTCCGAGCGCAGCCCTGAAGACGCCGACTCGCCGCAGTTGGCCATGTTCAACGAGGTCGAAGAGCTGATCGAAGCGGCCGCTGCGCCAAGCGAAGCCGAAGCCGAAGCCAAAGAAGTCGTTGCGCCGGTCAAGCGCCGTGGCAAACGCAAGCCGCTGCCGGCCAACCTGCCGCGTATGGAGGTCATCCATGAGCTGCCCGAGCACGAGCGCACCTGCGCCTGCGGTTCCTGCAAGCAGGTGATCGGCGAGGAGACCAGCGAGCAGCTGGAGATCATCCCGATGCAGGTGCGGGTCATCCGCCACATCCGCAAGACCTATGCCTGCAAGGCCTGTGAAACCGCGCCGGTCACCGCCGATAAACCGGCACAACTGATCGAGAAGAGCCTGGCCAGCCCCAGCGTGCTGGCGATGCTGCTGACCACCAAGTACGCCGACGGCATTCCGCTGTACCGCTTCGAAAAGATGCTCAGCCGCCACGGCGTCGACATCCCACGGCAGACCCTGGCGCGTTGGGTGATCCAAAGTGGCGAGCAACTGCAACCGCTGCTCAACCTGATGCGCGACAAGCTGCTGGACTACCCCGTGCTGCACTGCGACGAAACGCGCTTGCAGGTGCTGCATGAACCGGGGCGCGACCCCTCGGCACAATCCTGGATGTGGGTGCAAAGCGGTGGGCCGCCGGACAAGCCGGTGATCCTTTTCGACTACACAGCCAGCCGCGCGCAGGAGGTGCCGCTACGCCTGCTCGATGGCTACCGCGGCTACCTGATGACCGACGACTACGCCGGCTACAACGCCGTGGCTGCACGCGACGGCATCGAACGCCTGGGCTGCTGGGCGCATGCGCGACGCAAGTTCGTCGAAGCCCAAAAGGTGCAGCCCAAGGGCAAGACTGGGCGTGCCGACGTGGCGCTGAGCCTGATCAACAAGCTCTACGGCATCGAGCGTGACCTGAAGGACGCTGACCATAGCGAACGCCTCGACGTCCGCCAGCAACGCAGCCAGCCCCTGATCGACCAACTCAAGGCCTGGCTGGACAAAACCCAGCCGCAGGTCGCTGGGCAGACGGCCCTGGGCAAGGCGGTAAACTACTTGGCCAGAAACTGGAGCAGGCTGGTGCGCTACATCGAAGGCGGGCATCTACCGATCGACAACAACCGCGCCGAGAACGCCATCCGTCCCTTCGTCATCGGCCGCAAGAACTGGCTGTTCAGCGACACGCCGAAAGGCGCTACCGCCAGCGCGCAGATCTACAGCCTGATCGAAACTGCCAAAGCCAACGGGCAAGAGCCTTACGCCTGGTTGCGCCACATCCTTGAACGCCTGCCGACTGCCAGTAGCGTCGAGGATTACGAAGCGCTGCTGCCGTGGAACAGCTCGCCAGCTTCTGCCTCTGCTTCCTGAAAAAACCCGTCCGCCAGGACGGGGTTTATGGAGCGGTTACGAAACTGCTGCGCTTGACCCCAAGCACGCGACAGCAGTCGACAACACCGTAATGCTCACTCAGCTCGTTGATCAGCGAGAACGATCTTTGGAGTCCCGAAGCAGGAGAGCACTGGCCTTTTTTAGGATTTCGATATCCCGATCCTTTTGACGAACCAGGCTTTCCAGCTCCTCGATTCGTCGTTGCTCCGGGGTGATAGCCTTTGCACCAGCCGGGACTTTCCCCTCTCTCTCCTGCCGTACCTGGTCAACCCACCGGCGAAGAGCCAGTGCGGCCAATCCCGAGGATTTCACATACCTCAGGAACTGACTGGCCACCGTCCAGCACCATTTCAGCTGCTTGGATTTTGTGTTCTTTCGAATAAGATTTTCGCACTGATTTTGCCTCCAATTGGGCGTCATCATAGCGCCCGAAGAAGGTGTCCAAAATCATTAGGCCAGTTCACCTTGCGTCGCGATAGGGCTGCAAAGCAGCCCCAGGATCTTGCAGCTGGAACCCGTCAGCCAAGCCTCAGAACTTGCCGCGCAAGGTCAGCATGTAGTTGCGCGGCGCCCCGTACCAGTTACCGGTATCGCTGGCATCCACGGTCTGGTAGTAGGTCTTGTCGAACAGGTTGTTGCCATTGAGCGTGGCCGTCCAGTGTTCATCGATACGGTACTCGACCAAGCCGTTCCACACCGCATAACCGGCCTGGCGGAACGCATACGGGTCTTGCTGGCTCAGGCCGCCGTCGGGCAAGCGGCGCTGGATGAAGCCACTCTTGTAGCTGTCGCTCTGGATGGTCGCACCCAGGCCGATCTTCCAGCGTTCGAACTCGCCGGGCAGCTGGTAGGTGGTAAAGAACTTGAACAGGTGCTTGGGTGTTTGCGTGCTCATCGGCGTGCCGTTGTTGGCGGCATTACCGGCAACACGTTGCCTGTTGATGTTGAAGGTGTAGCCGGCCATGGCTTGCCAGCCTGGGGCCAGCTCACCGGAAATCTCGCTGTCGATACCCTTGCTGATCACCTCGCCAGAGGCGGTGTAGAAGCCTTGCCCAGTGCTGATCGCTTCGTTCATGCGCTTGGTGTAATACAGCGCACTGGACAGGTTGAGGCGGCCATCGAGCAACTCGCCTTTGGTACCGAACTCGTAGGTTTCGCCTTCGATCGGGTCCAGTGGCTGGCTGCTGGGGGACTTGAAGGCGGTTTGCGGCTGGAAGATCTCGGCATAGCTGGTGTACAGCGACCACTGCCGGTTCAGGTCAAGCACCAACGCGCCAAACGGCGTGATGACGCCGCGGTTGCTTTCCTTGACCCGGGTGTCGGCATTGTTGAAGGCCGGCACCACGGTGCGGGTGTTGTCGCGGTAGTCGGAATAGCGTGCGCCCAGGGTCAGGTGCAGTGGCTCGGCAAGCTGCGCCTTGAAGGTGGCATACGCACCGGACTTGCGTTGGTTCCAGTCGGGGTTGTAGTAGTAGCTGGGGGGTGTGCGCGGCTTAGGCATGGCGCCGGCGTCACCCGTGGTGATGTCGAAGGGCACGTTGATGTCGCTCACTTGCGACAGGTCGCTGTCGTCGGAGTAGCTGCGCATCACTTCTTCGTAGTCGGCGCCGACCAGCAGTTCGTGGGTCAGGCCAAAGGCTTCGAAGGTGCCGGACAGGTTGGCATCGAACAGGTCCTGTTCGTTGTTGTAACCGCGGATGAAACGCTTGAAGGTGGTCTGGTTGGTGTTCGGGTCGACGGCGGCGCTGACTTCGCCAATGTCCTGGGTCGAATCGAACTTGCTTTTGGTGTAGCTGGCCTTGAGCTTCCAGTTTTCGTCCAGGGCGTGCTCGATCTTGACGAAGTATTCGGTGCGCTTGTAGTTGTTCGCGGACCAGTCGGCGGCCAGTGAGCGGCTGCGCGAGGTGCCGATTTCGGTGCCGTCCTTGTAGCGCACCAGGCCCCGGTCCCAGTAGCCGCTCATGTCTCGCCATTCATAGGTGCCGCCGATGCTCACCAGGGTGGCCGGGCTCAGGTCTGCTTCCAGGGTGCCGAAGATCACGTGCTTCTCGCTGTCGGCATTGTCGTAGAAATACTTCTTGTCCTCGAACGACATCGCCACGCGGCCGCGAAGTGCACCGTCGAACCCAAGCGGGCCGGTCAGGTCGACTTCGGAGCGGTAGTTGTCCCAACTGCCGGCCGACTGGCTGATGCTCAGCTGATTGAACGGCAAGGCGCGCTTGCGCACCAGGTTGATGCTGACGCCCGGGTCGCCAGTGCCGCCGAACAACCCGTCGGAGCCACGCAAGACTTCGACGTGGTCGTACGCGGTCATGTCGGGCAGGGTGTCGAAGGCTTCGTTACGCAGCATCGGTGCGCCGCCGTCGGTCTGGATGCTGCGGATGACAAAGCCGCGCGAGTAGATCTGGTTTTTCGTGTCATTGCCGCCGACCACGGTGATGCCGGTGGTCTGGTCCAGCACCTGGGTCAGGCTGGTGAGGTGCTGGTCATCCATGCGCTGGCGGGTCATCACACTCACCGACTGCGGGGTTTCGCGCAGGCTGCGAGGTGTCTTGCCGCCGGTGGTGATTGCACCCGTGGTGTAGGAACCGGTGTTCTCGATTTGTTCGCCGAGGTTAGCGGTGCCGGTCACGTTGGTCGGGTCCAGTGCCACAGCACCCAATGGCAGCGGCTCGCTGGTCGGTATCAGGCGGTAACCGCCGTCCTGCGGCATGGCTTGCAGGCCGCTGCCGACCAGTAATTGCTGCAGGGCTTGCTGGCTGCTGAAACTGCCGCGCAGCCCGGCGCTGTACTTGCCGGCCAGGTCACCCGGGGTGAAAGCAATGTTCAGGCCGGTGCTGCGGCTGAGGGTAGTCAAGGCTGCATCCAGCGAACCGGCCGGGATGGCCAGGCCGTAGCGGGTGGTGCTGCTGGCGCTGTCGGCGGCATGGGCCAAGGGCAGCGTGGCCAGGCCAAGGCTGGTGCAGAACAGGGCTTGGCGGATGGCGAGGCGCAGGGGAGCGGGTCGGGTCACGTGGGGTTCTCGTTGGCAATTTGAGTGTTCTGCTGTGTATGCCGGGCGAGATTGCAAACCCCTTCACCCGGCGAACACTTTTTTTGCCGGGTTGTTTCAGGCGCTCAGGCGCACCCAGTAACGCGTCATTGCCTGCACGCGCAAGCCGTGGGCCTGGGCGATGAAGGCCAGGGTGGCGTCGGTGTCGGTGAGGTTGAAATTACCGCTGATGGTGCGCTTCGCAACCTGTGGGTCACAACCCAGGTAGCCGTTGCGATAACGGCCGAGTTCGTCGAGCAGATCGGCCAGCGGCATCGCCCGCGCGGTCAGCAGGCCGTCACGCCAGGTGGCGGCGTCTTCGGCGTTGCCTGGCAGGCGCAGCACGTTGTCGCGGGTCACCCGCCAGGTTTCTCCGGGCAGGGCAACTGCACCTGTACCCGAGCGTGGTTGTATGTTCACGGTACCTTCTGCAACGCCCAGGCTGCAGGCGTCGGCATACTGACGTACGTTGCAGCGGCTCCCTTGGGCGTTGAACGTGGCAAAGGTGGTGGTTACCTGCAATGGGCGCTGTTGCAGGCTGTCGATGTCGGCACCACTGACCAGATACAGCTCGCCACGCAGCAATTCGATGCGCCGGTGCCGGGCATCAAAATACACGCGCACTGCGCTGTCGGTATTGAGCTCCAGCTGGCTGCCATCGGCCAGGGTCCAGCGTTGATATTCGCCGACACGGGTGCTGTAGTCGGCCATCAGCCGCTGCCAGGGCGCGGTTTCGTGAGTGCCCCAAGCGGTGCTGCCGACTGCCGCGAACAACGCCAGCAACTTCAGCACCTGGCGCCGTTGCAGGCGGGCTTCAGGCAGTTTCTCCAGCGTCTGGCGCGCCAACCCGCTCGGTACATCGGCAAAGTGCCTGCCCAGGCTCTGCATGCGCGCCCAGGCCAAGCGGTGGGTTTCATCATCCGCCAGCCAGGCCTGGAACGCTGCACGGGTAGCAGGGTCGGGCCGGTTGTAGGTGAGACGGATCGACCATTCGATGGCCTGGTCTACTGTTGTGCCAGGTAGCGCCGGCAGTGTGCTGGCGCTCATGGCGTGCTCTCGAAGACAAGCTGATAGCAGTGGCGCAAGGCTTTGCTCAGGTCGCGTTCGACGGTGGACAGCGACACCCCCAGCTGTTCGGCAATGCGCGGGCAGGGCACGCCATCCAATTGTGCCAGCAGGAAGATGGTGCGCGTGCGTGCGGGCAGCGCGTCAAGCAGGCGGTCGACGGCCACCAGTGCCTCGATGGCCAGGGCACTGGTTTCCGGTGACGGCACTTCTGCCTCGGGCAGCTGCGCCAGCGTCTCCAGCCAGGCCCGCTCGATGTCGCGATGTCGCCACAGGTCGATGACCAGCCCGCGGGCGACCGTGCGCAAATAGGCACGTGGCTGCAGCAGCGTCTTTGCCTGGCGCCTTTGCAGTACGCGGACAAAGGTGTCGTGGGCAAGGTCGGCAGCATCCGCTGCATTGTTCAGCCGATGGCGCAGCCAGCCTTGCAGCCAGCCGTGGTGCTCGACGTAAAGATGCTCGATGGGGTGTCTGCTGCCGGGCATGCCGCTCTTCCGTGTTCGTGCATTAATGGTAATGACTCGCATTATTACCCAATGCCCGGCAGTGAAACCAGTGTTCTACGCTTACGGCGTACCGTTACGGCCATGCAGGTGATAGGCCGGGCGCTCGCTCAGGCGCTCGTAGTAGTCGCGCACCGCCGGCAGGTGTGGGTGCTCGAACGGCGTTTCGAACCAGCGGTTGACCGACAGGCCGATAGGGATGTCGGCCAGGGTGAACTGGCTGCCGGCCACGTAGGCACCGGTACTGGCCAGCTGGCGGTCGAGGATGTGCATGTAGCGTGACCAGTCCGCGCAACCGGCGGCAAGTGCTTGCGGGTCCTGGTGGGCGGGGGAGTGCCGGACCAGTGACATGAACGCGTAGCTCCACGAGCGGTTCAGGTCCGAGGCCTGCCAGTCGATCCACTGGTCGATCCTGGCGCGTGCCTGGGCATCGTCGGGGTAGAACGCGGTGGCACCATAACGGTTGGCCAGGTAGCGAATGATGCTGTTGGACTCCCACAAGGTGAAGTCACCATCCTGGATCACCGGGATCATCGCGTTGGGGTTCAACGCCAGGAACTCGGCGCTGTCGGTGGCCTTGAAGCCAGAGCCCCAGTCTTCGCGCTCGAATGCGACCTCGAACTCGGCGCAGGCCCACAGGACTTTTCGCACGTTGATGGAAGAGGCTCTGCCCAGTATCCGTAGCATGGTGTTCGTCCTGATGTGGGGGAGGTTGATCGTCCGACACTGCCAGGTGCCGGTCAAGGGGCTGATTGGCAGCAGAGCGACCTCTTCATGGGGCTCTTGTAGTCCATTTCCGAAAGTGCCCCTTTCCACCCTCCTGGTCATTGTGATGGGGAAGGCAGCACCCTAGTCTGGGCATGCTCGTAACCCCCAAGGAATGAACATGGACAACGACACCCCGAAAAGCAGCACGCTCAATGTCGTGCGTGCAGCGAGCCGGTTTGGCAACGCCGATGCCGAACTGGTGCAGATGAAACCACAGCTGCCAATGAGGGCTGCATTGACAGAGGCATCGAGCATTATCGGCTGCATCACTGAAATTACCCGCAAGGCCATCGACCGGCCAGGCGACCGCAAGGTGATGATGCAGGCCACGTTTTATCTGGCCGGCATGGCCAAGGCACTGATCGATGGCCAACTGTTGCAGATGCGTCAGGCGCGGGAGGGTGAGCGCGAACCCTAGTCGAGCTTGCCTGGGGGCCCTGAACTTGGCACCCTTGGGCGGTTTGCATCGTCTGTATCACGACAGAAGGAAGTTTGCATTGAGCTGGGACAAGGTGGGGAAACTCCTCGTAGCCGTGCTTGTTGGCCTGATGGTCGTTCTGGCCGCCTACGTGTTGCTTAGGGGCAACCCGCGCCTGGAGGCGTCACTGACCTATGCCTACCTCACCTATCCCACCCAGTTCAGCGAACGCATAAGCAAGGCCAGCGAGCAGCTCAAGTATGAGCAGTTGCAGGGGCGCATCAACAGCATCGGCCAGGGTGAGCTCAGCCACGACCAGGTCGAGCGCCTGATCGAAATGGCCCAGGCACCCTATGCCCAGCTGTTCGCCAAGCCTTTCGAGGCCGGGCTGGTCGATCACCGTACCGGCTTGCTAATCGAACTGCGCAACAGTGGTGACGCACCTGTACGGGAGGTCAAGGTTCGTCTGCCAGCCAAGGGCCTGGTGCAGGTGCGTGATGCTGCCGGCAACGACACCCTGCTGGAAGCCGCCACTGCGCAGGTGGACATCCCCGCCATCGAGCCGGGTGGCACGTGCAAGGTTTGGGTGTATTTCGACGCCGATTATTCGCAGATTCGCCAGGGCGGGGTCAGCATTAGCCACGCCGACGGGCTGGCCAATGTGCAGTTGTACCACGAGGTCATCGGTTTTCCGGCCATGGTGGCCCGCTACAGCCGCGAGTTGATGGTACTGCTGGGTGTATTGGCGGTCAGCGTGTTGGGCTTGGGTTATGGCTGCCTGGTACGGCGTAAGTAACGGTAAACGCCCCACCTGTAGGAGCAGCCTTGTGCTGCGAAGAGGCCGGTACGGGCGACACTAATGCTTCGCCTGAGCCGGCCTCTTCGCAGCACAAGGCTGCTCCTACAGAAAAATGCGGGATGCGTGTTCTGCGCTCAAGGGTCATTTGCTCAAAACTCAACACTTGCCCGTTGACGACCCTCTATAGTGCTCGGCATTACAAGACCCATGCCGAGCCTGCCTGATGATCCCTTCTCTGGACTCCATTTTTTCTCGCCTGCGCCTACGCCAGTTGCGCCTGCTGATCGAGCTGGACCGCTGTGGTTCGCTGCACAAGGCGGCTGAAGCCATGGCCATTTCCCAGCCCGGGGCCACCAAGGCGTTGCGCGAGGTGGAGGAAGTGCTGGGCGTACCCTTGTTTCAGCGCCTGCCCAGCGGCCTGGTGGCCAATGACGTGGGCCGTTGCGTGGTGCGCTATGCGCGGCTGATCCACAGCGACCTGGGGCATTTGCGCGAAGAGGTACTAGGCATCGTTCAAGGCCAGGGTGGGCGGTTGGTGGTAGGCAGCATCATGGGGGCCATGCCGATGCTGGTCAGCGCCCTGGGGCGTTTGCGCCGCAAGCAGCCGCAGCTGGCGGTGGAAATTGCCGAAAATACCAGCGCCAACCTGCTCGCCCAGCTGGACGAAGGGCGCCTGGACCTGGCCATTTGCCGGCCGGGGCTGGGCCGCGATGCGGCAGACTATGCCTTTGTCGAACTGGCCCAGGAACCGTTGGCGGTGGTTGCGCACCCCCAGCACCCGCTTGCCGGGGCGGCAACACTGGAAATCAGCGACCTTAGCCATTACCGCTGGGTGGTGTACCCGGTGAACATGCCCATGCGCCAGGCACTGGAGCGTGAGTTGAGCGAAGCAGGGGTGGAGGTGCCCCGCTATCCGCTGGAAACCTTCTCCACCTTCGCGACTTTCATGTTGCTGGAAGATGACCCGTCGCTGGTGGCGGTCATGCCCAGCGCCGTGGCGGCCTTTGCCGAGCAGCGCGGGTTGCTGGTGTCGCTGGCGGTGCAGCTACGGGCGTTGAGCGAGCCGTTCGGCATCGTGCACCGTGTGGCGGCACCGCTATCGCCCGCGGCGCGGTTGCTGGTGGAAGAACTGACAGCAGATTGAAGTTTGCCGGTGCCCGCTCCCCAGCCCGTTACTGGCGGAGCGGCGGGGATAAGCGATGGTTATTGGTGGATCAGCTCTTTTCATTATCGGCGGCCCTGTCCTGTGCTCTAGATTACACCCGGCACGGCCTGCCAGTACCCCTGCAACCCTATTGCATCAAGGAGCAACCCAATGGATTTAGGCATTACCGGCCGCTGGGCCATCGTCTGCGCGGCCAGCCAGGGCCTGGGCAAAGGCTGCGCCGAGGCGCTGGGTAAAGAAGGCGTCAACCTGGTCATCAATGCTCGCACCCAGGTCACCCTGGAGCAGACCGCCAGCGAGTTACGTGCGGCCTGCCCAGGCATCGAGGTGCGTACCGTGGCCGGTGATGTTGCCGATGCCCAGGTGCGCCAGGCGCTGTTGGCGGCCTGCCCGCAGGTCGACATCCTGGTCAACAACGCCGGTGGCCCGCCACCGGGGGACTTCCGTGACTGGGGGCGTGACGACTGGCTGAAGGCGCTGGACGCCAACATGCTCACCCCTATCGAGTTGATCAAGGCAGTGGTCGACGGCATGGCCGAGCGTGGTTTCGGCCGGGTGGTGAACATCGAAGCCCGGCGCGGTGAAGGCGCCGATCGACATTTTAGGGCTGTCCAACGGCGCCCGCAGTGGCCTGACCGGTTTCATTGCCGGCCTGGCTCGGCAACAGCGCCTGGCGGGCAGCAATGTCACACTGAACAACCTGCTGCCTGGGGCGTTCGACACGGCGCGTTTGCAAAAGACATTGAAGGCGGCGGGTGGTGATGTACACGCCACTGCCCAGGCGCGGCGCAAGGCCATCCCGGCAGCCCGCTTTGGTGATGCCGGGGAGTTCGGCGCGTATTGCACGTTCCTGTGCAGCACGCATGCCGGGTACATCACCGGGCAAAACCTGCTGATCGATGGCGGGGCCTACCCGGGCACGTTCTGAGCGCTGGAGGATGCAAAGCGCGCCAGCGCCTGGATTGAATCGGCCCGGTGGTCAGTAAATCGCCACCGGGTTGATGTTCACTTGAGTCGAGCCCTTGTACAGAGGCTGCCCCAGCACGAAGAGAAACGCGAACACCTTGTCCTGCACCAGCTTACGTGTATCGATCAGCTCCAGGTTGTAGATGCCACGCTTGGCCAGCATGAACTGGTTGACCGGGAACTCTTCACCGGTCGGGTTTGGGTACACCTCGGAGGCCCAGGTATCGCCACCAAAAGCGACGATGCCTTGGTCCGCCAGCCATTCGGCCGCCGGCAGGTCGATGCCCGGCTCGGTAGCGAGGAACTGCTGGTTATCCTTGCCGATCAGCTCCAGCCAACCGGTGTTGAACAGCACCAAATCGCCCTTGCGCAGGGTAATGCCTTGTTTCTTCAGTACTGCCTTGATGTCAGCGACGGTAAAGGCCGTACCCCCCGGTACGATGGCCTTGCCGTAGTAGGCCGTCATGTCCAGCACCACACCACGGGTGACCATTGGCGGTACGTTCTCCACGCCCAGTTTGGTCACGCCTTCGACGGTGACGAAGTCGGCAGCCTTGTTGCCGTTGTAATAGACGTTGTCGATGCCGATATGGCCGATGCCGTTGAGCTGGGTGCCGACGCCGGTCCAGCCGTTGACCAGTTCATCGTTGAAGCTGAACTTGTTGGGCCCCAGGGTTTGGCCGGACTGCTCGCCGGGCTGGATGTTGTACAGGTGGAAGCTGCGGTGGCGGAATGCCGGCAAGTCCTTGCTCACGGGCACCGCCAGTGGGTAGGCCTTGCCCACCTTGACCAGGCCGACAGCCTGCTTGACCACGTCTGGGGTGAGCAGGTTGGCGGCGCCGATTTCATCCTGTTTGCCAAAGGGCGAGGTCTGCCAGTCTGCGGCCAGGGTGGCCTGGGCAGTGGTCGCAAGGGCGACGGCCAACAGAAAGGGCTTGAAGCGTGTCATCGGGTACTCCTGAAGTGATGCGTTGTCAGGAGCGAATTCTGCGCAGGGCAGGCCTGGGGAAAAAGCGGCCCGCGGGACAATGACTTTTGCCTGCCGGTCAATAACTGCCATCGTGCAGCGCCAGGCTCTGGCGCAGCTGTTCGAGCATGGCCATGCGCAGCGCTTGCGGGGCGTGGATACGGATAGCACCTGCCTGGGACAACAGCCAGCCCATCAGCGCCCGGTTGTCGTCGACGGTAGCCACCAGCGTGGCGCCGCCGCTCGCTTGCGGCGTCAGTTGCATGTCTGCTGACAGGGGGGCTTGCTCCAGGCGCAGGGCCAGCGCGTCATCAACCCAGGCATGCAGTTCAACGTGGTCCGGGGGCGTAAGCACGTCGGGTTGCAGCTGCTGCGCCTCGCCCAGGCTCAGGCCCGGTTGCCAGTACCAACCGTACGGCATGCCTTTGCTGTTGCACTGCAGCGGGAACAGCGCGGCGAGCTCGACCAGGTCGCGCTCGACGGTGCGTTTGCTGGTGGTATGGCCCACGGTGGTCAGGGCGGCCTGCAACTGGGTGGAGCTCATCCCCGGGTGGCGGCCGGGCAGCAACTTGAGCAGCTGCCACTGGCGGGCGATGGTGTGGCGGGTAGGGTGGCTGGGCAAAGGGCTCGTCCTTGAAGGCAGGTGTCAAACCTGCCTGGGTAATGGCTTTTAGCTATTGCCCAGCATACCTTTTCATAGAATAGGATCCAAGTTGTCACAGATGCTGATCAGCCGAGGCGTGTTACCCATTTGCCAGCGCCGTGGCCCTCTTTCAACTGCCGCAGTGCCTCTGGTAATGCGCCGAAGGCAAACTCCCGGCGTTGTGGGGCGATCAGGCTACCGTCGGCTACGGCTTGCAACAGTTGTTCACCGGCTACACGCAGGGCTTGGCGGTCTGCCAATCTGCCGTGGGCATGAATGCTGTTCAGCGCCACTTCATGCAGCGAAATCGCCGTGCTGAAGGCGGCTGTTGGTGCGCTTTCCTGGCGGTCCTGGATGCACACCAGGTGCCCGTTGTAGCCAAGCAGGTGGGCAAGTTTGCCTGCGTGGGCGCCGCTGACGGTATCAAACACGGCATGCAGCGGGCGCTCGCCCAGGGCGGCCTGTAGTTGTTGTTGCCAGTCGGCATCGTGGTAGTCGAACAGGCCGCTTGCGCCAAGCGCCTTGAGCGTGGCGTGGTGGCGTTGCCCGGCCGTGGCCCAGACACGCAGGCCACGTTGTGCGGCCAACTGCGCCAGGTAGAAGCCCACCGCGCCGCCGGCACCGATTACCAGTACATCGCGGCTGGCGCCTGCGGGTATTTTGGCCAGGGCCTGCCAAGCAGTCAGGGCGGGGCAGGGCACGGCGGCGGCAGCGCTGTCGCTGAGGGCGCTGGGGATGTGCATCACCAGGCTGGCATCGAGCAGGCAGTGCTCGGCGAAACTGCCGTCGCGGGCCAGCGATTGGTGGTAGGCGACGCGGCTGCCCAGAGGCAGGTCGACGCCAACGCCAGCGGCAACTACCACGCCGGCGCCATCCACACCTGGGACTGTACCTTGCTGCCAGGCCGGGTGGCCCCACTCGCAGATTTTCCAGTCCACCGGGTTGAGGGCAATGGCGCGGTTGGCCACCAGCACTTCGCCGGGGCCGGGTTGCGGCAAGGGTTTGCGCAGCAGTTGCAGGCCGTCGAGGCCGGCGCCTGGGGTCCAGGCCCAGGCTTGATGGTCGGTTGGCATGATGCGGGTCCTTGTGAAACGGGGCTGTACGGCAGGCTAGCGGAGATGCGGTGGGGAAAACAGGTAAGGGCGGGACAAGGTGTTTTGACTGGGGGACAAGAAAGCAGCCCCCCATTCACTTACCCCAGGGTTTTCGCCAAGGCTTGCAGGCCACCTTCATAGATGCCTTTGAACAATGCCTCGGCCTCGGTATCGCTAACGCCAACCGGGGTGAACTCGCCGAACCATTCCACCAGGCTGCCCTGGCCGTCGGCCTTGACCCGCAGGGTGGCCAGGTAACCGTTCACCGGGAATGGGCTGCTCAGGATCGCGTAGCTGTAGCTGCGCTGCTTGTCGTCAAAGGCAATCAGGCGCTCGACGATGCTATTGCCGTCCGGGTCTTTCAGCGAGCGCACGCGGCCGCCTTCGCTGGAAATGCTCTGGGGAATGAACGGCAGCCAGTCGGGCAGGCTGTTGAAACCGCCGATCAGTGCCCAGACGTGTTCAGGGCTGTGTCGGGTTTGCAGGGAAGCATGGGCAGTTGCCATGAGGTAATTCTCCAGTTGTATTCAGATAGCGAGGCTGTCGACCACACCGCCGTCGACCCGCAGGGCCGCGCCGGTGGTGGCGGAGGAGTATGGGGAGGCGAGGTATACCACCAGGTGGGCAACCTCATCGACATCGGCGACGCGCTGGATGATCGAGCTTGGCCGCGCGGTGCGTACGAAGTGGTCAGCTTCTTCACGAATGCTGCGCCCGGAGGCCTGGGCTGCATCGGCCACCATCGCGGTCACGCCATCGGTCAGGGTCGGGCCCGGCAGCACCGCGTTCACGGTAACCCCGGTGCCCGCCAGGCGCTTGGCCAGGCCATGGGAAACGGCCAGGTTGGCGGCCTTGGTAACGCCGTAGTTGATCATGTCCGCAGGGATGGCGATGCCCGATTCCGAAGAAATGAACACAATACGCCCCCAGCCTTTTTCAACCATGCCCGGGGCATAGTGGCGGGCAAGGCGCACACCGCTGAGCACATTGGTGTCATAGAAGCGCGCCCATTCGCTGTCGTCTACATCGAAGAAGTCGACGTCGTCGTAGATGCCCAGGTTATTGACCAGGATGTCGGCCCGTGGGTGGGCGGCAAACAGGGTTTCGGCACCGGCGGCGGTACCCAGGTCGGCGACCACGCCTTGTACCTGCCCCTGGCCACCCTGCTTACGCACGTCGGCCAGGGCGGTGTCCAGCGACTTCTGGCTGCGGCCGGCAATGACCACGTCGGCATTGGCGCGGGCCAGGCCGCGAGCGATGGCCAGACCAATACCGCCGGTCGAGCCGCTGATGATGGCGGTGCGTCCGCCCAGGTCGATGTTCATGGGATAGCTCCTGTGGGTGAGCTGCAGTGATGCAAGCCATCCTAGTGAAGCATGCTCGGTCAGTGAAAGACTGAGTTGGACTGAGTCAAGACCTGTTACGGGCGCCTTTCGTGCGTTGGTGTGGATAACAAGGCTGCGGCACGGCAGTGTCTGAGGAGTGCGGGCTTGTATATGCCCTATATATGGACCAAAATATGGTCCTGATTCGAGGGCGAAAAAATGCAGAACATCTTTGCTGACGTGGCCGTAAGCGTGTCGGAACTGAAAAAGAACCCATCTGCTGTTATGACCGGCGCTGCGGGCATGCCCGTCGCCGTGCTTAACCACAATCGCGTGATGGGGTACATGGTACCTGCCGAGCTGTATGAGGCCATGATGGAGCGCCTGGAAGATCTCGAACTGAGCGAATTGGCCAAGGCCAGGCTGGGTGAAAAAGGCGTCCCGGTGTCTCTGGATGACCTATAAGCTTGAATTCCTGCCTTCGGCGCTGAAGGAGTGGGGCAAACTGGGCCACACCGTGCGCGAACAGATCAAGAAAAAACTTGGCGAACGTTTGCAATCGCCCAAGGTACAGGCCGATGCACTCCGCGACCTGGCGAACCACTATAAAATCAAGCTCAAGGCCTCCGGATATCGCCTGGTCTATCGGGTCGAGGACGAGCGTATCGTTGTGGTGGTGGTATCGGTTGGAAAGCGCGAGCGCAGCGAGGTCTATCGAGCCGCTCAGAAGCGCTAGGTTATGACACGCTGCAACGCCTCGATAAACATCTCTTCCGCCCGGCTGAACCGCTGGTCCCGGTTCCACAACAGGTGAATATCCACATCGGCAATCCCTTCCTGCGGCGGCAGCTTCCACAGCAACCCCGCTTCGACATCCGGTGCCACCACATGCTCGGGCAGGCAGCCGATGCCAAACCCGGCGATTACCAGCCGGCGCACTTCTTCAAGGCTTGGCGATGACGCCACGATCCGCCCGGCAAACCCTTGCTGGTCACGGAAAATGGTCAGCGGCGACAACATGCCGCCAATCTGGTCGCTGGTAAAACTGACGAAGTTCTCCCGTTGCAAGTCGCCTTCGGCCTGGCCGAACAGGGCATGGTGCTTGCCACAAAAAAACGCATAGCGCTGACGCAGGAACAGCCGCTGTTCCAGGCGTGGCTGTGTACGTCGGTTCAGGCTAAGCCCCGCCGTGGCGGTTTTCTCCTGCAGGGCAGCGACAATGTCCGAGCTGCGCATCACATCGATCTCCAGCTCCACCCGTGGATGCTGGCGGTGGAACACGGCAAGGAAGTCGTCGAAGCGTTCGCTGACGATGCGGCTGATCATCAGCAGGCGCACCTTGCCCACCACTTCGTCTGCCGGTTGCTCCAGCAAGCCGCCGATCTGCGACATTTGCCCATACACCTCACCGGCCAGCAGGAACAGCTGCTCGCCCATTTCCGTCAGCACGAAGCGCGGCCCGCGGCGGGCGATGAGCTGGCGGCCGAGCTGCTCTTCAAGGCGCTTGAGCGCCTGGCTTACTGCCGGCTGGGTAAGGTGCAGGCGGGCGGCGGCGCGGCTGATGGACAACTCCTGGCCGATAACCCGGAAGGTGCGCAGCAGGTTCCAGTCGAGGCGGTCGTTGAGCAGGCGATCAGACATGGTGGGGCTCGATGATAAGCGTGGTTAATAGTTCGAATAATAAATAGAAAATTGACTAATCATAGCCCTGAGCCGAAAAATCGCAGGCATTGAAGCCGACACCGAATCAACAGGCCAAGCGCCAAAAGAGCGCCACCGTGACCTAGCAACTCCTGCCAAAACAACAAGCAAAGGAGCCCCCATGAAGCCCACCGCATCCGCCCAGCCGCGCCGTGCCGCCGCCGCCGCGTTCATCGGCACCATGATCGAATGGTACGACTTCTACATTTACGCCACCGCCGCTGCCCTGGTGTTCGGGGCCTTGTTCTTCCCCTCCGACGACAGTCTGTTCAGCACCATGGCGGCGTTCGGCACCTTTGCCGTGGGCTTTTTCGCCCGGCCGCTGGGTGGCATCGTCTTCGGCCATGTGGGCGACCGTATCGGCCGCAAGAAGTCGCTGGTCATCACCCTGCTGATGATGGGCATTGTCACTGTCTGCATCGGCCTGCTGCCAACTTACGCCCAGATCGGCGCCCTCGCGCCGGTGCTGTTGATTCTGCTGCGCATCGTCCAGGGCATTGCCGTGGGCGGCGAGTGGGGCGGGGCGGTATTGATGGCCGGCGAGCATGCGCCCAAGGGCCGGCGCAACTTCTTTGCCTCGTTCGCCCAGCTGGGTAGCCCGGCTGGCTTGATCTTGTCGCTGCTGGCCTTTGGCGCGGTCACTCGCCTGCCTGAAGAGGAACTGATGAGCCTGGGGCTGGCGTGTGCCGTTCCTGGCCAGCGCACTGTTGTTGCTGGTGGGCCTGGCGATTCGCCTGGGGGTGAATGAGTCGCCCGAGTTCATCGCCAGCCGCGAGCAGGCGGCAAAGGCCCATCGCAAGGAACAGGCCCCCGTATTCGAAGTGCTGCGCACCGCCTGGCGCCCGCTGTTGCTGTGCATCGGCGCCAACACTCTGGGCATTGCCGGGGTCTATTTCACCAACACCTTCATGATCAGCTACACCACCCAGCAATTGCACCTGGAGCGCTCGTTGATCCTTGAGTGTTTGTTCTTCGTGGCAATCATCCAGTTCTGCGTGCAGCCGCTGGCGGCCTGGCTGTCGGAAAAGGTCGGCGCTACGCGCTTCCTGGCGTTGGTCGCAGTGCTGGCGATGGCTTCACCCTACCCGATGTTCGTGCTGGTCGAGCTCGGGTCAGGGCCCGTTGATCGTGCTTGGCATCGCCCTGGCCGCCGCCTGCATGGCCTCCTTCTACGCGGTGATTGCCGGCTACGTCAGCAGCATGTTCGAAACCCGCGTGCGCTACACCGCCATTTCCCTGGCCTATCAGGTCTGCGGCGCGATCGCCGGCGGCCTGACCCCGCTGATTGGCACCTGGCTGGCCCATACCTTCAGCGGCCAATGGTGGCCGATGGCAGCCTTCTACACCCTGATCGCCACCATTTCGCTGGTCTGCGTGCTCGCCTTGGCACGCCAATACGCCCGTAGCCAGCGCCTGGCACTGGCCTGATCGAACCTCTTTATTCTGGAGTACCCGCATATGTTGAAAAGCAATGGCGAACGCCTGTGGGCGAGCCTGATGGCCATGGCCGAAGTCGGCGCCACCGCCCGTGGCGGCAGTTGCCGCCTGGCCCTCAGCGACGAGGACAAGGCCGGCCGTGAACTGTTCAGCCACTGGTGCCGTGAAGCTGGCCTGAGCCTGTCAGTGGATGCCATCGGCAACCTGTTCGCCCGCCGTGCCGGCAGTGACCCGGATGCCGCCCCGGTCATGATGGGCAGCCACCTCGATACCCAGCCCGAAGGGGGGCGTTTCGATGGTGTCTACGGCGTGCTGGCCGGCCTGGAGGTGGTGCGCCGCCTCAATGACCTGAATATCCAGACCCGCAAGCCGCTGGAAATCGCCGTATGGACCAACGAGGAGGGCGCGCGCTTCACCCCGGCCATGTTCGGCTCGGCGGTGTTCACCGGCAGCCTCGCGCTGGCCGAGGCGCTGGCCATTCGTGATGCCGATGGCATCAGCGTGGCCGACGAACTGCAACGCACCGGTTACGCCGGCCAGCGCCCGCTGGGCGGCGAGGTGGATGCCTATTTCGAGGCGCATATCGAGCAAGGCCCGATCCTTGAAGACAACGCCAAGGCCATTGGCGTGGTCAGCGGCGGCCAGGCCATCCGCTGGCTGGACGTGACGGTCGAAGGCATGGCGGCGCATGCCGGCACCACGCCGATGCCTTTGCGCAAGGATGCGTTGTATGGCACCGCGCGGATGATTCAGGCGGTGGAGCAACTGGCTGCCGACTTTGCCCCAGAAGGGTTGACCACCGTGGGTGAGTTGTCCATTGCCAAGTCCTCGCGCAACACCATTCCCGGTTTGTTGCAATTCACGGTGGACTTGCGCCACCACCGGGACGAAGCCATCGAAGCCATGGAGCGTGACCTGACCCTTAAGCTGCACGCTATTGCCAGCCAGCGTGGTTTGCAGGTGCGCATTGAGCGCCACTGGGTTAGCCCGGCTACCCCGTTTGACGCCGACTGTGTGGCGGCGGTGCAGCAAGCGGTGGACGGCCTTGGCTATGCCCAGCAACGTATCGTCAGTGGTGCCGGCCACGATGCCATCCTGCTGGCGCGTTACTGCCCGACGGCGATGGTGTTCATCCCCTGCGTTGGAGGATTGAGCCACAATGAGGCTGAAGATGTGCTGCCTGACGATGCTCGCCAAGGTGCTGATGTACTGTTGAATGCCGTGCTGGCCCGCGCAGGCCGTGTTGACCAAGAAAAAGTCTGATACGTTAGATAGAAATTTTGATAGAGCGCCGCGCGGGCGGCGCTCGATCTCACAGGCGCTGAAAGTGTTGCGCCGAACTACATCCCACCCCGGCGCACATGCTTGACGAACACCTTCTCCAGCAACTCCCACATCGCCGGGTCGGTACTGAACGCCACATTGAACCGCATCCACCCGGTGGCCTTGGCATCCACCATGAACAGCTGCCCGGGCCCGAGCATGATGCCTTTCTCCAGCGCATCATCCAGCAACGCGGCACTGTCCGGAATCGCCGGGTGGCGGGTCCAGATGTACATGCCTTCATCCGATTCGGTGAACAGTTCGAAGCCTAATCGATGCAGATGCCGGCCAACTTCCTGATGTGCTTCGGCCAGCCGCTGGCGCAGGCGCTTGAGGTGCTTGCGCCAGCGGCCGTCGATGATCGCGGCGTACACCACACGCTCCATCACCTGCGAAGTGGTCAGGCCTGAGCGCATTTTCAGGTGCAGCAGTTTTTGCAGCAGCTCGGGGTTGGCCAGCATGTAGCCCACCCGCACGTTGGGCGAAATGCTCTTCGAGTAGCTGCCCACGTACACCACCTGCTGCAGGTGGTCCAGGCTGGCCAGGCATGGCTGCGGTTCGGCAACCATGTCGGCGTACAGGTTGTTTTCTACCAGGCGGAAGCCGTGCTGGCTGGCCAGTTGCAGCAAGCGGTGCAACTGCGGCAGCGGGGTGCGTGAGCAGGTCGGGCTGTGCAGGTGCGGCTGGGTGAAGAACGCCGTCGGGCGGTGATGGGTAAGCAACTGTTCCAGCTGGTTCAGGTCGTAGCCGGCCGGTGTACGTGGCACGCCCACCAAGGTCGCGCCCTGGGTACGCAGGATGCTCATCAGGTTGGGGTAGCCGGGGTCGTCCACCAGCACCACATCGCCTGGGCGCACCAGCGTGCGTGCGGCCAGGTCCAGGGCCTGGCTGGCGCCGTGGGTGAGCATCAGTTGCGCCGGGTTGGCCACGATCGACAGCTCTTGCTGCAGGTTCTGGGCGGTCAGTGCACGCAACTCCATCAGGCCCATGGGGTCGCCGTAGCCCGACAGTTCCAGCGGGCTACCCGCCACCTGACGCAACCCCCGACGCAGGCCTTCTTCGTACATCCAGTCGTTGGGCAGCCAGCCGCACCCCGGTTTGTAGGGTAACTGGCGGATCTCGAAGATCTGCTGCAGGTACCACTCGGAGTTGAACGTTGGTCGACTGGCGTCGGCCTCGGTATTGTGCCGGTCCAGCAGTTCGCCCGCCGCGCGGTTGACAAAGAACCCTGCATTGCCACGGCTCACCAGCAGCCCCTGGGCGACAAGGCGGTCGTAGGCCTCGACCACGGTGAAGGTACTCACCGAATAGCTGGCGGCAAAGGCGCGGATAGACGGCACCTTGGCGCCCGGCTTGAGGGTCTGGTTGTCGATCAACTCACGCAACCCGTCGATGATCTGGTTGACCAGCGGGGTGGAAGAGTCTGGATGTAATTCGAACATTCGGGGCCTTCAGGGTGCGTATCGCCTGGCGTTTGCACGGTGTACTGCATGGGCGACCTGTACAGTGCAGTGCGAGATTCATGCCACTGTGCATGGCTCTCTGCGTCGGACATTTTTACATTAGGTGTCGGATATCGCCACATAAAGCATGTTCAGTTCGCTCCAGGCAGCCGTCCTGGGGCGCGTCAGCAGGCCGCCATGGAGGGCCTGCGTGTGTTCGTTCACACCATCCTGCCCGCATTAGCACTGATGTACAGGTGAAACCGCCAGCCATCGGGGTTTCACGGTTTTCCTTGGATAAAAAGAAGCACGGGGTACACAACTGATGGACGCAACATCCACAACCACCACCGCGAAAGGCGGGCACGAGAGCAAGCTCAGTGCCTCGCTGAAGTCGCGCCACCTGACGATGATGTCGATCGCCGGGGTAATTGGCGGCGCCTTGTTCGTCGGTTCCGGCAGCGTGATCCACAGCGCCGGCCCAGCCGCTGTCCTGGCCTACCTGGCGGGCGGCATCCTGGTGGTGCTGATCATGCGCATGCTGGGTGAAATGGCGACTTCCTCGCCAGACACCGGCTCGTTCTCCACCTACGCCGACCGCGCCATTGGCCGCTGGGCCGGTTTCACCATCGGCTGGCTGTACTGGTGGTACTGGGTCATCCTCATGGCCTGGGAAGCCTATGTGGCGGGCAAGATCCTGCATGGCTTCTTCCCCGACGTCAGCGTCAACGTGTTCGTGCTGGCCACGACCCTGTTGCTGATTACCGTCAACTTCTTCAACGTCAAGCACTACGGTGAGTTCGAGTTCTGGTTCGCCTTGATCAAGGTGATCGCGATCGTCTGCTTCCTGATCGTGTGTACCGCTGCTGTGATGAACGTCTGGCAGTTCGGTGAAGTGCGTGGCATCAGCCACCTCACTGCCGAAGGCTTCATGCCCAATGGCATCACCACTGTGATCGGTGCCTTGCTCGGGGTGATGTTCGCCTTCCTGGGCGCCGAAATCGTCACCATCGCTGCTTCCGAAGCCAAAGACCCGGCCGCGCAGATCGTCAAGGCTACCAACTCGGTGGTATGGCGTGTGTGCCTGTTCTACGTCGGTTCGATCTTCCTGATCGTCTGCCTGGTACCGTGGAACGACCCGCACCTGGGCGTTTCCGGCTATGGCGCCTACCGCCGTACCCTGGAACTGCTGGGCGTGCCGTATGCCGAGCTGCTGATGAACTTCGTGGTGCTGACCTCGGTGAGCAGCTGCCTGATCTCGGGCCACTACACCGCTTCGCGCATGCTGTTCTCCCTGGCCCAGCGTGGCGATGCGCCGTCGTTCTTCAAGATCACCCGTGCCGGCACCGGTGTACCGGTGTACGCGATCATGGGCTCGTGCGCCGTGGCCGTGGTGTGTGCGCTGATCAACTTCAGCGAGACCCTGCGCCCGAAAGACGTGCTGGATACCCTGATGAACACCACGGGCATGATCGCCTTGCTGGTGTACCTGGTGATTGCCTTCTCGCAACTGCGCATGCGCCGTAAGCTGATTGCCGAAGGCAAGGAAGTGCGCCTGAAGATGTGGCTGTTCCCGTGGCTGACCTACCTGGTGATCGCGTTCATCGTGGCCGCCCTGGTCACCATGGCCTTCATGCCTGACTACCAGATCCTGGTGATCTCCACCGGTATCGCGGCGGCAGTCGTGGTGGCAATGGGTGTGGTGCACCAGATCCGTTCTGGTAGCAGCAAGCAGCACTAAGCGTCACTTGTGCCTGGAAACGGCCGGCTCCCTTGGGGACCCGGCCGTTTCGCGTTGTTGGGCCTGGGCTTTTTCTGCGGGCATGTGGAAGCGCTGGTTCATCCAGGGCGAGCCGAGCAGGGCCGCGGCGGCAATCAGGGCCAGGATGGCGAGGGCGATGTAGGTCTTCATGGGCATGCGCATAAATGGACTGACTTCAAGCATAGGTGGTCAGTTCCGGCCTCATCGCCGGCAAGCCAGCTCCCACAAGAAATCACGGTACCCAGACATTGTGGTGAACCTGTGGGCGCTTGCTTGCCGGCGATGAAGCCACAGCAGACAAGTGCCTGTCTCAGCCCCTACAATGCGAAGCATTATCACTTGGCGCTGGCTCACCATGTCCAACACACCGCCCAACCAGGAACTGCTTGACGCGCTGGCGTTGCACTATGACGACCTGGTCCGCTACATCCGCCAGCGCTTTCGCGACCGCCATTTTGCCCGTGACCTGGTTCACGACGTCTATCTGCAGATTCTTGACAAGCCCCCCCGCCAGCGCATTTCGCTGCCGCTGGCATTTCTGCGCAAGGTCACCTTCAACCGAGCCATTGACCGGGTGCGTGCCGAGTCGCTGCGTGCGGATTATCTGGCCGCCGCCAGCCATGGCGAACCGGCCCTGGACAGCTGGGATGGAGCGCGTGAGCTGGATTTCGAACAACAGCTGCATGCCCTGCTGGCGATTATCGAAGCTCTGCCGGCACGTCAGCGCCAGGTGTTCCTGCTGCACCGCATTCATGGCATGGCCCAGCGTGACATCGCCGCCGAGCTGGAAATTTCGGTCAACATGGTGACTCAGCACTTCAACCGGGCGCTGCGTACCATCGCCAGCCGCTGGGAACCTGCCCGGCGCCTGCATGGCGAGGCGCGGGCATGAGCCAGGGCAAGCGTGACGGCAAGCCCCAGGCCGACCCGTTGGAAGCGTTCAGCGAGGCCCTGCGCGAGCGGGTGGCGTCCCGTGAAGCGTTGCTCGCCGAAGGCAAAGCCATGACCGCGCGCCGGCGCAAGGCCGGCAAGGCGGCCAAGGCCAGCCTGTTGTCATTGGTGCTGGCGGGCAGCCTGTGGTGGCTGGACCCTGCCTGGCATACCGAACAGGTGTTGGTGGCCGTGGGTGAGCAGCGCGAGCTGGTGCTGGCGGATGGCAGCCAGGTGCTGCTGGACTCCGCTAGCCGCCTGCAGATTGAACGGCGTCTGCACAGCCGGCAGCTGGAGCTGGTCGAAGGGCAGGCACGCTTTACCGTAGTGCATGCCAATGCGCCATTCATTGTCCGCAGCCAGGGCGTGCGGGTGCGTGATATTGGTACGGTGTTCGACGTGCGCAGCGATGTGCGTGGCGTGCGGGTAGGGGTGCTGGAAGGTGCGGTAGAGGTCGGCAGTGGGCACGGCGCCGTGCAGCCCTTGCGGGCCGGGCAGCAATTGCTTGCGACCGCCAATGAGCTGGGTGTGGTGCAGGCCGTGCAGCCGAGCGCGATGGCTGCCTGGGGCAGTTCGGTGTTGCGTTTTGACGGTACACCGTTGCGCGATGCGATTGTGGATTTGCAGCGCTACAGCGAGGTGCCACTGCGGCTGGCGGATGACCGCACCGGTGGTTTGCGCTTGTCGGGTGAGTTCGACAGCCGGCAGGTTCGGGCACTGCTGGAGCAGTTGCCTGCGGTGTTGCCTGTGACGGTGGTGCGCGCGGTTGATGGTGGGCTGGTGATTGGCCGAGTTGATTGATCGCCGGTACAGGCAACCCATAATTATTTTCATTGGCACATCAACATTCGCCCATGGCCAACCGCCATCCCTATGAAGTCACTTGAATCGTATGGGGAATACATGGGTAACCACCTTTCACCGCTGATGCTGCTGGCCGCCAGCCTGCTGTCCTGCGCCACCGTCCAGGCGCAGGATGCCACCTTCAGCCTGGACATCCCGGCCCAGCGCCTGGACCGTTCGCTAAACGCCCTGGCCCAGCAGACCGGCACCCGCATCCTGTTTTCCACCGATGCTGCCGAGGGCCGTCAGGCGGCGGCCGTGCATGGGCACATGAGCGTCGCCCAGGCCTTGCAACAGCTGCTTGCCGGTTCGGGCCTGCAGCTGCAGCGGGCCGGGGAGGGTTACTTGATCGGCGCGCCAGCCAGCGGCTCGACGCTGGAGCTGGGCGCTACCAACATCGACAGCCAGCGTTACGGCAACAGCACCGACGGCACCGGTGCCTACACCTTGGGCACTACTCGCGCCGGTACAGGCCTGGACCTGTCGCCGCGCGAAACACCGCAGTCGATCAGCGTGGTCACCCGCCAGCGCATGGACGACCAAGGCCTGAACGACCTTACCGAAGTGCTGCAGCAAACCCCAGGCCTGTCGGTCCAAAGCCTGGGCAGTGAGCGGTTCAACATCTACTCGCGTGGCTATTCGGTAGACAACTACCAGTTCGACGGCATCCCCACTACCCTCGATATCGTCAGCCAGGTGTCGGCGCAGAGCCTGGCCGACATGGCCATCTATGACCATGTGGAGGTGCTGCGCGGGGCCACCGGCCTGCTGACTGGCGCCGGCGACCCGTCGGCCACCATCAACCTGGTGCGCAAGCGGCCCACCGCCGAGTTCAAGGGGCATGTCAGTGCTGGGCTGGGTTCGTGGAACAAGTACCGCACCGAGGTCGACCTGTCCGGGCCGTTGACCCCCACCGGCAATGTGCGCGGGCGCATGGTTGCCGCTTACCAGCAGAACGACAGCTTTGTCGACCACTACCACCAGGAAAAGCAGGTGTTTTACGGCATCCTCGAAGCCGACCTGAGCGATACCACCTTGCTTACCGTGGGCGCCGACTACCAGCGCAACCGGCCAGAGGGCTCCTCATCGGTAGCGTTCCCGCTGTTCTACAGCAATGGTGAGCAAACCGACTTTTCCCGTTCCACCAACAGCGCGGCGCGCTGGAGCAGCAACCCCCAGGACGCGCTGAACACCTTCGCCAGCCTCGAACAGAAACTGGGCCACGACTGGAGCCTGCGGCTGGCGGTGAACCAGATGTACATCAACCGCGACGACTACCGCTTGGCCACCGCCAGCTGGGGCTTCCCCGACAAGCAGACTGGCGAAGGCGTGCGCCTGTACGGCGGCGCCGGCAGTACCTGGCAGAAGCAGGTGGGCGTGGACGCGCAACTCAAGGGGCCATTCCAGGCATTCGGCCGCGAGCACGACCTGGTGCTGGGCTACAATTTCTCCCGCTACCAGAACCACCACGACCCGCTGCGCGGCACGGCGATCGAGGGCACTCGGGTCAACTTCTACACTTGGGACAACTACACCACCAAGCCCAACACCGCCAACGGCAAACTGTACGACGGCGATACCAGCATCTACCAAAGTGGTACCTACCTGGCTACGCGCCTGCGGCCGACCGACGACCTGTCGGTGATCCTGGGCGCCCGGGTCAGCAACTACCGCTACCGCTACGACCTCAGCACGCAGCCGAACAAGATCCCGGGTAACCGTGAAAGCGGCGTGGTAACGCCCTATGCCGGTGTGGTCTACGCGCTGAATGACATTCACTCGGTCTATGCCAGCTACACCAGTATCTTCAAGCCGCAGACAGTACGTGATGCCAGCGGCGCGACGCTGGCGCCGCGCGAAGGTGACAACTACGAAGTCGGCCTGAAAAGCGAGTACTTTGACGGGCGCTTGCAAACCAGCATCGCTGCGTTCGAGATCAAGCAGGACAACCTGGCCGTGGTCGACCCAGGCCGAGTTGTGCCGGGAACCACCACGGCGGCCTATCAAGCGATTTCCGGTGCCACCACGCGCGGCTTTGAAGTGGAAGCCAGCGGCGAGTTGCAGCCGGGGTGGAACCTCAGCGCCAGCTACAACCACAGCATCATCAAGGACGCTGATGGCGAGCGCATCAACACCGTGTTCCCGGCCAACATGGTCAAGCTGTGGAGCACCTACCGCCTGCCGGGCGAGCTGGAACGCCTGACTGTGGGTGGTGGCATGAACTGGCAGAGCGGCACACACTTCACTGCCGCGCCTGCCGAGTTGGGCACGGTCAAGGCCAAGCAAGGGCAGTTCGCCGTGTTCAACCTGATGGGCCGCTACCAGATCACCGACCAGCTTTCGACCACGCTGAACGTCAACAACCTGTTCGACAAGAAGTACCTCAGTGCGCTGGATACCACATTCTACAGTGGCTATTACGGCGAGCCGCGAAACTTCATGGTGACCACCCGCTGGGATTTCTGAAGGCACGCACGGCCCCTGTAGGAGCGGCCTTGCGCCGTGAACGGGCTGCACAGCAGCCCCAAAATCGCAGCTTCAGCACACATTGCCGGGGCCGCTTTGCGGCCCTTTCGCGGCGCAAGGCCGCTCCTACAACGACCGCGCAGGCTGTCAGATGGCATATGCTAGACACATTGCCCGCCCAAAGGAGCCGCACATGGCCTGGTCCGCCACCCAGTATTCCCTGTTCGAAGACGAACGTACCCGCGCTGTACGCGACCTGCTCGCCGCCATCCCGCCGCGCCCGGTGCGCCACGCCACCGACCTGGGTTGTGGCCCGGGCAATTCCACCGAGGTGTTGCTGCAACGTTATCCCGATGCTCAGGTGACGGCGCTGGACAGCGATCCGGACATGATCGACAAGGCCCGCGAGCGCAAGCGGCTGTGCATTCCACGGGTACGTACGGTGATCGCCGACATTGCCGGCTGGTCTGCCCCCGAGCCGCAGGACTTGATCCTGGCCAATGCATCGCTGCAATGGGTACCTGACCATGCCTCGCTGTACCCACATCTGGTTCGCCAGCTGAGCGAAGGCGCCAGCCTGGCCGTGCAAACCCCCGACAACCTCGACGAACCGGCCCACCGGCAATTGCGCGAAATTGCCAGCCAAGGCCCCTGGGCGGCAAAATTCGCTGAATTCCAGTTGCCGCCACGGCACGGTGCGGCGTTCTACTACGACTTGCTCAGCCCGCTGTGCTCGCGGGTGGATGTGTGGCGAACCACCTATCACCACCCTTTGCCCGGTGGCGCCGAAGCAGTGGTGGAGTGGTTCAAGGGTTCGGCGTTGCGGCCCTACCTGGCCAGGCTTGATGAGCAGGAACAGGCAGACTTCCTGCAGATGTACCTGCAGGCCATGCAGCGCGACTACCCGCCGGCCACCGATGGCAAGGTGCTGCTGCCGTTCCCGCGGTTGTTCGTGATCGCTACCCGCTAGGCCGGCGCCAGCGCCAGGCAACGTAGCTGTAGATGCCGAGGTTGAGCAGCAGCACGATGCTGCCCAACAGCAGCTGGATGTGCGGGGTCAGCCCGGTGGGGTAGATCAGCGGCCAGATGTAGTGCTCGACAAAACCGCCCTGGTACCCCGCGTCACCGGCAGCGCTGCGCATGCGGTTTTCCCACGTGGTGAGCGGGCAGCCCAGGTGCAGGCACTCCACCGCCAGGCCCCAGGCCAGGGCCGGCAGGTGGATGAGGAGGGCGGGGCGCCACTTGAGCACCAGCAGGCCGCCGAACAGCACCAGCAGGATGAAGGCCAGGTGCAACAGGACCAGGGTGTCGGCGGCCAGGCGGTAGAGCATGGGTGGTCGGTTTGTGGGTTGAGGTTATCCCAGCATAGTCGGGTTGCCTGCACTGGCCTCTTCGCAGCACAAGGCTGCTCCTACAGGTGATCGCACTCCCCTGTAGGAGCAGCCTTGTGCTGCGAAAGGGCCAGTGCAGGTTTACAACCCTTCCTCGACCACTTGCAAAAAGGTCGCCACCACCCGCCGCGTACGCTGCTCGCTCAGGCAGACCAGTGTCTCGGTCAAATGCCGCTGGCAATCCACGATCGGCAACGCACACACCCGCGCATCGGCGCCAAACTCCGCTGCCGACACCACGCCCACGCCAATCCCCACCACCACCGCTTCCCGCGCTGCCTCGCGGCCCTCCACCTGGATCGCCGGGCGAATCCGCAGCCCGGCCCGTTGCATCTCTTCTTCCAGCGTCTGCCGCGTCACCGAACCGGGCTCGCGCAGCACCAATGGTGTGTCGTCAAGGTCGGCCAGGCTGATCGAACCACGGCTGGCCCACGGGTGGTTGTGCGAAACAAACGCCACCATCGGGTCACGGCGCAGCGGCAGGCAATGCAGGCGCTCATCGTCGACATCCCGGCCGAGCAGGGCCAGGTCGGCCTGATAGCTGAACAGCCGGGCCAGTGACTCATCGGTGTTGCCGGTCTCGATCTTCACCTGGATGCCCGGGTAGCGCTGGCAGAAACGGGCAATCTGCGGCAGCACGTGCACCGGTGCATCCACCGCCAGCACCAGGCTGCCGGTGTGCAGCGCGCGCGAATCCAGCAGCAGGTCCAGCGCCTCGGCCTCGCAGGCGAACAGGCGCTGGCTGATGCCCAGCAGGCGCTCGCCAAGGTCAGTGAGCTGCACCGAACGCTTGTTGCGGTGGAACAGCAACACGCCGAAGCGCTCCTCCAGTTTGCGCACCTGGTCCGACACCGCAGGCTGGGTCAGAAACAGCTTTTGCGCAGCACGGGTAAAGCTGCCGTGCACGGCCACCGCATGGAAGGCCTTGAGTTGGGCGTGGGAAACCGACATGGCTGACCTCAGTAACAAGCTGGGCTTATGTGTGTAATACGATAAATCGATTTTATTTATCTTAGCGCAACTGTTTCCATGCATGTCAGCCCGACGCTGGCACCACGAATGCCGCCAGGGCCATGGTGCCCACACGGCGCCACCTGACCCGATGACAGCCTCGTCATCGCTGTGCGTAACACAAGAACAAGACAGGCGTTTCTTCACATTCTGCCGGCACACTTGAGCAAGAGGTCAGACTCACATGAATCAATCCCTAGCCGCGTTCAAACGCTGGCGCATCCAGATTTTCGCCATCACCTGGCTGGCCTACGCCGCCTTCTACTTCACCCGCAAAGCCTTTTCGGTAGCCAAGCTGGGCATCGCCGAAGACCCAAGCTTCATGCTCGACAAGGCCGCCATGGCCAACCTCGACGCCATCTACCTGGCCGCCTATGCCGTGGGCCAGTTCACCTGGGGCATGCTCGCCGACCGCTTCGGCCCGCGCGTGGTGGTGCTTGGCGGGTTGCTGATTTCGGCAGTGGCAGCCGTGGTGATGGGCAGCTACGCCACCTTCCCGATCTTTGCCACCTGCATGCTGGTGCAGGGCCTGGCGCAGTCCACCGGCTGGGCCGGGTTGTGCAAGAACATCGGCAGCTTCTTCCCGGCCTCGCAGCGTGGGCGGGTACTGGGCCTGTGGAGTTCCTGCTATGCCTTCGGCGGCCTGGTGGCCTCACCGTTTGCCGGCTGGTGGGCCTATACCCTGGTGGGCACCTGGCACGCAGCGTTCTTCTCCAGTGCCGCCGTGGTGGCGCTGGTGGCCGTGCTGTTCTTCTTCCTGCAGCGCAACAAGCCTGAGGATGTCGGCCTGCCGGCGGTGGAGCCCGAGCCGCAGAGCATGGCCCCGGCCGATAACCTGTGCAGCGTGTGGGCGCCACTGAGGGAGATCCTGCGCAACCGTACGGTGCTGACCCTGGGCCTGGCGTACTTCCTGCTCAAGCCTGCGCGCTACGCGATTCTGCTGTGGGGGCCGGTGATCGTGTTCGAACAGATGCCCTCGGTAGGCAAGGTGGGCGCGGCAATCATCCCGACCGCCTTCGAACTGGCCGGGCTGCTTGGCCCGATCATGATCGGCCTGGCTTCCGACAAGCTGTTTGGCGCCCGGCGCATGCCGGCCTGCGTGATCAGCCTGGTGCTGCTGACCGTGACCCTGGCGGCGTTCATGGCGGCCATGCACACCGGCAGCGTAATGCTGGTGGTGGCCTTGCTGTTCGTCATGGGCCTGACCCTGTACGGGCCCGACTCCATGATCAGTGGCGCCGCGGCCATCGACTTCGGCACCGCCAAGGCCGGTGCCACCGCCGCCGGCTTCGTCAATGGCTGCGGCTCGGTGGGGGCGGTGCTGGGCGGGTTGCTGCCGGGTTACTTCGACGGCGTCACGGTGTTCATCGTGTTCGCTGGCTGCGCGCTGTTCTCGGCGCTGGTGCTGCTGCCCCACTGGAACAGCCGCCCGGCCAGCAGCGCGCAAAGCAACGATGTGGCACCCAATACCAGCATGGCAATCAAGCCACTGCGTACCTGAAAGGAAAGCGAGCGAATGAGACCCTTCTGGCTGCAACAGGCCCTGGATTCCACGCAGGAAGCGGTGTGCCCGCCGCTGCAAGGCGATGCCCGCTGCGATGTATGCATCGTCGGCGGTGGCTACACCGGGCTGTGGACGGCGCTGATGCTCAAGGAGGCGGTGCCGGCCCTGGATGTGGTGCTGATCGAAGCCGACATCTGCGGCGCCGGTGCCAGTGGCCGCAATGGTGGCTGCGCGTTGTCCTGGTCGGCCAAGTACTTCACCCTGGAGCGCTTGTTCGGCGTGGCCGAGGCAGTGCGCCTGGTGCGCGAGTCGGAGCGCAGCATTGGTGATATCGGCGCATTCTGCGCTGCCAATGGCATTGACTGTGACTACCGCCTGGATGGCACGCTGTACACCGCCACCAATGCAGCCCAGGTCGGCGCCACGGACGGGGTGATCGCCGCGCTGGAGCAGAAGGGCGTCAATTCGTTCCGTCGCCTGCCCTTGGAACAGGTGCAGCGCCTGGCGGGTTCGACGCGGCACCTGGAGGGCTGGTTTTCGCCGGCTGCGGCCACGGTGCAGCCGGGCAAGCTGGTGCGCGGCTTGCGCCGGGTGGCCTTGCAGCGCGGTGTGCGCATTCATGAAGGCACTGCGATGACTGGCCTGGAGCACGGCACCCCGGTGCAGGTACGCACTGCTCATGGCACCGTGCGCGCCGACCGCGTGGTGCTGGGCCTCAATGCCTGGATGGCGCGCGCTTTCCCGCAGTTCGAGCGCAGCGTGGCGATCGTTTCCAGCGACATGGTCATTACCGAACCGTGCCCCGAATTGCTCAACCAGATCGGCCTGGACAGCGGCATCAGCGTGCTCGACTCGCGGATTTTCGTGCACTACTACCACAACACCTCCGATGGCCGGCTGATGCTCGGCAAGGGCGGCAACACATTTGCCTACGGCGGGCGCATGCTGCCGGTGTTCGACCAGCCGTCGCCGTACCGGCCATTGCTGCGCGAAAGCCTTGGCGCGTTTTTCCCGGCCCTGGCCGAGGTGCCACTGGCGGCCAGCTGGAACGGGCCTTCGGACCGCTCGGTGACCGGCTTGCCGTTCTTTGGCCGGTTGGACGGGCAGGGTAATGTGTTCTACGGCTTTGGATACTCCGGCAGCGGCGTAGGCCCGTGTCACATGGGTGGGCAGATTCTTTCGTCGCTGGCGCTGGGCCTGGACAACCCGTGGACGCGTTCGCCGCTGGTCAAGGGGCCTTTGGGGCTGTTTCCGCCCGAGCCGATCCGCTACCTGGGCTCGTTGGTGGTGCGCAACGCCATCCGTCGCAAGGAGCGCGCCGAGGACCACGGCTTGCGGCCACGCCGGCTGGATGTGGGCCTGGCACGGTTTGCCGCAGCGGCGGGCAAAGCCGATAAAAGCTGATGAGATTTCTTGTCGATCCGGCGCTTGAGGGCGTATAAACTGCACCCACTTTTGGCCGGTCGCTTCCTGAACCGGCCGCTGAAACAAGAGAGTCGACATGGGCGCACAGTGGAAAGCCAAACATAGAGAAACAGCGGCCAATGCCAAAGGCAAGATCATGGGCAAGCTGTCCAAGGAAATCCAGATCGCTGCCAAGTCGGGCGCCGATCCCGACATGAACCCGCGCCTGCGCCTGGCCATCGTGCAAGCCAAGAAGGCTTCGATGACCCGCGAGACCCTGGACAGGGCAATTCGCAAGGGTGCTGGCCTGGACGGTGATGCCGTGCAGTACCATGCGGTGAGCTATGAAGGTTTCGCACCGCACCAGGTACCGCTGATCGTCGAGTGCCTGACCGATAACATCAACCGCACCGTCGCGCAGATTCGCGTGCTGTTTCGCAAGGGCCAGTTGGGCGCCAGCGGTTCGGTCGCGTGGGACTTCAACCACGTAGGCCTGATCGAAGCCACCCCGGCAAGCGCTGACGCTGACCCGGAAATGGCCGCCATCGAAGCCGGTGCCCAGGACTTCGAGGAAGGTGAAGAAGTTGGTTCCACCCTGTTCATTACCGACACCACCGACCTGGATGCCGTGCAAAAGGCGCTGCCAGAGCACGGCTTCACCGTGACCGCGGCAAAAATCGGCTATACCCCGAAAAACCCTGTGAGCGCGGCCAGCCTGAGTGCCGAGGCACTGGCCGAGGTTGAAGCGTTCCTTGAGGCAATCGACGAAAACGATGACGTGCAGAACGTCTACGTTGGTCTGACTGCCTAAAAAGCCGGGGCCGCGTTGCGGCCCGTTCGCGACGCAAGGCCGCTCCCACAGGGGTTATGCATTCCCCTGTAGGAGCGGCCTTGTGCCGCGAAACGAGGGCAAAGCCCTCGCCTGCGGTCTGGAGCCGAACCCTCGATGAACCCCACATTCGCCTCCCTCAGCCTTGCCCACCTGCGCACCCTCGACCACCTGCTGCAGCTGAAAAACCTCAGCCACGCCGCCGAGCGCCTGGGTGTCAGCCAGTCGGCCCTCAGCCGCCAACTCGCCCACCTGCGCGATGCCTTCGATGACCCGTTGCTGGTGCGCCAAGGCCGCGGCTACGTACTCAGCGAACACGCCGAAGCCTTGGTCGAACCCCTACGCCAGGTCCTCGAAGAACTGCACGCCCTGCGTCAACCCGCAGTGTTCGACCCGGCCCGCTGCGAGCGGCGCTTCTGCCTGGCCGCGTCGGACTACGTGGCCGAGCACATGCTGCCGCTGCTGGTGGCCGCGCTGGAACACGAGGCGCCAGGCGTATCGCTGGAGTACCGCACCTGGCAGGCCGGCCAGTATGCGTTGCTGGCCAGCGGCGAAATCGACCTCGCCACCACCTTGTTCGACGAGTCGCCACCCAACCTGCACGGGCGCTTGCTGGGTGAGGACCGTGCGGTGTGCCTGATGCGCAACGACCACCCGCTGGCCGCCCTTGCCGCGCTCAGCCAGGCGGATTACCTGGCGCACAAGCATGTGCGCATTTCCGGCGGTGGCGACAAGGACAGTTTCATCGACCGCCACCTGCGCGCCCAGGGCTTGCAGCGGCGGGTCAGCCTGGAGGTGCCGTTTTTTTCCGCCACCGTAAAGGTCATTGCCAACAGCCAGGCCGTGGCCACCGTACCCGAGCACATCGCCCGGCAACTGTGCCGCTTGCATGACCTGGCCTGGCGGCCGCTGGGCTTCATCGACCACAGCCAGCGCTACTGGGTGGTGTGGCACCAGCGGTTGCAGGCTTCGGCCGAGCACCGCTGGCTGCGCAACCGGGTGTTCGAGCTGTGGCGTCAGTCGCAATTCGGTGTGCAGGGTGGGCATGCGGGTTTGCCATAGCAGGTATGCGCAAGGCGGGGTTATTCGGATTGGCATAGGTGCCTAGACTGGGGGCATTGTGTTGCCTGTTCCGGCCCTATCGCCGGGAAGCCAGCTCCCACAAGTAAGCCACAGGGTCTGAAGCCTACGGAGTACCTGTGGGAGCTGGCTTGCCGGCGATAGGGCCGGAACAGGCAGTGGATTACCCACAGGAGAGCCCACGTGACCCCCGAACAATTCCGCCAGTACGGCCACCAACTGATCGACCTGATCGCCGACTACCGCCAGACCGTCGGCGAACGCCCGGTCATGGCCCAGGTCGAGCCTGGCTACCTCAAGGCCGCCTTGCCCGAAACCGCTCCCCGGCAAGGTGAGCCCTTCGAAGCCATCCTCGACGACGTCAACCAACTGGTCATGCCCGGGCTGTCCCATTGGCAACACCCGGACTTCTACGGCTACTTCCCCTCCAACGGTACCCTGTCTTCGGTGCTTGGCGACTTCCTCAGCACCGGCCTGGGTGTGCTGGGCCTGTCATGGCAGTCCAGCCCGGCCCTGAGCGAGCTGGAAGAAACCACCCTCGACTGGTTGCGTCAGTTGCTCGGCCTGTCGGGCCAATGGAGCGGGGTGATCCAGGACACCGCGTCTACCAGCACCCTGGTGGCGCTGATCAGTGCCCGCGAGCGCGCCAGCGACTACGCACTGGTGCGTGGTGGCATGCAAGCCCAGGCCAAGCCCCTGATCGTCTACGTCAGCGCCCACGCCCACGAGCTCGGTGGACAAGGCCGCGCTGCTGGCCGGTTTTGGTCGCGACAATATCCGCCTGATCCCGACCGACGAACGCTATGCCCTGCGCCCGGAGGCGCTGCAGGCCGCCATCGAGCAGGACCTGGCAGCGGGCAACCTGCCATGCGCCGTGGTGGCCACCACCGGCACCACCACCACCACTGCGCTGGACCCGCTGCGCCCGATTGGCGAGATCGCCCAGGCCCATGGCCTGTGGCTGCATGTGGACTCGGCCATGGCCGGTTCGGCGATGATCCTGCCCGAATGCCGCTGGATGTGGGACGGCATCGAGCTGGCCGATTCGGTGGTGGTCAATGCGCACAAGTGGCTGGGTGTGGCCTTCGACTGCTCGATCTACTACGTGCGTGATCCGCAGCACTTGATCCGGGTGATGAGCACCAACCCCAGCTACCTGCAATCGGCGGTGGACGGCGAGGTGAAAAACCTGCGTGACTGGGGTATCCCGCTGGGCCGTCGGTTCCGCGCGTTGAAGCTGTGGTTCATGTTGCGCAGCGAGGGTGTTGAAGCGTTGCAGGCACGGTTGCGGCGTGACTTGGACAATGCCCGTTGGTTGGCGGAGCAGGTTGGGGCGGCGACGCAGTGGGAAGTATTGGCGCCTGTGCAGTTGCAGACCTTGTGCATTCGCCATCGGCCGGCAGGGCTGGAAGGGGAGGCGCTGGATGCGCATACCAAGGGGTGGGCCGAGCGGTTGAATGCGTCCGGGGATGCGTATGTGACGCCGGCGACGCTGGATGGGCGGTGGATGGTGCGGGTATCGGTGGGCGCGCTGCCGACTGAGCGGGAGCATGTCGAGAAACTTTGGGACAGGCTGCAAGCAGTGGTTCAAGGCTGATATTGCCGGGGCCGCGTTGCGGCCCATTCGCGGCACAAGGCCGCTCCTACAGGTGGATCGCATTAGCCCAGGCTTGCGCGGTTCCCTGTAGGAGCGGCCTTGTGCCGCGAAAGGGCTGCAAAGCAGCCCCGGCGGTCTATCAGTGGCTCACTGCCTGCAAGCTACCTTTACGGCTAGCTTCATAGGCTTCTTTCTCCATCGGCTTGGCGTCCGGGTTACCCAGGTCTTCCATCGCCAGGCGATGGGTTTCCGGGGCGATGTAGGCCGCCAGGGCGCACACGCAGGTGATGAAGAACGCCAGGCTACCTACCACCAGCGGGATGTTGTCCGAGCCAGGCGGAGCAACCAGGGCGAACAGCGCCGGCAGCATGGCGGTCAGCATGGTGCCGATATTCTGCGCGATGGCCATGGCCGAAACGCGGTAGCGGGTGTGGAACAGCTCTGGGTAGAAGCTTGGGAACACCGCGTTGTAACCCTGGTAGACCATGCCCCACATCACGATCGAGGCGGCGAACGCCATGGGCACGTTCTGGATGCTGATCGCATACAGGTAGACGAAGGCCAGCAGGCCAGAGCCCAGGCAGCCGGCGATCATGGTCGGGCGGCGGCCAATCTTGTCGGACAGGTTGCCGATAAAGGGAATCACCAACACCGCAACGATGTTGCCGACCACAGGTATCCACAGGTACACGCTCTTGTCGAAGCCGATGCCATAGGCCGGCTGCACCGCGTAGGCCGCACCGAAGATGGTGGCCACCACCGGGATCACGTTCATCAGGGCCATGAACATCACCAGCACCATGTGCTTCCAGCTGTGACGGAAGGCTTCGCTGATCGGCGACTTCGCGACTTTGTCCTGTTTCTCTTCCTTCACGAACGCCGGGGTTTCGTGCACTTCCTTACGGATGATGAAGCCTGCAATCAACACGATGGCGCTCATCAGGAACGGAATGCGCCAGCCCCATTCGGTGAAGGCTTCGCTCGGCATGAAGTAGGCCAGTGGCAGGAACACCGCCGCTGCCAGCACCTGGCCCGCTTGCACGCCTTGCAGGGTGAAACTGGCGTAGTAGCCTCTTCGGCCAAACGGCGCGTGCTCCATGATCATGGAACTGGCCCCGGAGATTTCCCCGGCCACGGCAAAGCCCTGGATCAGGCGCAGTACCACCAGCAAGGCCGGTGCGAGGTAGCCAATGTCGTGGTAGGTAGGCAGCAGGCCTACCGCCATGGTCGACAGGCCCATCAGGAACATGCACAGCAGCAGTACGTTCTTGCGCCCGCGGGTGTCACCCCAGTGGCCCAGCACGAAAGCACCGACCGGACGCGCCAGGTAGCCCACGCCGTAGGTGGCCAACGAGGCGATGATGGCCATTTTCGGGTCGGTATTGGGGAAGAAGATCTGCGGGAAAATAAGTGCAGCGGCCTGGGCGTAGATGAAAAAGTCGTAGTACTCGAGTGCCGAGCCTATCCATCCACTGGCGGTCGCTTTTTTGGCTTGCGAGCCTGGAGTGAGCCATCGTTGTCTCCGTTGTTATTGTTGTTTGCGCAGGTTCCGCCGTTGGATTGCCAAGGCAGGAGGCAGTGGTCGGTGTGCCTGCGTCTGTGGTTCATGTTGACCACGGGCCAGCGGTCTAGCAATTCGTTAAAACGGGTTTTGTGCGATAATCGAACGCAAAACTAACCATTCCGTACAAAGAGATTGAAGCGACGACTCTACCTGCGAATAATCGATCTTGCCATAAACTGTGACAGTGGTTTTTTACCTGACTGGCACCGTAATTTTCTAACAACAAGGAACTCCCGCCATGCAGCGTTCGATCGCTACCGTGTCCTTGAGCGGCACCCTGCCGGAAAAGCTCGAAGCCATCGCCGCCGCCGGTTTTGACGGCGTCGAGATCTTCGAAAACGACTTGCTCTACTACGCTGGCAGCCCGCGCCAGGTACGGCAGATGTGCGCCGACTTAGGCATAGCCATCACCCTGTTCCAGCCGTTTCGCGACTTTGAAGGCTGCCGCCGCGACCGCTTGCAGAAAAACCTCGACCGCGCCGAGCGCAAGTTCGACCTCATGCAAGAGCTGGGCACCGACCTGGTGCTGGTGTGCAGCAACGTGCAGGCCGATGCCCTGGGTGACGAACAACTGCTGGTCGACGACCTGCGCCTGTTGGGCGAGCATGCTGGCAAGCGCGGCCTGCGCATTGGTTACGAAGCCCTGGCCTGGGGCCGCCACGTCAACACCTACCAGCAAGTCTGGAACCTGGTGCGCCAGGCTGATCACCCGGCCCTCGGTGTAATCCTCGACAGCTTCCACACCTTGTCGCTCAAAGGCGACCCAAGCGCGATTCGCGACATCCCGGGCGACAAGATCTTCTTCGTGCAGATGGCCGACGCGCCGATCCTGGCCATGGACGTGCTGGAGTGGAGCCGCCACTTCCGCTGCTTCCCGGGGCAGGGCGAAATGGACATGGCCGGCTTCCTGGCGCCGATTCTTGCCACCGGCTACCGCGGCCCGCTGTCGCTGGAAATCTTCAACGACGGTTTCCGCGCCGCGCCCACCCGGCAGAATGCCGCCGACGGGCTGCGTTCGCTGCTGTACCTTGAAGAACAGACCCGCTTGCGCCTGGAGCAGGAAAACACCCCGATCGAACCTGGCGTGTTGTTCACCCCGCCAGCGGCCAGCGCTTATGACGGCGTAGAGTTCCTTGAATTTGCAGTCGACGAAGCCGTCGGCGCGCGCCTGGGCAGCTGGCTGAAGCGCCTGGGCTTTGCCGAAGCCGGCAAGCACCGCAGCAAGGACGTGCAACTGCTGCGCCAGGGCGATATCAACATTGTCCTGAACGCCGAACCGTACTCCTTTGGCCACAACTTCTTCGAGGCCCACGGCCCGTCGCTGTGCGCCACCGCGCTGCGGGTCAAGGACCCGCAAGCCGCCCTGAAGCGCGCCACCGCCTTCCGTGGCCAGCCGTTCCGTGGCCTGGTCGGCCCCAACGAGTGCGAAGTACCGGCGGTACGTGCGCCGGACGGCAGCCTGCTGTACCTGGTGGAGCAGGGCACCGCTGGCCAGACTTTGTACGACACCGACTTCAGCCTGGACCAGAGCGCCACCGCCACTGGCGGCCTGCGCCGTATCGACCACATGGCCCTTGCCCTGCCTGCCGAGTCGCTGGACAGCTGGGTACTGTTCTACAAAAGCCTGTTCGACTTTGCCGCCGACGACGAAGTGGTGTTGCCCGACCCGTATGGCCTGGTCAAAAGCCGCGCCTTGCGCAGCCAGTGCGGCACCTTGCGCCTGCCGCTGAACATCTCGGAAAACCGCAACACCGCCATTGCTCACGCACTGTCCAGTTACCGCGGTTCGGGGGTTCATCACATCGCCTTCGATTGTGACGACATCTTCCGTGAAGTGGCGCGTGCCAAGCTGGCAGGGGTACCGCTGCTGGAAATCCCGCTTAACTATTACGACGACCTGGCGGCGCGTTTTGATTTCGATGATGAGTTCCTGAGCGAACTGGCGTACTACAACGTGCTGTACGACCGCGATGCCCAGGGTGGCGAGTTGTTCCACGTGTACACCGAACCGTTCGAAGAGCGCTTCTTCTTCGAAATCATCCAGCGCAAGGGTGGCTATGCCGGTTACGGCGCGGCCAACGTCGCGGTGCGCCTGGCGGCCATGGCCAAGGCCCGCAGCGGCGCGGCGCGCAAGCCCGTACTCTGACCTGACGCGGTCCCTGTAGGAGCGGCCTTGCGTCGCGATGGGCCGCGAAGCGGCCCCAGGTTCTGTGTCGCTGCATCAATTTTTGGGGCCGCTTCGCGGCCCATCGCGACGCAAGGCCGCTCCTACACCGACCGTGTATGCTTCAGCGGCGCTCAGCCACTATCAACAACGACTGCGGCACCGCACTTTGTGGGTGCTGTGGCTCCTGCAAACTGACCAGCCGCAACCCCGCCATGTCCAGCGCATTCAGCCAGCTGGCCAAGGTGCGGAAATACCACGGCATTGGCTGCCAGTCCCCGGTAAATCCGGCAAACGACTCCTCGCGCCAGCCATCCTGATACGCCCCACCGGCAACGCTCCAGGGGTGCAGCGTCTGGATCACCCATGCACCACCCGGCACCAGCAAATCATTCATGGCCGTCAGCAACGGGATGACGTCCTGGTGCAACAGTGCAAAGTTGGCACAGACCAGGTCATAACCTTTGCCCACATAAACCTGCGCATCGGCCAACTGCGCATAGCTGGCCAGGTGCACCTCGGCCGAGCCCGCAGCGCGCGCGGCATCTACCAGTGTGCGGTCACCATCCACGCCCACGGCTTCGATACCGCGGTCGTCCAGCGCACGCAGCAACCAGCCCTCACCACAGCCCAGGTCCAGCACCCGTCCGGGCTGGCGGCCAAGGAGGGTTAGCAGGATGGCCTGGTCGGTGACCTGGCGACGGCTTTCGATGGCGCCGCTGCGCACGGCGTCGATCCAGGCTTGGGCGTTGTGCTGCCAACTGTCGAGCAGGGGGCTTTCAGGGTCTGGCATGGTGGTGTCCCTGTGGTTGAACTTGCGTTGTGTTGAAACGCTACCTTGATATTGAAAAACAATGTAGAGGCGCTGGCTGCATACCAGACTGCGCTGCAACTGTCGGCCACGGTTGACTTCTGATGGAGGCCCGGCGCCGAAGCGCAGCGGGGTATCGTTACCGGGTGGCCGTGTGTTTTCGCTTGATCCGGTACATATCCCCATCGGCATGGCGTAGCAGCATGTCGGCATCGTGGCCATCGTAAGGGAAACACGCCACACCGATGCTGCAGGACGGCGCATCGATGCCAGGCAACTCCAGGCCGAGTGGCTCGGCCATGACCGCCAGGATGCGCGCTACCTGCTCGGCAATGGCCTCTGGCGACGGGCAATCGGTCAACAGCACGGTGAACTCGTCACCGCCCATGCGCGCCACCGTGTCGGTTGCACGTACGCAGGCTTCCAGCCGCTGCGCAAGCGTGCACAGCACCCGGTCACCGACAGCATGCCCGTGCACATCGTTGATTTCCTTGAAGTCGTTGATGTCCAGAAACAGCAACGCCAGCGTGCCATTTTGCTGGCGTGCGGTGGCAAGGGCACTGTCCAGCCGTTCATTGAACATGGCCCGGTTGGCCAGCCGGGTCAGCGGGTCGTGATGGGCGAGGAAGCGCAGTTCATCTTCGGCTTGGCGCAAGGCGGTCACATCCCGCGCCACGCCGATACGCGCCTGAGCCTCTTCGGACCAGCTGGCTGCCCACAGGATGTGCACGATACCGCCATCCTTGCGCACATAGCGGTTACGGAAGTCGTAGTGGGGCTGGCCGTTCATCACCCGCACAATTGACGCACGCGTGGCCGCGAGGTCGTCAGGGTGCATGTAGTCGGTGATCGGTGTACCGATCATTTCACAGGGCTTGTAACCCAGCAGCGCCTCGCAGGCATCGCTGACGAAGACGATCTGGTTGTCCCTGTCGACCACGAACACGGTGTCCAGCATCAGGTGGATCAACCTGGGGTACAAGGCTTGAAGGTCTACGGGCATGGGGCAGGGCGTCCGCGGCAGGGTGACCGATCATAACGCGAAGAAATGCGTCGCAGCTATCGTAGACTTGTAGCCCTGACACTGATGACCGTGCCCACCTCGGCACTCTGTAGGAGCAGCCTTGTGCTGCGAAGAGGCCCTTATGGTCGATGGAGATCTGTCGGTTTTAAGGGCCACTTCGCAGCACAAGGCTGCTCCTACAGGGATAGAGCATGCGTTCAGGTATTCATCAGTTGCTCACCATCAGTTCCGGCCCCAGGTAGTCGTTGACCTGCTGGATATCATCATCCCCCAGGCTACCTACCGAGGACGCCAGCCGCAGCCGCGACATCAGGTAGTTCAGCTTGGCCTCGAACAGATCATGGCGGGCGTCGAACAGCAGTTCTTCGGCATTGAGCACATCCGAGTTGGTGCTGGTGCCGCCTTCCTTGAAGCCCTTGCGGGTCGAGGTCAGCGAGCGCTCGTTGGAAGCCACGGCCTTTTCCAGCGCATGAATGCGCAAGGCGCCGCTCTGCACGCCGCGGTACTCGCGGGTAGTGCCGGAAATCACCTCCTGGCGGGTAGCGTCCAGTTCATCCAGGGCCTTGGGCTGTTGGCGCTGGCCTGGCGCGTCAGGGCGCTGGTGCTGCCACCGCTGTACAGCGGAATATTCAGCTCCAGGCCGATCGAGCTGTAGTGGTTGCGCTGGTCAAGTTCGGAAATCGACTGGCTGCTGCCGGCGTTGTAGCCCGCGACGAAATCCAGGGTTGGGTAGTGCCCGGCGCGGGCACGTTTCACTTCTTCTTCGGCCAGCTCGTAGCTGTGCCGGCGCGCGTGAATCAGCGGGCTGTCGGCCTGGGCCTTGACCAACCAGTCCTGCAGGTTGCCCGGCATCAGCGGTGGCGTGCTGAAGCCTGGCTGCAAGGTGGTCAGCGATTCAGGGGTTTCACCGATGTATTCCTCCAGCTTGCGGCGGGCGTTGACCAGGTTGTCCTGGGCGTCGATCAGGTCGGCCTCGGCCAGGTCGCGGCGGGCCACCGACTCATCGACGTCGGTGATGGTGCCGGCGCCCAGCTCCTTGCGCCGTTTCGCCGAAGCCAGCTGCTCTTCGAAGGCATTCAGCTTGGCCTTGGCCAGGGTAATGGTTTCGCTGGCCAGCAGCACGTCGAAGTAGGCGTCGGCCAGGCGTACCGCAGCGTCCTGGCTCTTGGCGTCGAACACCGCCACGCTGTAGTCGGCCCGTTGCTGGCCCTGGCGATACTCGGCCATCTTCTGCTTGTTGAACAGCGGTTGGCGCAGGCGCACATTGGCGCCCTTGGAGTCATAGTCCAGGTCGTTGTCCTGGCCGTTCTGGCGCTGGCTGCCGTTGACCCTGTTGAAGTAAGCCGATGCGTTGATCTGCGGCAGCAGACCGGCCTCGCCGATGGCGCGGTTTTCGCTGCCGGCTTCTTTTTCGTGCACCGCAGCGCGGTAGATCGGGCCTTGGTACTGCAGCAGGTCCCAGGCTTGTTTCAGGTCCATGGCACTGGCCTGTACGGCCACCCCCAGCAGGCACAACATCAGGCACGGGCGTTTCATGTCATTGCTCCTTGAACGCGGCGTCTACGCGTTCGAGCATGGGTTTGAGCAGGTAGCTGAGCAGGTTGCGCTCGCCGGTCTTGATGGTGACGGTGGCGGGCATGCCGGGGCGGATGTGGTTGCTGCCCAGCAGGCCCATACCGGCCGGCGTCACCTCTACTTGGGCCAGGTAGAACGGCTGCTTGCTTTCTTCGTCGAGCAGGCGGTCGGCGGAAATGGTCTTCACCCGCCCAGGTATGTTTGGCGTCTGCGCGTGGTTGAAAGCCGGGAAGGCGATGTCCACATCCAGGCCAGGCACCATCTTGTCGATGGCCTGCACCGGGATCATCGCGTCTACCTGCAGCGGCTGGTCGAGCGGTACCACTTCCATGATCTTGGCGCCAGGCTGGATGATGCCGCCGACTGTGGCGATGCTCAGGCCCTGGACCATGCCGTCGATTGGCGAGCGGATCACCGTGTGGGTCACTTCGTAGTCCAGTGCGCGCAAGCGGTCGGCCAGGGTGGTGTTTTCCTTCGCGGTGTCGGTCAGTTGCGATTCCACTTCCTTCAGGTAGTCGTGCTGGCGCTGCAGCATGCGCAGTTTGATTTCGGTGGCCTGGCTGCGTGCGCGGGCAATGTTGTTGAGGTTTTCGGCCTGGCCGGCGGACAGGTCGGCATTGCTGCGCTCCAGTTCCAGCAGGCGGTTGCGTGGTACATAGCCTTCGGCGGCCAGCACCCGGGTGCCTTGCAGCTCCTGGTTCAGGAAGCCGATTTGCGAGGCGCGGGCGCCGTACACCTGCTGCAGGCCCTTGAGTTGCACGGCCGAGGCGGCAAGGTTTTCTTCGAGGATGCTTAGCTCACCGGCAAGGCCGGCACGGCGGGTATCGAGCAGGCGCTGTTGCAGGTCCATGGCCGCCAGCAGGCGTGGGTCATTGGCGTAGTGCTTGAGCAGGGCCGGGTCGAAGGTGACGGTATCGCGGCCATCGCGTTCGGCTTCCAGGCGGTTTTCCACGGTCTTGCTGACGATGTACTGGGCACTGAGCGCGCCTTGCTCGGCCACGGCGCGCAACGCGTCCAGGCGTACCACCTCCTGGCCTTTCCTGACCAGGTCGCCTTCGCGCACCAGGATCGCCTCGACCGTGCCACCGCTCAGGTGCTGCACTGCCTTGCGGTTGCTGGTGACCTTGACCGTGCCGGTGGCAACCACGCCTGCGTCCAGGGGCGCCAGGCAAGACCACAGCAAGAAACCGCCAAAACCGGCGATCACCATCCACACGCCCCAGCGTGCCGGCCGGCCCACGTCCAGGTCGATCAGGTTTTTGGCTTCGGCGGGAATCAATTCGGAGTGTTGAGTGATCTGCATGATCGGTTACTCCCGTACTTTTACCGAAGCCAGCGGGGCCGAATTGGCCGCTGGAATCACGCTGGCCTTGCGCAGCGCCGCAAACACTTCGTCACGGCTGCCGAGCATGTGCACCGTGCCGTCACGCAGCATCAGAATCTTGTCTACGGCGCACAGCACATTGGGCCGGTGGGAAATCAGGATCACCGTGGCACCGCGCGCCTTCAATTCGGCCAGTGCATCGACCAGGGCCTTCTCACCGACGTCATCGAGGTTGGCGTTGGGCTCGTCCAGTACCACCAGGTTGGGCTCGCCGTACAGCGCGCGGGCCAGGGCGATGCGTTGCTTCTGGCCGCCGGAAAGCGGAGTGCCGTCGGCTGCCAGGCGGGTGTCGTAACCCTGCGGGAAGTGCAGGATCATGTCGTGCACGCCGCTGCTGCGGGCGGCGCGGATCACCGCATCGCTGTCCACTTCGGCAAAGCGTGCGATGTTTTCGGCGATGGTGCCCTCGAACAGTTCCACGTCCTGCGGCAGGTAGCCCAGCCACGGGCCCAGTTCGGCCTTGTTCCAGGTAAAGATGTCGGCCCCGTCCAGGCGCACCTTGCCGGCCTGGGCTGGCCATACACCCACCAACAGGCGGGCGAGGGTGGACTTGCCTGAGGCCGAAGGGCCGATGATGCCCAGGCTCTCACCCGGGACCAGGCTGAAGCTCACCCCGCGCACGATGCTGGTGGGGGTGCCAGGGGCGCCGGCAATCACGTTTTCCACCGCCAGCATGCCCATCGGCCGTTGCAGCGACATGCTCGGTGGCCGTTGCGGGTAGTCTTGCAGCAGGTCGTTGAGCCGGCCCCAGGCCAAACGGCAGCCCAGCAGTTGCTTCCATGAGGCAATCACCTGTTCTACCGGGCCCAGGGCGCGGCCGGTCAGGATCGAGCAGGCGATCATCATGCCGGGGGTGATCTTGCCTTCAATCGCCAGCAGTGCGCCGGTACCCAGGATCACCGACTGCAGGGTGATGCGCACAAAGCGCCCGGTGCTGCTGATCAGCGCCGCACGGTCGGAGGCCAGGGTCTGCATTTGCAGAATGCGCAAGTGGCCCTGGTACCAGCGCTTGCCGATTGACGGCAGCATGCCCATGGCCTCGATCACTTCGGCGTTGCGCAGGTTGTTGTTGGCGTAGCTGGCCGACGACATTGACGCCTGGTTGGCTTCGGCCAGCGGTTTTTGCGTGGCCTTTTCAGTGAGGTAGGCCAGGCCCATCAAGGTCAACGAGCCGATCGTGGTGACCAGCCCGAGCCAAGGGTGGATCAAGTAGCAGACCACCAGGTAGATCGGCGTCCAGGGGGCGTCGAAGAAGGCAAACAGGCCGTTGCCGGTCAGAAACTGCCGCACCTGCGCCAGGTCTTGCAGGGCCTGGGCCGGGTTGCCGCCGGCGCGGCTCAGGTTGCGCTCGAAGGCGGCGCTGAAGATGCGTCGGTTGAGTTCCATGTCCACGCAGTTGCCGACCCGGATCAGTACGCGGGTACGGGTCATCTCCAGTGCCGACATCAGCAGGAACAACCCGACCACCAGCAGGGTGAGCATGCCCAGGGTGGTGACGTTGCGGCTGACCAGGGCGCGGTCATACACCTGCAGCATGTACACCGCTGGCGTCAACATCATGACGTTTATCACGCCGCTGAAGGCGGCCAGGGCGTAGAAGCTGCGGCGCAGGCGAAACAACACGTCGGCCAGCTCGGAACGGGTACGCGGCGGCTTGTGCATCGAAGGCCTCCCTTTTCACAAAACGGGGAGCCCTTGCGGCGCCCCGTACAGCGGTAGTCGTGGCTTCTGGTCGGCCCGCAGGCGGTTGGCCGCTGCGGTCTTGTTATAAGCAGCAGCGTAGGTTGCAACGAAACATTCGGTAATATCTTTTTGCTCTATAAATTCTTTGAACTTTTCATAAGTCTCTTTAAAACAGCGAGTTGCAACGCATTCTCATGGGTGGCTATTTTTTTGACGAGATATTGACAAGGGTTTCGCCTACGACTTTAGTCTGATGTATTCGGACCTGTAACGAATCTGAACACGGTCCGTGTGGGGCAACTGACTTGCTCTGTTTCCGAAGGTTTGCGCGATCACTGTGGAAGCGCGTTCACTCTCGAATCTACAAAAAACCGAAACAACAACTGCGCACGTCAACACTGACTGGGCGCGGGATGGACCCTGTTGCCCTGTGATTTCTCCCGAAAGATCGAGGGCAATTGCAATGGCCAATTTCAGCAAGTCGGACCTGGAATTCATCCTCAAACAAATCTTCATCGCCGAAGCCCATGCTGATGGCGCCAGCCTGATCGACCTGCTGCCCAACAGCCAGGTGCCGTTCGGCCTGCGCACTGTCGATGGCAGCTTCAACAACCTGGTGGCCGGGCAGAGTGAATTCGGCGCTGCCGACAATTCGTTCCTGCGCCTGCTCGATGCGTCCTACCGTGCCAACTACGTGGGCACCGGCAACGTCGTCGATTCGCAACCGCGCACCATCAGCAACCTGATCGTCGACCAGACCGCCAACAACCCGGCTGCGGTCGAGGCCAATGGCGGCGCCGCCCCAGTGATAAGCCCCGGTATCGATGGTGTGTTCGGCACTGCCGACGACAAGCCGGTGTTCTTCATCCCCAACGTCTCGCCAGACGTGGGCCTGACGGCCGGCTTCAATGCCTGGATGACCTTCTTTGGGCAGTTCTTCGACCACGGCCTGGACCTGGTCACCAAGAGCAGCACCGACATCGTGTTCATACCGCTGCGCCCGGACGACCCGCTGTACGTGGCCGGCAGCCCGACCAACTTCATGGTGCTGTCACGCGCCGTACGCACCGCCGGTGCCGACGGCGTGGTGGGCACGGCCGACGATAGCCAGCCCAACACCACTTCGCCGTTCGTGGACCAGAGCCAGACCTACAGCTCGCACCCCTCGCACCAGGTTTTCCTGCGCGAGTACACGCTCGATAGCGCAGGTGACCCGGTGGCCACGGGCCGGCTGATCACCAACCGCGACCTTGGCGCGGACGGCAAGTTCGGCACCGCTGACGATGGCAACAGCGAAAACGGCGGCATGGCCACCTGGGCGGTGGTCAAGGCCCAGGCCCGTGACCTGCTGGGCATCAACCTGACCGACGCCGACGTGCACAGCGTGCCGTTGCTGGCCACCGATGCCTACGGCAACTTCCTGCGCGGGCCTAACGGCATGCCGCAGGTGGTAATGCGCGTGAACAACGGCGCCGACGGCATTGCCGGCACCGCCGACGACGTCACCCAACTGGTCGAAGGCAACCGCGCCGCACCGATCAGCCTGGCCAATGCCGTGAGTACCGGGCACGGCTTCCTTGACGACATCGCCCATAATGCTGCCCCTGTGGTAGTGGGGGGCGTGCTGCAGGCCGACACCGACACCGCCGTTGGCAACGCGCAGCCGGTGGGCCCTGGTGGCAACAACCTGACCTACGACAACGAACTGCTCGACGCCCACTACATCGCGGGTGACGGCCGGGTGAACGAAAACATCGGCTTGACCGCCGTGCACCACGTGTTCCACTCCGAGCACAACCGCCTGGTGCAGCAGACCAAGGACACCCTGCTGGCCGCAGGCGACCTGGCGTTTCTCAACGAGTGGCTGATCGACGACGTTGCCGCCATCCCCACCACGCCTGCCGGCATCGGCGCGCTGGTGTGGGACGGTGAGCGGCTGTTCCAGGCGGCCAAGTTCGGCACCGAAATGCAGTACCAGCACCTGGTGTTCGAAGAATTTGCCCGTACCATCCAGCCACAGATTGACGAGTTCCTGGCCCCCAACGGCTACGACACGTCGATCAACCCGGCCATCCTCGCCGAGTTCGCCCATGTGGTGTACCGCTTCGGCCACTCGATGCTGACCGAAACCGTCGACCGCTTCGACCCGGCGTTCAACCCGGTGTCTGCCGACCCCGACAACCCTGACCAGCAACTGGGCCTGATTGCCGCCTTCCTCAACCCGCTGGCATTTGCCGGCAGCGGTGCCACCGCCGACGAGGCAGCTGGCGCGATCATCCGCGGCGTTACCCGCCAACTGGGCAACGAAATTGACGAGTTCGTCACCGAAGCCCTGCGCAACAACCTGCTCGGCCTGCCGCTGGACCTGCCCGCCCTGAACATCGCCCGGGGCCGTGATACCGGTATCCCCAGCCTGAACGAGGCACGCCGCGAGTTCTATGCCGCAACAGGCGACAGCCAGCTCAAGCCCTACATCAGCTGGGCCGACTTCGCCGACCACCTCAAGCACCCGGCGTCGCTGATCAACTTCATTGCTGCCTACGGTACTCACTCCACCATTACCGGGGCCACTACCGAGGCAGACAAACGCGCCGCCGCCGTGGCGCTGGTGCTGGGTGGTAGCGGCTCACCGCTTGACCGCCTGGACTTCCTCAACGGCACTGGCGCCTATGCCAACGTGACGCTGGCCGGCAAAGACGGCATCGCCGGTACGGCCGACGACATTACCGGCGTAACCGTGACCGGGGTCGATGCCATCGACTTCTGGGTCGGCGGCCTGGCCGAGAAAAAAATGCCCTTCGGCGGCATGCTCGGATCCAGCTTCAACTTCGTCTTCGAGACCCAGCTGGAGGCGCTACAAAACGGCGACCGCTTCTACTACCTGTCGCGTACGGCGGGCATGAACTTCGGTACGGAACTGGAGAACAATTCCTTTGCCAAGCTGATCATGCTCAACTCCGACGTCACCCACCTGTCCAACACCGTGTTCCTCACGCCTACCTTCACCCTGGAAGTGAACCAGGCCAACCAGTTCACCGGGCTGGGTGCCGACGGCAAGGCCGACCCGACGGGCGGCATCGAGATAAACGGGGTTGAAATCGTACCGCTGGTGATTCGCGACAACCCCGACACCGTGGGCCCCGACGCCAACTACCTGCACTACACCGGTGAAGACCATGTGGTGCTGGGCGGTACTGCCGGCAACGACATCATCATCTCTGGCGATGGCGACGATACCGTTTACGGCGATGCCGGCGACGATGTCCTGGAAGGTGGCGCAGGCAACGACGCGGTGCTGGGTGGTGCAGGCGACGACATCATCACCGACGCGTTCGGTGACAACCGCCTGGAGGGTAACGCCGGTAACGACGTGATCGTCGCCGGCAGCATGCTGGCAGCTGGCAACCTGATCCTGGGGGGCGACGGCCAGGACTTCATCATCACCACCGAAGACATTTCCACCACCTTCGGTGGCCAGGGCGATGACTTCATCCTCGGCGCCAAGACCAACCTGCCGCCCACCGGCAACGAGGGCGATGACTGGATCGAGAAGGGCACCCAGGACGGTGCACCTGGCGACAACTTTGCGCCGCTGCTGGGTGACGAGGTGGTCGGCAACGACATCTTCGTCGGGGGCGGTGGCTTTGACGAAATGATCGGCGAGGGTGGCGATGACATCTTCGTCGGCAGCGATGCCCAGGACAAGATGGACGGCATGTCCGGCTTCGACTGGATCACCAACAAAAACGACAAGGTCGGCGTCACCGTTGACCTGAGCCTGGCCGCGCTAGCCCAGCCCCACGGCAATGCGCCAAACCAGAACGCCGGGGTATTCAACCCGGTCGGCGCCTCGCCGGCCAGCATCCTCGACCGCTTCGCCGAAGTGGAGGGGGTGTCCGGTTCGAACTACGCCGATGTGCTCAAGGGCGATAACGTCGATGCCGTGACCATCCTCAACCATGGCGGTGCCACCGGCAGTGCGTTGACCAACGTGGCGCTTATCCGTGGGCTGCAGCAGTTCCTGGCCGATGCCGGCTTGCCGACCACAGGCTTTGCCACCGGCAACATCATGCTTGGCGGCAATGGCAGCGACCTGATCGAAGGCCGTGGCGGCGATGACCTGATCGACGGCGACAAATGGCTGAACGTGCGCATCGCCGTGTACGCACCTGGCGACGTCAACCACACTGGCCCCGAGATCGCCAGCTTCGACAGCATGGTCGACATGATCCCGTTCATGCTCGACCGTACCTACAACCCAGGCCAGCTCAAAGCCGTGCGGGAAATCCTGCCCGGTACCTCCACGGGCGGCGCAGCCTTTGACACGGCGATATTCTCGGGCGTGCAGAGCGAGTATGTCGTCACCCAGAACACCAAGGGTACCGCCGACGTTGCCGATGATGTCTGGACGGTGACCGATACCGTGGCTGGCCGCGACGGCGTCGACACACTGTTGCACATCGAGCGCCTGCAGTTCGCCGATAGCCAGCGCGTATTGGTAACAGGCGTGAACGCGCAGCCCACGGGCAGCCCGACCATCACCGATGGCAACGGTGCTGCACTCACTGTGGGTGACCTGCTCACGGTCAGCGTGGCCGGTGTACGTGATGCCGACAACATCAGTGCGGGCAACCCCCTGGGTACCCTTGGCGACCGGTCGGTGTCGTATTACTGGCAGTTCGAGGCTGACCCGGGCAGTGGCGTATTCGAGGACATCATTCTGCTGCCGGCCGGTGACCTGGCGTTCCAGAGCGCCGATGGCACCGCGTTCAAGGTGTCGCCAGACCTGGCCGGGCTGAGCCTGCGGGTGAAGGCCATCTACCAGGACGCCCATGGCACCACCGAAATACTGTACTCCGCGCCAACCGCGGTGGTGGCGGCGGGCGCCCCCGTGGTCCCGACGCCAGCCACCCCGGTCGTGGATGCCACTGCAGGGGGCGAAGGGCTGCACATGGTGCGCTCCGACCTCAATTTCATTCTCGACCAGATCAAGATCGCCGAGGCCGATGCCGCCGGGCAGGACATCCTCTCGCTCATCCCCAACATTCGCGCACCTTTGGGCTTGCGGGCGGTGGACGGTTCGAACAACAACCTGATGAACCTCAACGGCAACAACCACACCCAGTTCGGTGCTGCCGACAACGTCTTCCCGCGCCTGACCGACCCGGTGTTCAACCCCGCAGAAGGTGCCCCGGCCGGCTTCTTCGGCCCTGGCTCACCGGCCATCCCCGGCTCGTCGTACCAGCAAACCAGTGGCCCGGTGTTCGACTCGCAACCGCGCACCATCAGTAACCTGATCGTCGACCAGACCTCCAACAACCCGGCGGCTTATGCCACCGCGTATGACCCAGGTGCCGACGGCGTACTCAACTTCGGCACACCCGGCAACGACGACGTGCTCAAGGACGGCGTGCGCATCGTCGCCAGCCCAGGCATGGATGGCAAGTTTGGCACCACCGACGACCACGATGTATACCTGTTCGAAAACACCGCCGCCGATGCCGGGTTGTCGGCACCGTTCAACGCCTGGATGACCTTCTTCGGGCAGTTCTTCGACCATGGCCTGGACCTGGTCACCAAGGGGGGCTCGGGTACCATCTACATCCCGCTGCAACCCGATGACCCGCTCTACGTGGAGGGTGGTTTCACCAACTTCATGGTGGTGACCCGTGCCACCAACCTGCCAGGGCCGGATGGCATCCTCGGCAACGCCGACGACATCCACGAGCACACCAATACCACCACGCCGTTCGTGGACCAGAACCAGACCTACAGCTCGCACCCGTCGCACCAGGTGTTCCTGCGTGCCTACATGATGACCGACGACGGCCCCGTTGCCACTGGCCGGCTGATCACCAACCGTGACCTGGGCGCTGATGGCAAGTTTGGCACTGCCGACGACACCGAAATCGGCGGCATGGCAACCTGGAAAGTGGTCAAGGCCCAGGCCCGCGACGTGCTCGGCATCAACCTGACCGATGCCGACGTCGACAACGTGCCGCTGCTGGCAACCGACGCCTACGGCAACTTCATCAAGGGGCCGAACGGCTACCCGATGGTGGTAATGAAGGGCCTCGACGGTATTGCCGGCACGGCCGATGATCAGCAGGTCGAAGGCAACCCGCTGGCCCCGATCAGCCTCACCAACGCCGTGCGCACAGGCCACCAGTTCCTTGCCGATATCGCCCACAATGCCGTGCCGGTGTTCAGTGGTGGGGTGCTGGCTCCGGATGCCGACAGCGTTGCCGGCAACGCTGTACCGGTCAACCCGCAGACCGGCGCGAACCTGGCTTACGACAACGAACTGCTGGACGCGCATTACATCGCCGGCGACGGCCGGGTCAACGAGAACATCGGCCTGACTGCCGTGCATGCGATCTTCCACTCCGAGCACAACCGGCTGGTGGCGCAGACCATGGACACCGTGCTTGACTCGCACGACCTGGCCTTCCTCAACGAGTGGCTGCTCAACCCGGTAACCGCATTACCGGTCACCCCGACCGAGATCGACGCATTGGTATGGAATGGCGAGCGGTTGTTCCAGGCTGCCAAGTTCGGCACCGAGATGCAGTACCAGCACCTGGTGTTCGAGGAGTTCGCCCGTACCGTGCAACCACGGGTCGACCTGTTCTTTGCCCCGACCCAGGTGTACGACGTCGACCTCGATGCGTCGATCGTGGCGGAGTTTGCCCACACCGTGTACCGCTTCGGCCACTCCATGCTGACCGAGACTGTCGACCGCTTCGACGTCGACTTCAATGTCATCAAGGACCCGGCCAGCGCCAACCCGGACCAGCAACTGGGCCTGATCGCAGCGTTCCTCAACCCGTTGGCCTACGCCGCCAGTGGCGTCACCCCCGAGGATGCCACCAGCGCCATCGTGCGCGGGGTCACCCGCCAGGGCGGCAACGAAATCGACGAGTTCGTCACCGAGGCGCTGCGCAACAACCTGCTTGGGCTGCCACTGGACCTGCCGGCGATCAACATTGCCCGTGGCCGCGACGTCGGCATCCCATCGCTGAACGCCGTGCGCCGCGACATCTACGGGCAAACCGGTGATACCCAGCTCAAGCCGTACACCAGCTGGGTCGACCTGGTGCAGCACCTGAAACACCCCGAGTCGCTGATCAACTTCATTGCGGCTTATGGCACCCACAGCAGCATCACCGGGGCCACCACACTGCTGGAAAAACGCACCGCGGCCATGGCCCTGGTGTTCGGCGGCGATGGCGCGCCGGCCGACCGCCTGGACTTCCTCAACAGCAGCGGTACCTGGGCGAATGTAACCCTGCCCGGCAAGGATGGTGTGCTGGGCACCGCCGATGACCTGAAGGCGGTAACCATTACCGGTGTCGATGCCATCGACCTGTGGATCGGCGGCCTGGCCGAAGAGAAAACCCCGTTCGGCGGCATGCTTGGCAGCACCTTCAACTTCGTGTTCGAAAATCAGATGGAGAAACTGCAGGACGGCGACCGCTTCTACTACCTGGAGCGCACCTCCGGCCTGTCGATGAACGCCGAGCTGGAAAGCAACTCGTTCGCCAAGCTGATCATGGCCAACAGTTCGGCCACCCACCTGCCGGGGTTGGTGTTCTCCGACCCGGGCTTCTACCTGGAACTGGACCAGAGCAAGCAATACAACGACGGCCTCGGCCATGCCGACCCGCTGGGTGAAAACGGCGAGCAGGTGGTGTTCCGCGACAGCCCGCTGACAGTTGGCCCGGACACCAATTACATCCGCTATGCCGGTGCCGAGCACATCGTGCTGGGCGGCACCAACGGTGACGACATCCTGGTGTCCAGCGAAGGTGACGACACGGTCTGGGGGGATGCTGGCAACGACCGTATCGAGGGTGGTGACGGCAACGACCAGCTGCGCGGTGGTGCCGGCGACGACATCATCAGCGACATGGGCGGTGACGACAACATCCAGGGCGGCGACGGCAACGATGTGCTGCACGGCGGCAATGGCGTCAACCTGATCATCGGCGGTTTCGGCAACGATTTCATCGTCACCGGTGAGGACGCCTCCGAAGCCATTGGCGGCCAGGGCAACGACTTTATCCTGGGCAGCAAGGCCAACGAGCAGGACATGGGTAACGAAGGTGATGACTGGATCGAGAAGGGCACCTCGGACGGTGCGCCTGGCGACAACTTCGACCCCCTCGGCAACGACCCCATCATCGGCAACGACGTATTCATCGGCGGCAACGAGAATGACAAGTTCAACGGTGAAGGCGGCGACGACATCATGGTCGGCAGCCTGGGCTTTGGCGACCGCTACATCGGTGGTTCGGGCTACGACTGGGCAACCTTCAAGGACCTGGCCCAGGGCGTGACCATCGATTACAGCGACCGCTTCTTCGATGTGCCGCCAGTACCCGGCTCGGGCGCTTCGGCGCTGGTGCGCTTCGACATCATGGAAGGCCTGTCGGGTTCGGCCCATGGCGACTTCCTGCGGGGAGACAACGAAGACGCCACTTCGCTGCCTACCGCCGGTGCCACGGGCAGCGTGTTGACCAACATCAGCCTGATCAACGGCCTGTCGAGCCTGCTGGCCGCCGGGGCAACGTTCTATGATGGCGGTAACATCATCCTGGGTGGCAGCGGCAGCGACCTGATCGAAGGCCGTGGCGGCGACGACATCCTCGACGGCGACAAGTGGCTGAACGTGCGCATCAGTGTGCGCGCCAACCACGATGGCACCGGCCCGGAAATCGCCAGCTTCAACAGCATGGAGCCGATGGTGCCGCTGATGCTCAACGGCACCTACAACCCCGGCCAGCTGGTGATCGTGCGGGAGATCCTCAACGGCACCGACAACTACGACACGGCGGTGTTCTCGGGGGTAGCCACTGACTACAGCGTGGTGGTCGATGGCAACTCGGTGATTGTCACCGACCTGGTGGCCGGGCGTGATGGTGTCGACCACCTGACCGGTATCGAACGCTTGCAGTTCTCCGACCGTTCGCAGGCTTCTGGTGTGGGCACTGCCGTGAACGCCGGCCCCGCGGGGCATCTGGTGATTCTCGACGATGCTACCGGGGTGCGCGACGACACACCGGTTACTGGCCAGTTGCTGCGTGTAACCCCGCTGGCGGTGCATGACGCCGACAACGTAAGTGCAGCCAACCTGACCGGCGCAGTCAACGGCCCTGTGGCGTACTACTGGCAAGTCGAGGCCCTGCCAGGTTCAGGGGTGTACGAAGACATTACCTTCGTTGCCGCAGGCGAGGTCCAGCGAGCCATAGGCAGCACCTACCGGGTCACCGACGATGTGGCCGGCCTGAGCATCCGCGTACGTGCGGTGTACCAGGACGCCAAGGGCACGCTGGAAATCGTCGATTCGTCGCCCAACAGCGCGCCAAGCGCCGGGCCGACCGTAACCGGGCTGCTGGTGCAGAACCAGACGCTGACCGCCAACCCGGCGGCCATCGTCGATGCCGACGGCCTGAGCAACCCGCAGTTCACCTTCCAGTGGCAGTCCAACCGAGGTGTGGGCTGGGTCAACATTGCCGGTGCCATCGGCAGTACATTTGTCCTGACCCAGGCACAAGTGGGGCAGAACATGCGCGTGGTGGTCAGCTACGTGGATGACTTCGGCGTACACGAAAGCGTCGCCTCCGACATCCTCGACCCGGTGGCCAACGTCAACGATGCCCCTACCGGTGCGGTGCTGATCAGCGATACCACCCCAGACCGGGGCCAGACGCTGACCGCGCTCACGGGCGGCATCGCCGATCTGGACGGGGTCGGTGCCTTCAGCTTCCAGTGGCAGCAAGGCACTGGCGGTACCTTCAGCAACATTGTCGGCGCTACCGCCGCCACCTTTACCCCGGGCTTTGCCCAGGGCAACCAGCAGTTGCGGGTGATCGTGCGCTACACCGATGGCTTCGGCACCCTGGAGTCGTTGACCTCGGCCGCGACGGCCGCAGTGGCAGTGCCACCAGGTGTGACACTGGTGGGTACCAACGCGGCCAACACCTTGACCGGCGGGGTGGGCGACGACGTGATCTCGGGCCTGGGCGGCAACGACACGCTCAATGGCCTGGGTGGCGCCGACCAGCTGTTCGGCGGGCTTGGCAACGATATCCTCAACGGCGGAGACGACCCGGACTTGCTCAATGGCGATGACGGCAACGATACCCTCAACGGTGGGCTTGGTGCGGATGCCATGAACGGCGGTGCCGGCAACGACACCTTCGTGGTCGACAACACCGGCGACACGGTGACTGAGGCGCTCAATGGTGGGACCGATCTGGTGCAGACCAGCCTGGCCAGCTACACCTTGGGGGCCAACGTCGAAAGCCTTACCTACACCGGCAGCAGTGCCTTTACCGGTACCGGTAACGCGCTGGCCAACACCATTACCGGCGGTGCTGGCAACGACCTGCTCAACGGCGGTACGGGGGCCGATCGCCTGGTGGGTGGCGTGGGCAACGACACCTACGTGGTGGATGATGCCGGGGATGTAGTGGTCGAGGCCAACGGAGCGGGGACTGACCTGGTGCGTACCACGCTGGCCAGCTACACCATGGCCGCCAACATCGAGAACCTGACGTATACCGGGGTGGGCAACTTCACCGGCACCGGTAATGGCCTGGCCAACATCATCAACGGCGCGGCAGGTAATGACACGCTTTCGGGGGACGGTGGCAACGATATCCTCAACGGCAACGCCGGCAACGACACCCTCAATGGCGACGCCGGTAACGACCAACTGTTCGGCGGCCTGGGTGTCGACCGCCTGAACGGTGGTGGTGGCGATGACAGCCTTGATGGCGGTGACGGCAATGACACGCTGCTGGGAGATGCCGGCAACGACACCCTGCTGGGCGGCATTGGTGATGACAGCCTGGACGGCGGCAATGGCAACGACACACTGCAAGGTGGTGATGGCAACGACACGCTGTTTGGTGACGTCGGCACCGACACCTTGATCGGGGGCGCCGGTAACGACTTCCTGAACGGTGCGGCGGGTAACGATACCGTGGTGGGTGGTGCCGGCAACGACACGATGATGGCCACTGACGGCAACGATGTGTTCCAGTTCGCGGCCGGTTTCGGCAACGACCTGATCATCAACTTCGATGCCATTGCGGCGGGTGGCCAGGACCGGCTGGATATTACCGCCCTCAACATCACCGCGGCCACCTTTGCTGCCAGTGTGATCATCGCCGACGTGGGCGCGGATACGCTGGTCAATATCGGGGCTGCCGACTCCATCCGCCTGGTGGGGGTGGCGGATGCGACCACGGTGACTGCTGCGGACTTCATTCTGGCGGGTTGAGGGGGAGGTTGTTGGCTTGAAATGCAGGGGCTGCTTTGCAGCCCTTTCGCGGCACAAGGCCGCTCCTACAGGGATAGCGTGTTATTGAAACTCGCACGGTCCCTGTAGGAGCGGCCTTGTGCCGCGAAAGGGCCGCAAAGCGCCCCCAGTCCATCTCATGGCACCTTCCTGTGCGTCTCAACGTCCTTGGTCAGAAGTCGTAGCGCAGGTTCAACGTAGCGTTCCAGTTCACCCCGCCCCCCGAGGTCAGGCGCCCCCATTCACCCGGCATGCCCAGTGGCCCCGAAACGTCTGCCTCGGCACGGTAGTAGTCCCATGGGCCGACCTCGGCCTGCACATAGGACTGGAGCAAGCTGACAGTAGGTGGCGGTGTTGCCTGGAATTCCGGCACTTCGTTGTACTACTGCGGCCTGAAGGCCAGGGCTACCCAGGACGATTATGCAGTGGCCAGGCCCACAGGGTACACGGCGAGCCTCCAGGCTCAATGCCCCACCAACTGCTCCAGCAAGCGTTGCTTGTACCCCTGCAACACCTGGCTATCCCGCTGGCGCGGGTGTGGCAGGTCGATGCGCAGGTCCTCGCGAATACGGCCTGGGTGCGCATCCATCACGATCACCCGGTCACCCAGGAACAGCGCTTCCTCGATGTCATGGGTCACCATGATCACCGTGCAGCGCTCCTGCACCCAGATGCGCTGCAACTCCTGTTGCAGCCGCACCCGGGTCAGCGCGTCCAGCGCGCCGAGCGGTTCGTCCAGTAACAGCACCTTGGGCTTGTTCACCAGCGCCCGGGCAATGGCCGCGCGCTGGGCCATGCCGCCAGACAACTGGTGCGGGTAGGCCTGCTCGTAACCACTCAGGCCCACCAGCTCGATGTGCTCGGCCACCAGGCGGTTTTTTTCGACCGTAGGCAGCGCGTGGTTTTTCAAGGCCAGGGCAATGTTCTGCTGCAAAGTCATCCACGGGAACAGGCGGTGGTCCTGGAACACGATGCCGCGCTCCAGGCCCGGCCCGCGCACGGGTTGCCGGTCCAGCAGGATCTGCCCCTGGTAATCCTGATCGAGGCCGACAATCAGCCGCAGCAGGGTGGACTTGCCGCAGCCACTGGCGCCGAGAATGCTGACGAATTCGCCAGGACGGATGTCCAGGTCGATGCCTTCGAGCACCGGCACATGCTTGCCCTTGAGCGGGTACGCCTTGTTCAGGCCGCGAATGGTCAGCGCGCCAGTGCTGGCGGTGGTGGGTAATGCGTGGGCGATGGCGTTCATGGTCGGGCCTTTCAATGGTGGGTGCGCCAGCGCAGCAGGCGGCGGGTGAGCAGGGTGCACAGCCAGGACATCAGGTAGCCACTCAGGCCGATGCACAGCACGCAGACCACGATGATCTCCATGCGCGCGGCGGCTTCGGCGTTCATCATCAGGCTGCCAAGGCCGGCCCCGGCGGACAGGAACAGCTCGCTGCCCACCGAGGTTACCCAGGCGAAGGCCAAGGCTTGCAGCACCCCGGCGGCAATGCCTGGCAGTGCGGCGGGCAACAGGATCAGCCAAAGCTGCTGCCAGCGGCTGAGCATCAGCACCCGCGCCGCTTCGCGGTGTTGGCCGGCGACCTGGCGCAGGCTTTCGAAGGTGTTGAGCACCATCGGGTACAACGCTGCCAGGCTGACGATCAGCAGCTTGGCGCCTTCGCCGTTACCCAGCCACAAGGCGATCAGCGGGATCCAGCCCAGCATCGGCACCTGGCGCAAGGCATGGAACAGCGGCGCGATCAGGCGGTTGGCGGGGGAGGACAGGGCCATCAACGCACCCAGCCCGACACCGCCGACAATGCCGATAGCCAGGCCACTGCAGGTGCGCAACAGGCTGGCCCACAGGTTGACCAGCAATTCGCCGCTGCCCAGCAGTTCGGCCAGTGCTGTACCCACCTGCGCCAGTGGCACGAAGGCATAGGCCCCGGCTGCCCCTTGGCGCGAGGCATACTCCCAGGCGCCGAGCAGCAACAGCGGCAGCACCAGGCCACGCAAATCAGGTCGTTTCATCGCAGCTTCCTCAACGGCTTTGCCAGGCGGACAAGTGGCGTTCCACGCGTCGCAGGGTGAAGTCCAGGCTGAAGCCGATCAGCCCGGTCAGCACCACGCCGACCATCACTACATCGATGCGCAGCATCTGCCGGCCCATCTCGATCATCTGCCCCAGGCCGCTGTCGGCCGCCAGTAGCTCGCACGCCACCAGCACCACCCAGGCGCGGGTCAGGGCCACGCGTATGCCGGTGACGATCGCTGGCACCGCAGCGGGCAGGGCGATTCGGCCTACCAGCGTGGGCCAGCGCAGGCGGTACACCGCAGCCACTTCGAAATGGCTGCGCGGGATTGCGCGGATACCTTCGCAGGTGGCCAGTGCCACCGGGAAGAACGCGGTCTTGGCGACGATGACCACCTTGAAGGTTTCGTCCACGCCAAACAGCAGCACGAACATCGGGATGAGGGCGATGCTGGGCACTTGGCGCAGGGTGTGGAACAGCGGGGCGCAGTAGGCCTCCACGGTTTTCGACAAGGCCAGCGCCGCGCCAAAGCCGAGGCCGGCCAGCGCGCCACCGGTAAAGCCCAGGGCCAGCCGTGACAGGCTGCCGGCCAGGTGCTCCTGCAGCTCGCCGGTTGCCAGCAGGTCGGTAAGGCTGTGCCACACCTCCAGCGGCGGGATCAGCAGGTTGGCCGGAAACAGCCCGGCATTGGCCACCACAGCCCAAAAAGTAAGCAGGGCCAGGGGGGAGATGAACCAGGAAAGACGAGAGAGCACGCGCATGGCTGGCCTTGGGAAGCAGAGTGTAGAGGTGTATCGCAAGAGCTGTGCCAGGCGGCGAAAGCCCCGGTTTGCGGGGCTGAAGGGTGAGGGTGGTGCTTGGGCAGCAGCGAGGTGTTGCTAGAGCAGCAGTCAGTCAGCAGCGCTGGTGCTTGCCCATTCTCGCTGGCTGGCGCGGTCAGTGTAGGAGCGGCCTTGCGTCGCGATGGGCTGCGAAGCGGCCCCACAGTTTCAGCTTCGCCGCTGGAATTGCCGGGGCCGCTTTGCGGCCCATCGCGACGCAAGGCCGCTCCTACACGGGCCGTGCAAACCTGACATAGTGCGGTTTCAGGTCAGAAGTCGTAACTCACGCTGGTATAGTAGAACGCCCCCTGCGCGCCTTCCGGGCTGGTGATGGAGTATTTCGGCACGCCATACAACTGCGCACCCTCCGCTTTGTCCGGGTGGCTGTCGAACAGGTTGATGGCGCCCGCCGACAACGTCAGGCCCAGGTCGAAGCGGAACGACACGTCCAGGTCGGTCACCCATTGCGGGCTGAAGGTCTGGTCCAGCGTCGGGTTGGCAGCGTTGCGGTTCTTCCATTCACCGTAACGGCGCTGGGCCACGGTGACACTCCAGCCGTCATACAGCCAGTTGGCACTGAGGGTCAGCTTGTCCTCGGGGGTGCCGTCTTCGATCAACCCCTGAGTGTTGCGGCCGATGATCTGGTTGCCAGGGATACCGCCCACATTGTCCAGCCCGGTAATGCGGGTGTTGTTACGCGCGTAGCCACCGTTGAAGTCCACGCGCCCCCAGCGGCCTACATCCAGCTGGTAATGCCCGGCCAGCTCGAAGCCATCGGTGCGGGTGTCGGCAATGTTGGTGTAGAACGCTGCGCTCTGGATGTTGGCATAGGGGGTACCGGCGAAGATCGGGCCCACCACCGCTGCAGGCAGCTGGTCGGACAGGGTGATGCGGTTGTCGATGTCGATACGGTAGGCGTCGAGTGTGACCGACGCGTTAGGCAATGGCCGCCAGACCAGGCCCACGGAGAAGTTGGTCGACTCCTCAGGCTTCAGCGACTTGCCGCCAAGCAGGGCCGCTTCCGGGCTGTCGGCCCGCAGGGTGCGCTGCTGCACTTCGACCCAGTTGCCACTGCCCGGCGGCTGTTCCACCACCTGCACACTGAACGACGACAACCCGCTCTGCACCAGCGAGGGCGCACGGTAGCCGGTGCTGGCGCTGGCGCGCGCGGCGATCTGCGGGGTGAAGTCGTAGCGCAGCGACAGCTTGCCGTTGGTGGTGTCGCCAAAGTCAGAGTAATGCTCGCTGCGCACCGCAACGCCGGCCTGGAATTTTTCGGTCAGCTGGGCTTCGACATCGAAGTAGGCACCGATCACGCGGCGGTCCAGCGACACGGCATCGACCTGGGTGATGCCCGAGTAGTAGCCAGGGATGCGTCGGCCGCTGATGGGGTCGATGGTGTTGAACAGCGGCCCGTTGGACCAGCCGGCTGCGTCGCCCTCGCTGAGGTCGTAGTTTTCCTGGCGCCAGGCCAGCCCGGCGGAAACGGTCAACGGCTTGAACAGCCAGTCGTTGGCAAAGTCGCGGGTCCAGTCCAGGGTCAGGTTGGTCTGGTCGGCTTCGCGGCGGCCGGTGTAGATGGTCGAGGGGCTGGCCGTGCCCCAGCTGGGGTTGATGGCGTTGCGGTCGGTGGAGTCGACTCGGTTGTCACCGTAGTTCAGCGCCAGGTCGAAGTTGCCCAAGGTCTCGTCTTCGAAACGCAGGCCACCGGTGACGGCGAAGTCTTCCAGGCCGTAGCGGGTGACTGGCAGGCGGCCGTCCGGGTAGCGCGCCAGGGCTACGCTGCCGTAGTTGTTGCGCAACGTGGTGGGCGGGTCGAAGAAGTTCTCGGCGTCGGTGTTCTTGTGCGCATAGGTGGCGAAGCCGTAGGCGCTCAACCCCTCGCCTAAACCCATTTCGGCGTTGGCGGTGAAGTTGTACTGGTCCGAGACATTGCCCGAACCCCAGCGCCAGTTGCGGTAGCGGTTGTTTTGCTCGCGCGCGGTGTCGATGCTGGTGGAGCCGGGGTAGAACAGGCGGTTGTCGTCGCGGGTGTCGCTGGCCGGGTCCTGGGAGCCTGCGTCGAAGGCCAGGGTGAGGAAGCCGTCATTGGGCAAGGCAAAGCCTTTCCAGCCGCTGAGCTTGCGTTGCAGGCCGTCGCCTTTCTTGTAGCCGCCGAAGCGGTAACCGGCGTTACCGCCTTCGTCGCGCTCCTTGAGCACGATGTTGATCACCCCGGCGATGGCGTCCGAGCCGTACTGGGCGGCAGCGCCGTCGCGCAGGATTTCCACGCGTTCGATGGCCGACAGCGGGATCAGGCTGAGGTCCACGGCTGCTGCGCCACGGGCGTTGACCAGGCCCTGGCGGGTAACGTTGGCGCTGGTGTGGCGTCGCTTGCCGTTGACCAGCACCAGCACCTGGTCGGACGCCAGGCCGCGCAGCGAGGCACCCTGGGCGATGGAGCCGGCAAAGGCGCCCTGAGGCGACTGCGGGAAGCTGAACGAGGGCGAAAGCGCGGTGAGTGCCGCGGACAGGTCGCTGGCACCGGTTTCCTGGAGCTTTTCACCGCTCAATACGTCGACCGGGGCGGCGCTTTGCAAGGCGGTGACGTCGCTGCGGTGGGTGCCGACCACAACCACGGTGTCGAGGCGGTCGTTGGGTTCGGCGGCAAAGGCGGGCACGGCGAGGCCGGCGATGGCCAGGGCGATGGCGCTGGCCAAGGGGGTGTGGTGGGGCATGGGGTGTTCCTGTTGAATGATGTATTGGCAGTACTGGCCTCATCGCCGGCAAGCCAGCTCCCACAGGTCCCACAAGTTTCAGGCCTTGTGCTGTACCTGTGGGAGCCAGCTCCCAGAGGAATTTCACTGAACCTGGGCATGTGGGGTACATGTGGGAGCTGGCTTGCCGGCGATAAGGCCCGGAAGGGCAACCTAGAAGCGGCTGGTAACGCTGAGCCCGACGGTGCGTGGGTCGCCGTAGGTGATCACGTACTGCCCGGCGGGACCGTTGGGCCGGCCATGTACCTGGTAGCGGCGGTCGGTAAGGTTGTTGACGAAACCGGTCACGCTCAGCTTGTCGTCGTGGCTGAACCAGCTCAGGCGGGCGTTGGCCAAGGTGTAGTGGGGCTGGCTGAGGGTTTCGTCGGCGCTGCTCTGGCGGTCGGCCAGGAAGTACTCCTTGTCACGGAAGCTCACATCACCCCCTGCCACCAGCTTGCCGCCCACTTCCAGCGGGATGGTGTAGTCGGCACCCAGCGACACCACGTTGCGCGGCGAACGCACGAAGCTGTTGCCGCTGTAGTCGCCGGTCACCGCGCCAGTGGTAGGGTTGGTGTTCTTGAAGTCGGTGTACTCGGTGTCCAGGAACGACACCGCTGCACGCACGTGCAGGCGCTCGGTCGGCTGGCCTTCGATCTCCAGCTCCGCGCCCTTGACCTTGCCCTTGGCGCCGTTGGTCAGTGCGGTGGTGAGCACGCCGTTGTTCACCGTCAGCAGGTTCACCTGGATGTCGGAGTAGTCGTAGTAGAAGAGGTTGGCGTTGACGGTCAGGCGGCGGTCGAACCACTCCGACTTCAGCCCCAGCTCGTAGGCATCCAGCTCTTCCGGGTCGACCGTGGTCAGCTGCGCCAGGCTGGTCGACAGCCCAGTGTTGAAGCCGCCCGAGCGGAAGCCGTGGGCGTAGCGGAAGAACACCCGCAGGTTGTCGTTGATGCGGTACTCGGGCGTCAGGTCGTAGGTCCAGGCTTCCCAGGTCTTGTCTTCGTGGCGGTTGCCGTTGGTGCCCACGCCGCCCAGCGGGACCAGCGGGCCATTGGCGGTGGCGCGGGTCAGTTGCACCAGGTCCAGGTCGATATCCTTCTTCTCCTGGGTCCAGCGCAGGCCGCCGGTGACGCTGAAGTCGTCGGTGAAGTCGTAGGTCAGGTTGCCGAACAGCGCATAGCTGTCGGTGCGGTGGTCGAAGCCCATATCGCGGAACGCCGTGGTGCCCACCTGGTTCGAGCCGGTGCCGTTGGGCGTCGGCCCGGGGGTGACCACCCGCTGTGCCGAACTGTCGAGGTCTTCGTGGAAGTAGTGCGCACCCAGCAGCCAGTGCAGTGGTCGGTCTTCCGGCGAGGCCAGGCGAAATTCCTGCGACCATTGGCGGTAGCTGTTGTCGGTGATCGACGCGCCGTTGACCTCGTAGGGGGTGTAATCGGCGTCGCTGGTAGAGCGGTTACGGATGTAGTCGTAGGCGCTGATCGAGGTCAGCGTGTAGTCGCCCAGGTAGTAGTTGAACGTCAGCGAGGCGCCATCGTGGTCCAGGCGGTAGTCCTCGTTGACGTTCAGCGAGATGTCGCGGCCATGCGGGCGTTCGTAGCCGACGTTGTAATAGCGGCCTACCGGTAGCGAACCGTTGCTGCCGTCGCCCTTGAACTGGCGGCTGTGCACCTTGAGCAAGGCGTCCAGGTCTGGGTTGAGCTGGGCCAGGAACTGCAGGCGGATGGCCTTCTTGTTCACGTCGCCATAGGTGTTGCCGTCGAAGTCGTTGTTCTGGAAACCGTCACGCTCCTCGGAATACAGCGCAACTCGCCCGGCCAGTTTTTCATCCACCAGCGCGCCGCCAATGGCACCCGTGACGATGCGTTCGTTCTTGCTGCCGAAGCCGACGGTGCCGTAGCCGTCGGTGTCGAAGGTGGGCTTCTTCGAGATCACATTCACTGCGCCGGCCGTGGTGTTCTTGCCATACAGGGTGCCTTGTGGCCCACGCAGGATTTCGATGCGTTCCAGGTCGAACAGCGGCCCGCCGCCGGCGATGGGGGCGTTGAGGTAGACGTCATCGGCGTAGATGCCTACCGGGAAGACCGTTGCCGCGCCGGTGTCGCCGGTGCCCAGGCCGCGGATGTACCAGCGCGGGCGACCGTCGCCGTCGGGGTTCTTGGCCGAGGCGTTGGGCACGAAGGTGGTGATGTCGCCCATCGAGCGCACCCCATCGGCGGTGATGCTGGTGCCTTTGATGGCTGATACGGCTACCGGGACTTCCTGCAAGGTCTGCTCGCGATGCTGGGCGGTGACCGTGACGGTTTCCAGGGCCGGTTCGTTCTTGTTGTCATCGTTGGCGGCAATGGCCTGGCTGCCGGTGCCGGCCAGTAGCAGCGCGAGGCTGATCTGGCGGGCGAGTGGACTGAGCTGGTGCATGGTGGATCTCCCCGTATGTAAAGCGTTGTTGGGGAGAGCTAGAGCAGGGACTGTGCCATGTTGTTAATCGATTGATTTATAAGAGTTTTGTTTGAATTCTCGGAAAGTGTTGCAGGTTGGGCAGCAGTGGGGTGCTGGGCGAGTGCTGCTGGGGCAGCAGTGGTTGGTCGATAGTAATGAGTTGGGGTTGAGGGCCCTATCGCCGGCAAGCCAGCCCCACAAGTACCCCACAATGCTCAGGCTCAGTGGGGACCTGTGGGAGCTGGCTTGCCGGCGATGGGGCCAGTTCAGGCAATAGAGTTCAAACGGCCAAGCGCGAAGTCGAACCGATCACACTCTCCAGCACGCGAAAGTCAATCCACTCCCGCACATCGAAACGCCGCGGTATGAACCCCCACCTGAACAGGAACTCGGTAAAGTCCTGCAGCGCCTCGATCGAGCGGCTGTCCAGGGTGGTGCGCAAGCGCCGGTGGGCATCGTCGCCATAGGCCGCCGCCACCCAGTACTCGCTGGTGTTCAGCTCGCGCGCCAGAAAGCGCCGGGTCTCTTCTGGGTTGGCCCAGGCCCATTGCTCGGTGCGCAGCACTGTGTCGACCAGCGTACGGCTGGCATCGAAGTGGTTTTCCAGCAGGTGCCGGTCCACGGTCAGCGTGCGCGGGGTGCCATTGTTGCTGCGTATCAGCGGGTCGGGGTGGCTGCCGGTGTCGACCACCACGCGCAGGCCGAACTCGTGGGCCAGGTGCACCGCATGTGCACCTTTCAGGAAGATGGCGTCGATGTCGCCCCGCAGCAGGCCGATCAGCTCATTGTTGCGGCGGCTGACGCGGCTGGTGTCCAGGCTCACTTCGGCGCCGTACAGGTGCTGCTTGGCATCGTCGCTGTAGGTGCCGCCGTAGGGGTAGTCGACCAGCTCTACATCGGCTACCGCCAGGCCTTCGAGTTTCAGGGCGTTTTCCAGCCCGCGCAGGGCCTGGGCGCGGGTGAAGTCGATCTGTACGTTGGCCCACTTGGGTATGCCGAAGCGGCGGTTTTTCAGGTCGCGAATGCTGCGTACGCCGCTTTCTTCGGTGGTGAGGATCAACTGCACCTCATCGCTCCACGACAGCCCCAGTACGCGGGTCTCGACGCCGCTGGCGTAAGCCCAGATTGCCGGGATGTTGCCGCCGTGGCGCACCGAGTTCTGCAGGTGATGGTCGTAGTGGGCTTCACGCACCTCGCGTTCGCTGGACTCGCGCAGCGATTGAATATTGGTGCCGAACGGCGTAAAGGCCTCGGCCAGGCGCCCCGACTGCACGGCAATACCGAGGCCGGTGGGCACGGGGCTGTGGGTGTACCAGAGCGTTTCCAGGAGCTTGGTCATGGGGTAACGGGTTTCCTGTCCATGGGGAGGGGGGCCAGCAACTGGTCCAGTGGTTGGCGAGTGATCCAGTCGCGTACCTCGAAGCGCGCCGGGATGAAGCGCCAGCGCTTGAGAAACTCGACAAAGTCCTGCAAGGCATCGATGGCCTGTTCGTCCAGGCGCGTGCTCAGGCGCAGGTGGGCGTCAGCGCCGTAAGCCACTTGTACCCAGTACTCGCTGCTGTTGGTTTCCCGCGCCAGGTAGCGGCGGGTTTCGTCGGGGTGTTGGTGGGCCCAGCGTTCGGCACGCAGCACCGAACCGAGCAGGGTGCGTACCACCTGCGGGTGCTGCGCCAGCAGGTGGCTGTCTACCGCCAGGGTGCGTGGCGTGCCGTTGTTGCTGCGGATCAGTGGGTCGGGGTGGCTGCCGGTGTCGATTACCGTGTGCAGGGCAAAGGCGTGGGCCAGCTGCACGGCGCTGGCGCCCTTGAGGAAGATCGCGTCCACCTCGCCGCGCAACAGGCCGGCCAGTTCCAGGTTGCGGCCTTCGCTCTGGGTGCTGGACACCGGCGTACCGGCCACATTGCGCACGGGGCGGTCGCTGAAGGTGCCGTCGTAGCGGTAATTGACCAAGTCCACGTCGCCCACCTGCAACCCTGCGAGCTTGAGGGCGTTTTCCAGCCCGCGCAGGGCCTGGGCACGGGTGAAGTCGATCTGTGCCGCGGCCCAGTCGGGCAGGCCGAAGCGGCGGCCCTTGAGGTCTTTCACGGTGTGGATGCCGCTGTCTGGCCGGGTCAATATCAATTGCGCCTCATCGGCCCACGACAGGCCGATAACGCGGGTATCGCGGCCCTGGGCGCGGGCCCAGATGGCCGGGATGCTGCCGCCGTGGCGTACCGAATTGAGCAGGCTGTGGTCGAAGTGCGATTCGCGCACTGCCTGTTGGTCGGCTTCACGCAGGGACTGCACCTGGGTACCGAGGCCGGCCAGGTCTTCCTGCAGCCAGCCTTGCTGCACGGCAATGCCCAGGCCGGTGGGCACCGGACAGCGGGTGTACCACAGAGTATCGAGGGGGTGGCTCATGTTCAGCTCCGGTCGGGTTCAGGCACTGGCCTGCAAGGGTGTGGTGGTGGCAGCCTGTTGCACCAGCGGCAACACTTCCTGGCCGATGCGCAGGGCCTCTTCCAGGTGTGGGTTGGCGGCGAGGATGAAGGTGCTGAAACCGGCATCGCGGTATTCGGCCAGGCGTTCGGCGATGTTCTGATGGCTGCCCACCAGGCCCACGGTGGGGCCGGGCTTGGCCTTGGCGAAACCGGCCCACAGGTTGCGTGCCAGGACCAGCTCGTCGAAGCCCTGCAAGCCTTGGTGATAAGCCGCCTGGCGAGCGCCGCCGACAGAGTCCGAGCCGGTCACGAAGCCCTTGGCGCTGGCACTGGCCTTGCCCTCCAGGCGCTCGAACTGCTGGCGCAGCTCGCGCCAGGCTTGTTCTTCGGTCTCGCGGGCGAACAGGTCGACACGCAGGCCGAAACGCACCGTGCGACCTTGCTTGTCGGCCAGTTCGCGCACCCGTTCGATATGCGGCTTGAGCTTGTCGATCGGCTCGGCCCAGTTCAGGTACACATCGGCGTGGCGCGCGGCCACGTCCAGCGCGGCATCGGAAAACCCGGAGAAGTACACGCCTGGTTTGCGTTCGTGTTGCAGGCCTGGCGGCAGGCTGCCGTTTTCCAGGCGGTAGATATCGCCTTCGTACGAGAACTTTTCCTGGGTCCACAGGCCCTGGATCACGTCGAGGAATTCGCCGGTGCGCTTGTAACGCAGGTCATGCTCCAGGAAGTCGCCATTGGCCCGTTGGCTGGCCGGGTTGCCGCCGGTGATGATGTTCCAGTCCAGCCGGCCACCGCTGAGGTTTTGCAGGATTGCCGCTTGTTGGGCGGCGTAGGCGGGCAGGGTCCAGGTGGCCTGGAAGGCGATCAGGAAGCGGATACGCCGGGTTTCGCGGGCCAGCGCGGCGGCTGCAATCCACGGCTCTGGGCCGGTGGGCAGCAACGCGCCTTCGAACCCGGCCAGCTCGGCGGCCTTGGCCACCTGGGCGATGTAGTCGATGTAGGTGAACCCATCGGCCTGGCCATCGGGCAGGCGCCCAGGGGCGATGTTGCCGGGGCGGTGCGTGGGGTTGCCGCGGTTGTGGCGGTCGGTGGACAACTGCGGGCCGTCGGTGCCCAAGGGCAGGCGCCAGAAGAATTCGGTGGTCATGGGGGCTCCTGAAGGGGGAGGGTGTGCGAGTGGGGAGGCTGGTGCAACGGCTGTGCCATGGGTGGTTCAGCGCCTGTGGAGTGGGGGTTTACTGGGTGGTGATGGGGTGGGGTGCTGCTGTGGCAGCAATCGGGCAGCAATTGATGTTGAAGCAGCAGCAGGGTTAGCCTGCACTGGCCCTATCGCCGGCAAGCCAGCTCCCACAGGATCTCCACCGGGCCTAAGGCCTGTAGGGACCTGTGGCTCCCACAATGCTCACTCGGCATGAGGCCTTTGGCTCCCACAGGATCTCCACTGAACCTGAGGCCTGTGGGGTATCTGTGGGAGCTGGCTTGCCGGCGATAGGGCCCTCAGGTCATGCCTCGGTCATAGCCTCCCCGGCACTGCGCAGATAAGCGTCATAAAGCGCTGCATAAGCACCACCGCGGCCGATCAATTCAGCATGCGGCCCTTGCTCCACCACTTGCCCGTGCCGTACCACGGCAATCCGGTCCGCATCGCGGATAGTCGCCAGCCGATGCGCAATGATGATTGCCGTGCGCCCCTGGCACAGCCTGCGCAGCGCACGCTGGATACGCCGTTCGGTGTGCACGTCCACCGCCGAGGTGGCTTCGTCCAGCACCAGCACTGCCGGGTCGGCCAGGTAGGCCCGCACCAGGCACACCAGCTGGCGTTGGCCATGGCTCAGGTGCGCGCCCAGCGGGCCGACTTCGGTGTGGTAGCGCTGCGGCAGGCGCTCCAGCACCTCGTCTGCACCCAGCTCACGGGCCGCAGCCACCAGCTGTGCATCGTCTGCGTCGGGCGCGGCAAGGCGCAGGTTGTCGAGGATGCTGCCGCTGAACAGCACGTTGTCTTGCAGCACTACACCCACGTTGCGCCGCAAGTCATGCTGGGCCAGCGCACGCAGGTCGATGCCGTCCAGCTTTACGGCGCCGTGCTGCACTTCGTAGAAGCGCGTCAGTAACTGCACCAGCGTGCTCTTGCCATGCCCCGAGGGGCCGACGATGGCCAGCACTTCACCGGCGCGAATATGCAGGTTGAGCCCGTCGATCACTGGCCGGGGGCTGTTTGGCGCATAGGCAAAGCCGACCGATTCAAAGTCGACCTGGCCTTTTGCCCTGGCCAGTGCTTGAGGAGCAGGTGGGTCGAGCACCTGTGGGCGGGTGTCGAGCAACAGGAAGATACGCTGGGCCGAGGCACTGCCAGTGGCATAGCGTTCAAACAGGTCCGACAGCTCTTGCAGCGGGCCAAGGAACAGGAACACATAGAACAGGCTCTCGGCCACCTGGCCCACGCTGACTTTGCCCTCGGCCAGGCCATGGGCGCCGACCAGCAGCAGCACAGCCATGCCGGCGGTGCTGAGCAAGGCGGTAAACGGGGCGAACCAGCCGGCACGCAGGCTGCCGCGGATCAGCGCCTGGTTGAAGTCTTCCAGCAAGCGCCGGTAGCGTGCCTGGTTGGGCTGCTCTTGCCCGCATTGCTGGATCAGCCGCACCCCGCTCACACTTTCCACCAGGTGGGCGGTGAAGCGGCTGCGCTGCTCGGCCACCTTGGCCCAGTTGCGCTGCGATACCCGCTTGAAGCGCCAGGTGGCCACGGCCAGCAACGGTACCGTGGCAGCCAGGCTGTAGAAAAAGCTGGGGTCGATGCGCCACAGCATTACCGCTGCCAGGCCGCAGCGCAGCAAGGCGCCAAGTAGCTCGGGCGGGCCCTGCACCAGCAACGGCTCCAGCGCATCCACGTCACGGTCGGCACGGGAAATGATACGCCCGGCACGGGTTTGGTCGAAGTAGCTCACCGACAACGCCTGCACATGGGCGAACACGTTCACCCGCAGGGCGTTGAGCACGCCGATTGCCGCGTGCCCGGCAATGAATTGCGACACCCCGGCCAGCAAAAAACGCCCCAGCCAGCTCGCGGCCAGGCCCAGGCCCAACCACAGCACCAGGCGCTCGTCGAGCAGCCAGTGATCGGCGCTGGGCACCAGGCCCTTGTCCAACAGTTCACGCACGAACCACGGGCGCAGGAACACGGTAAATACCAGCAGCAGCTCGATGCCGATCACTGCAAGGATCTGCCCGCGAATGGGCTGCAACAGCGGCAACAAACGGTGGAACATGCCCCGGTCCAGCGCCTGGCGGGCCAGGCGTTGTTCGATGTCGATATCGCTGGCGAGGGTGTGCTGCGCATCAGTCATGGTCGATCCCCAGCAAGTCGCGGTAATGGGCGTTGTTCGCGCACAGCTCGGCATGGCTGCCGTTGGCGCTGATGCGGCCGTTTTCCAGCATCAGCACGCGGTCGGCCAGCAACAAGGTGGACAGGCGGCTGGTGATCAGCAGCAAGGTCGGGCCCTGGCCGCTGGCGCTGTGCAGGTGGCGGATGTTGTTGAGCACCTGGCGTTCGCCAAGGGCATCCAGGGCGCTGGTGGCGTCGTCCAGGCAGAGGACGTCCGGCGCGCCCAGCAGCGCGCGGGCCAGGCACAGGCGCTGGCGCTGGCCGCCGGACAGGGTCACGCCGCGGTCGCCCAGTGGGGTGTCGAGGCCATGGGGCAGGCGTTCCAGTACATCCTCGGCGGCGGCCAGGCGCAACGCTTCACGCAACTGGGCGTCGCTGGCCTGCGCTGCGGCCATGCGCAGGTTGGCGGCCAGGCTGTCGGAGAACAGAAAGCTTTCCTGCGGCAGCACTTGCACGCGGCGGCGCAGGTCGGCCAGGTCGAGGTCGCGCACGTCGTGCCAACCGGCCGTATCGCTACCGACCTGCACGCTGCCGTGCTGTGCATCGGCCAAACGTGGCAGCAGGCTGGCCAGCAAGCTTTTGCCGGTGCCGGTGGCGCCGACCAGCGCCACCACCTCACCGGGCAGCAGGGTTAGCGAGCAGTCCTGCAGCACAGGCCTGCCAGCTTCTGCTGCACTGACCTGCACCCGGTTCAGCTTCAACCCCAACGGCCCTGCGGGCAGGGTGGCATGGCCGCCGACGATGGCCGGGCGTTCGTCCAGCAGCTGCCAGATGCGCTCGGCACTGGCGCGGGCATCGGCGAAGGTCTGCATCACCCGGCCAATGCCTTCGATGCGGAACACCAGCGTGGTGGCCACCAGCAGCGAAGTGACCAGCTCGCCGATGCCCAGCGCGCCGGCGGCCACGCGATGGGCACCGTACACCAGGATCCACACATGCCCCAGCGCCACCACCGCCTGCGGCAGCGGAATACGCGAACTGGCGTAGGCAAGGGCGGCGCGGGCATGGCCGGTGAACACCTCGACCTGCCGGGCGAAGCGGGCAATGCGTTGCTGTTCCAGGCCAAATGCCTTGATCACCCGCACGCCACCGATGCCTTCGGCGAGGTCCTGGCTGACCTGATCATAGGCGGCGCCCACGGCGCGGTCGAGGGTGACCAGGCGATCGGTCTGCACCACGAAAAGCCATAATCCGGCGCCGGTCAGCAGCAGTGGCACCAGGCCCAGAAGCGGGTCGTACCAGCTCAACAGGCCCACCGCGACGATCACCACCAGCGGGGTTTCGATGATCTGCCGCCAGAAGGTGATCAGTGCGTCACGCACTTTGTCGGCATCGCGGGTGGTGCGGGTGACCAGTTCGCCCATGCCATGGTGCCAGTGGTAGCCCAGGTGCAGGCGCTGCACCTGGCTGAGGATGCGTTCACGCAGGCGCGTGAGCAGGGCCTGGCTGAGCACCAGCGATAGCACGGCGGCAGCATACTGCAGCAGGCCGCGGCCCAGGGCGATGGCCAGCAGCAGCCACAGCCAGTGCCAGGCCACGCTGGCGTCCAGGCTGCCGTCGGCCAGGCGCAGCACGGCGCGGCCAGCGCTGACATCATCGACCGCATGGCCGATCAGCCACTGTTGCCAGGCCAGGCCGAGGTTGCCGGCAATGTACAAGGCAGCGACCAGAGCAAAGCGCCAAGGCATTTCGCGGTAGATGGCCAATGCCCGAAGAAGCGGGTGGTTCATGTAGATGCTCGATCAGAATGCGACACCGCCCCTTGTAGGAGCGGCCTTGTGCCGCGAATGGGGCGCGACGCGCCCCCCGGCCCCAAATGGATTCAACGGCGTGTAGCGCCCTGGCTCTCCTTGGCATTGAGCACTGCGGTGTACTCCCCCGGATCAGCCCCGTTCAGGTAGTAGTTGCCCACGTTGTGCAGCCGCCAGCGGATCGGGTCGTGGGTGGTGTGTACCCGGGCATTGCGCCAGAAGCGGTCGAGGTTCCACTTGCTCAACGAAGCGCTGGCCCCCAGCAGCGAGAACAGGTCGCTGGAAATGTTCAACGAGGCCGCATCGGAATGCGCACGGGCGGTGGCCACCGACAGGATCAGCTCATCCTGCAACGCCTTGTTCTCCGGGTCGCGCTCGTGGTCGTCGAACACCCGCGCCGCCTCGCGCAGCACCGACTCGGCGCCGCGCAGCGCCACAGCGTACTCACCGATCTGACGAATAACATGCGGCTCGTCACTGGCGCGTTCGACGCCGCTTTCCACCCAGGCCCGGGCATGCTCGCGCAGGTACTCGACAGCCGCCTGCAATGCGCCAGCGGCGATGCCGGTATCGATGGCCGCGTGGAGTATCTGCGGGAAGGTCAGGCCCGTGCGCTTCATCGGCCCGCTGCGGCGGGTCAGGTAGCGCTCGTCGAGCACGATGTTGTCGAAGTTCACCGTGCCACTCACCGAATTCTGCTGGCCGAACGCTTGCCAGTCGTCCACCAGGGTCAGCCCGGGAGCATCACGGTGCAGCAGCACGCCGACGCCGCCGTCTTCGCTGGCGGCGGTCAACGAGATCCACTCGGCCAGGTAGGAACCTGTGGAGTAGAACTTGCTGCCGTTGAGTACCCACTGGCCATCGGCGCGGCGCTCGACGCGGGTCTTGAGGGCAAACTTGTTCTTGCCGCCGACTTCGGCCAGGGCGTTGCCGAAGCGCTTGCCGGCGAGCACGTCGGCAATCAGCCGGTCGCGTACTTCTTCGGGGTAGCCGGTAAAGATGCCGCGCAGCATCACGTTGTGAATCTGCAGCAACTGGCCGACGCCGCCGTCGGCGGTGGAGACCAGGCGCACGGTTTCGACCACGGTCTGCACCGAAGCGCCGAGGCCGCCGAACGCGGCCGGCACGGCGATGGCGGTCAGGCCGCTGCTGGACAGCAACTCCGCCTGGCGGTGGGGAAGCTGACCGTTGTTGCGCGGGTCGGCGGCCAGTTCGGCGATTTGCGCGGCGACCTGGCGGGCGGTTTCGATGGCTTCGGTTTCGCTGGTGAGGCGGCGGGCGGGGGAGGGTTCTATGGCACTCATGGAGGGGTCTCGGATTTGTCTGATAGGGCCAGTGCGCCTGGTTCGCGGGTAAACCCGCGATGGCCACACCGCGGTCCCATGCCCTAGAGCAATATCTTTGCCACCCCTCTTCAGGCCCCAGCCTGCGTGGCTTCCAAAGCCCTTTGCTGCCCCAGCAGCAGCCACTCTGCTGATCTGGCAACACCCCGCCCGCAATCCTGCTCCCAGCCAAGCACCCGGCCCGCCGGCCCAACAACCAATCCCAGGTAAATCAAGGCCTCCAGCGGTTGGCACGCACACTGCAATGGTGCTTGCACGACGCCCAAGGAGCCACCCCATGTCCCTCGTAACCCCTACAGCAAAACGCCTGGCAGACGACCCCTCTGCCCTGGAGCGCATCTGGTTCACCCGCTGCCCGGTGCCCACCGCCTCAGGCCTGGCCTACAAGCTCGGCTGGCTGGAGCAAGAGTTCGCCGCCGATGGCTTGCCCGTCTCGACCCTGCAGGAGGCCCGCCAGCTTGGCCATCACCACTACGATCACCAGTTGCCCGGGCTGTTTCGCGAAGGCGGCAACGTGCCGGCGCTGGCGGCACGTGCCGCCGGCTCGCCCAGCCGGCTGATTGGCCTGACCTGGATCGAAGAATGGCAAACCATTCTGGTTCGCCCGGATTCCGCCATTCGCAGCGCCGCCGACCTGCGCGGCAAACGCCTGGCGCTGCCGGCCTGGGGCGACAGCCGGCCGGGCAGCATTGCCCGGGCCATGAGCCTTCACGGTTACAAGGGTGCCCTGACCTCGGCAGGCCTGCACCTGGATGACGTGCAACTGGTGGAAGTGGCCCTGCTCGACCAGGCCAGTGCCGCCACCCCGGCGCTGGGCTTGCAGCGGCTGTGGTCGGGGCTGGAATACCTGGCGCGTGGTGAAGTCGATGCCGTGTATGTGAAGGGCGCGGCCGCCGCCGATGCCGCACGCCGGCTAGGCCTGGTGGTCGGCGTTGACCTCGACCTGCTGCCGGACCCACGCCACCGCATCAACAACGGCACACCGCGGCCGATCACCGTGCATCAACGCCTGCTCGACAACCATTTCGACCTGGTGGTGCGCTTCCTTGCCCAGACCTTGCGTGCCGCCGAATGGGCGGCCGGTAACCGCGAAGCGCTCAACAGCATCCTCGAAGAAGAAACCCGCGCGGGCAGCCAGGGCGTGGCCGAGGCCTACCGTGGTGACTTCCACACCACGCTGGCACCGGACCTGTCCGCACAACGCCTGGCCTTCCTCGGTACACAAAAGGACTTCCTGTACCTGCACGGCTTCCTCGAAGCCGATTTCGACATCGCCGACTGGGTCGACCCGCGGCCTCTGCAAGCTGCCCATGAACTGCTGGCCCAACGCCGCGCCTGACCTGACTGGAGATTGAACATGACCGTACTGATCAACGAACGCCCCGTCACTGCCGAACTGCAAGCCTTCATCGACCAGGTGGTGGCCGAAGCCGAAGCGGCCTTCAGCGTATTTCGCGAAACCAACACCATTACCGCCAATGGCACGGTTGGTTTCATCGAGCGTGTGCCGGGCGAAGAGCTGCTGGTGTCGGTGAACTACGGCGGGCCGTGGAACCACCGTAAGCCGCTGCAGGCCACGGTTACCGACTTTTCCGGCAACGTCATCGTCGGCAAGGGCAAAGGCGGCCTTGGGCGTTACACCAAACTGTTCCAGACCCACGCCGACGTCACCACCGTGTCGCACGTGCACAGCCCGTACCTGGGCGCCTGGGCGCAAACCCACCGCACCTTGCCGTTCCACTACGTGCCGGTGCAGCGTTACCAGCTGGCCCGCGAGCTGCCGGTGTACATCGACCGGCGCCAGGCCGAGGTGGACTTCATCCTCGACAAGATCGCCGAAAACCCGTTCAACCTGGCAATCCTGGAAGCCAACGGCGGCTCCACGGTGTGGGGCAAGCAGGGGCTGCGGGCCACGGCGGAGTTCATCCTGTTGCTGGAGGAGGGCGCGCAGATCCAGTTGCTGGCCGATGCCCTGGGCGGGTCGCGGCCTTACGGGCCGGGGGTGCTGACCCAGCAGTGGAAGATGAGCGGGTTGTACGACCGTGCTACCGAATTGGGCCTGGTGCCAGGCATCGATCGGCGTAACTGACCCCGTTTTCAGCCCCGCCCACGCACCCTGTAGGAGCAGCCTTGTGCTGCGAAAGGGCCAGTCCAGGCACTGCATCTGCATCGGTAGTACCGGCCTCTTCGCAGCACAAGGCTGCTCCTACAGGACCGCGTTGGCAGCCTGATCCACCATTCCAAGCAAGGACCCGCCCCATGGCAGTCAAGATTCTCTGGTACCTCACCACCCCCGACGGCCCCTATCCCTGGGAACCCGAAGGCCGCTGGCACACCGATTTCGAACACCTCAAGCAACTGGCCATCGCCGCCGACCGCCTGGGCTACTACGGCTCGCTGCTTGGCTCCAGCCCCAACGAAAGCCTGGCCGTATCGGCCGCGCTGATCGACGCCACCCAGCGCTTGCGCTTTCTGGTCGCCCAGCACCCGGGCGAGCTGTCGCCAGCGGTGTTGGCCAAGTGGGCGCTTACCTTCGACCAGTTTTCCAACGGCCGCCTGCTGTTCAACGTGGTCAACGGCAACGACGCCGGCCTCGCCACCCTGGGCGTGCATTACCCACACGATGAACGCTACGACTTCAGCCTGGAATACTGGCGCGCCTTCCAAAGCTTCTACGCAGGCGAAACGGCGGGTTACGACGGCCGCTACGTCAAGCTGTCACCCCGTTCGCCCGCCGCAGCCCATCACCCGCTGGGCGGCTGGCACCCACCGAAGCAAAAGCCCGGCATCCCGCTGTGGGGCGCCGGTACGTCGGCGCCGGGCGTGGCCCATTCGGTGCAGTTGCTGGACGTGTACCTGAGCTTTGCCGACACCCCACAAAAGCTCGGCGACAAGTTCCGCCGGGTGGCAGCCGAGGCGGCGAAGATCGGCCGCGAGCTGACCTACGGCACCCGCCTGCAAGTGATCGTGCGCGAGACCGAGGAAGAAGCCTGGGCCCATGCAGAGCGCCTGTTGCAGCGTACCTCGCTGGCCACCGCGCGCTCGGCCATCGAACGCCAGTTGCCGCCCGGGCAAACCTTTGACAGCTACGTCAGCGACGACCCGCGTATCCAGCGCAACCTCGACAGCATCCGCGCCGGGCGCCTGCCCACGGCCCGCGAGCTGGAGATCTACCCCAACGTCTGGCTGGGCCCCAGCCTGTTCGGCTTCAACATCCTCGGCCCGGCAGCCGGCACTTACCTGGTTGGCAGCGCCGAACAGGTCGCCGAGCGTATCCGTGAATACGAGGCCCAGGGCACGTCGGCATTCATCCTGTCGGGCTTCCCGCTGATCGATGAGGCGCACCGGGTTGCAGACCTGCTGTTCCCGCTGCTGGACCTGGACCATGGCTTCGAGGTGCCGCGCCTGGGCGCGGTGCGCAAGCCCGGCGTGGCGCAACCGGCGTAAGGAGAGGGTGATGAGCGAGCTGTTTTCGCGCCGGGTGTTTCTCGGCAACAGCCTGGCCGTTGGCGGCAGCCTGCTGCTCGGCGGCGGGCTGCTCAGTGGCTGCGACAGCGGCGCGCCGGCAGCCGCCAGTGCGGCGCTGGCGGGCACGCCGGTGCGCGGTGGGCGCTTGCGGGTGGGCATTATCGATGGCGACCAGGCCGGCAACCTTGATGCGCACAAGCCGGTGGGCGGCGGCATCATCCGTGGCTGGGCGCTGTACGCCAAGTGCTGGGAATGGAACGCCGACGTCAGCACGCGCCTGGCACTGGCCGAGTTCGCCGAGCCGAATGCCGACGCCAGCGCCTGGACCCTCCGCCTGAAACCGGGGCTGGAGTTCCACCACGGCAAAAGCATCACCGCCGACGACATGCTGTTTTCCATCCTGCGCCTGACCGACCCGCAACTGGCCTCACCCTTTGCCGGGCTGGTCGGCGCTATTGATCGGCAGGCCCTGCGCAAGCTGGACGAGCGCACAATCGAAATACGGTTCAAGCAGGGGCAAAGCTTCTATCCACTGGATGAAACGCTGATCAGCTTCGGCGGCATCGTGCCCACCGACTACCACCCGGTGACCAACCCGGTGGGCGCCGGGCCGTATCGCCTGAAAAGCTTCCTGCCCGGCCAGCGCTCGCTCTACACCCGTTTTGAAAACTACTACAAACCCAACCGCCCCTATGCGGACGAGCTGGAAATCATCGAATTCAAGGACCAGGTGTCGCGTGCCGCAGCGTTGCGCGCCGGGCAAATCGACGTGGCCAGTGGTGTGCAGGCCGAGCACAGTGCGCTGCTCAAAGCCGACCCACGGTTGCGCCTGTATGCCTCACCGAGCACCTCGTTCACCGGCTTCAACCTTAACCTGGCCAAGGCGCCGTTCCAGGATGTACGGGTGCGTCAGGCATTCCGCCTGCTGGCCGATCGCCAGGAGCTGGTAGCACGCGGGCTCAATGGCTTCGGCCGGGTGGCCAACGACCTGTATTCGCCCCATGACCCCACTTACAACCACGCTATCGCCCAACGCCCGTACGACCTGGACCAAGCCCGCTCGCTGCTGCGCCAGGCCGGGCAAAACGATTTGCGCGTCGAGCTCGACCACCACGCCGGGGCCCGGCGTCAACGCTGCACTGGTGTTTGCCCAGCAGGCGCTGAAGGCCGGGGTGCAAGTGAAGGTCAATCAGGTGGACGGATCCGTCTTCAACGGCCCGCAACGTGAGCAATGGCAGCTGTCGCCGGGCTCGACACCGGCGCGCGGCTTTCTGGCCTCGGCGTTGCACAACGATGCGCCGCAGGCCATCTACAACCGCAGCAACTTCCACGACCCGCGCTTTACCGAACTGTTCCAGCAGGCCCTGGCCCAGCCCGACCTGGTGCGGCGCAAGGCTTTGGTGCATGAAGCCCAGGCCATCCAGCACGAGCGCGGCGGGTTGCTGATCTGGGGCTTTTCCGACGTGCTCGATGCCGCGTCGGCCAAGGTTGGCGGGCTTGCCCCGGAACAGACCACCTTCGCCTCCTGGCGCTTTGACGAACTCTGGTTGAACCCCAATGCCTGATACTCGACACACGCCCCGCACGCCGGCCTGGCTGGCCTGGTTCATTGGCCGACTGGGTTACGGGCTGCTGACGGCCTGGGTGATCAGCCTGGTGGTGTTCATCGCCACCCAGGCGCTGCCTTCGGACCCGGCACGGGTAATTCTCGGCCCGGATGCGCCGCTGGAAAGCATCCTCACCCTGCAACGGCAACTGGGCCTCGACCAGCCGATCCTGGTGCAGTACCTGCGCTGGCTGGGCGCAGCTTTACGCGGGGACCTGGGCATTTCGCTGGACTCTCAGGTACCGGTAGCGCAGTTGCTGTTCGGCCGCCTGGGCCACACCCTGGCCCTGCTGGTCGGGGTGCTGGCGCTGGTGGTGCCGGTGGCCCTGCTGCTGGGGGTAGGCCTGGCCCTGCGGCGCGACAGCCGGCTGGACCGCTGGGGCCTGTCGGTGTTGATCCTGCTCAAGGCCACGCCGGGCTTTCTGCTGGCGATCGGGCTGGTGCTGCTGTTTTCCATGCCGGGCATGGGCTGGCTGCCGGCGGTGTCGATCCTCGACCCGCAACTGCCGTTGTGGCGGCAATGGCCGTCGCTGGTGCTGCCGGTGCTGGCGCTTAGCCTGACGGCTTTGCCGTACCTCACGCGTATGGTGCGGGCTTCGATGATCGAGGCGCTGGAGGCCGATTATGTGGTTGCCGCGCGCCTGCGGGGTATCCCCGAACGGCGCATCGTCTGGCAACACACACTGCCCAATGCCCTGACCCCGGCGATCCAGGGCGTGGCGCTGACGCTGCGCACGCTGGTCGGCGGTGCGCTGCTGGCCGAGGTGATCTTCAGCTACCCGGGTATCGGCACGGCATTGAACGGGGCGATCCAGATGCGCGACCTGCCGATGATCCAGGGCGTGGTGCTGGTCATCACCCTGGCGGTGGTGCTGATCAACCTGCTGGCCGACCTGTTGACCGTCTTGCTCACCCCCAAGCTGCGCACGGCACGCCGGGTGCGGATGATCCGCCGTATCCGTCGCGGCATCCGCCCTTGGTGGCGGCGTGTGCGCAGTACCCCTGCCCAGGAGGCGACTCGTGATTGAATCCCGTTGGCTGGCCGACCCACAGGTGCGGCGTGGCGCCGTGATCACCTTGCTGGTGGCGCTGCTGGCCGTTCTCGGCCCCTGGCTGGCACCCCATGCACCCACGGCAATGGTCGGGCCGGTGTACGGGCCCCCGGCTGCCGGGGCGCCGCTGGGGCACGATTTTCTGGGCCACGACCTGCTCTCGCGGTTGCTCAGCGGCGGCCTGTCGGTGCTGTGGATGTCGGTGGCAGCCGCCACCCTCGCATTGCTGGTTGGCGGCAGCCTGGGCCTGTTGGCCGGGTTCTCGCGCAGGCGCCTGGACCAGGCGATCAGTTGGGCGGCCGATGTGTCGCTGGCGTTCCCGGACCTGATCCTGGTGCTGCTGATCGTGTCCATGCTTGGCCGGGCGCCTTGGCTGATTGTGCTGACCGTGGCCATCGCCTTTACCCCGGGGGTTATACGCCTGGCCCGTGGCAGTGCCGTGGCGGTGGCCGGGCAGGAGTACGTCGAGGCGGCGCAGATGATGGGGTACCCGCGTTGGCGCATCCTGCTTCATGAAATCCTGCCGAACATCCTCACGCCGCTGTTGGTGCACTTCGGCAACATGCTGACCTGGGCGGTTGGGATGCTTTCCGGCTTGAGCTTTCTGGGCTACGGGGTGGCACCGCCAGCTGCGGATTGGGGCTTGATGATCAACGAAAACCAGGCCGGCCTGCTGGTGCAGCCCTGGGCTGTACTGGCACCTGCATTGCTGATCGGCGTGTTTGCCTATGGCACCAACATCCTGGCCGAAGGGATTGGCCGGGCCAGTGCACGGATTGGGGAGAAGCAGCCATGAGCGCGCTGTTGAATGTGGCAAGTGAAGTGTTGCAGGTCAGTGACCTGCGGGTAGAGCTGGCCGGGCAGGTTGATGTGCTGGCCGAGGTGTCGTTCAGCCTTGCGGCAGGCGAAATTGTTGGCCTGGTGGGCGAGTCCGGCTCGGGCAAGACCACCTTGGCCACGGCGTTGCTGCGCCATGCCCGGGAGGGTGCGCGTATTGTTGGCGGGCAAGTGGTGGTGGCTGGGCAATCGCTGCTCGAACTCGACGGCGAGGCCTTGCGCCTGGCCCGTGGCGGGCTGGTCGGCTACGTGGCCCAAGACCCGGCCACGGCGCTGAACCCGGCGTTGCGCCTGGGGGCCTTGCTGCGTGAAACGCTATTGGCGCACCAGCCCGCGCTGTCGCGTGTAGCGGTGCGCCAGCGCATCGGCCAAACCCTGCTGGATGTGGGGTTGCCCGATGACGACACCTTCCTGCGGCGGTTCCCGCATCAACTGTCGGGCGGGCAGCAGCAGCGGGTGATGCTGGCGCTGGCGTTTGTCTTGCGACCCCGGCTGATCGTACTCGACGAGCCCACCACCGCACTGGATGTGACCACCCAGGCCCACGTACTGCAAACCCTCAAGCGCCTGTGCCGTGACCAAGGGGTGGCGGCGCTGTACGTCACCCATGACCTGGCGGTGGTGCGTGACCTGGTCGACCGGGTGATGGTGATGTACGCCGGGCGCCTGGTGGAGGTGGCCGGGCGTGAGGCGTTGTTCCGCGCACCGTCGCATCCCTACACCCGCGCCTTGCTCGCGGCCATTCCCGACATTGCCCGGCGCCAGCCGTTGCAGGCGATTGCCGGCCATGCACCGGCACCGGGGCAGCGCCCGCATGGCTGTGCGTTTGCGCCGCGCTGCGGCAGGCGTCGTGCAGAGTGTTCAGTGATCGAGCCGTCGTTGCTGGCATATGACGGCGGGCACCGGGTGGCCTGCCTGGTGCCGCACCGGGAGCCGCTGCCCATTGGGGAGGTGGCTGTCGAGGCTGCTGCTGCGCCGGGTAAAGCGATATTGCTGGAGGTTCGTGGCCTGGATGTCGCTTACGATCGCCAGGTGCTGTTCGATGTTTCCCTGCGGGTGGGGCAAGGGGAGTGCCTGGCGCTGGTGGGCGAGTCGGGTTCGGGCAAGACCAGCCTGGCCAGGGCCATTGCCGGGCTGGGCGAAAACGTTCAGGGGCAAATGAGCTACGCCGGCGAGCCGTTGGCGTTTGCCGCGCGCGAGCGCGATGCCCGGCTGCGTCACCAGATCCAGTACGTGTTCCAGAACCCTTATCGGGCCTTGAACCCAAGGCAGACGATCGGGCAAACGCTCAGCGCGCCGCTGGCGCACTTTTTCGGGGTACGTGGCGGTGAAGCGCGTAATCGGGTCAAGGCCGTGCTGGAGCGGGTGTCGCTGCCGGCGCGGGTGGCCGACTTGTATCCGCATAGCTTGTCTGGCGGGGAACGCCAGCGCGTGGCGATTGCCCGGGCGTTGATCTGCGAGCCGAAGTTGCTGGTGTGTGACGAGATCACCTCGGCGCTGGATGTGTCGGTGCAGGCGTCGATTCTGGCGTTGTTGCAGCGATTGCAGGGGGAGGGGCTGACCTTGTTGTTCGTCACCCATGACCTTGGGGTGGTGCGGGCGATTGCCGACCGGGTGCTGGTGTTGCGCCAGGGGCGGGTGGTGGAGCAGGGGGCTGCCGAACAGGTTCTTGGGCGGCCGGTTGATGCGTACACCCGGACGCTGGTGGAGCATTCACCCAGCCTTACAACAGGCTGTGTTCCTGTGTAACGCGACAGTTATCGGGGCCGCTTTGCGACCCATCGCCGGCGAGCCAGGCTCCCACAGGTACGCGCAATGTTTAAGGTTTGCGCTGTCCTGTGGGAGCCTGGCTTGCCGGCGATGGGCTGCGCAGCAGCCCCATAGCGCTTGACTTGCATCTACTCTACAAACCGCGCCTGCCGCCGCCGTACTTCCTCGCGCACCGCCGGAATCACCCAGCGCCCGTAATCCACCGTGTCATACAGCGGGTCATAGCCTCGGTTGAGAAAGGTGGTCACCCCCAGGTCGACATAATCGAGCAAGGCCTGGGCCACGGTCTCTGGCGTGCCCACCAGCGCGGTGGTATCGCCATAGGCACCCACCGCAGTCGCCGTCGGCATCCACAACGCCCGATCATGCCGGTCGGCGCGGGCGGCAGCAGCAAGCAAGCGTTCAGAACCCGTGCCCTTGATGCGCTTCTGCCAGGGGCTGTCTGCCGCAAACTGCGGGTTGGCCTTGATCTGCGCGAGAATCTGTTCGGCACGTTGCCAGGCCTGTTCTTCGGTGGCACCCAAAATCAGCCGCACCGACAAACTGACCCTTGGCGCCGCCACGCCTGCGGCGGTCGCGGCAGCCTTGAGCTTGCCGATCTGCTCGGCCACACCGCTCAGCGGCTCACCCCACAGGGCATACAGGTCGGCATGCTTGACGGCGATCTGGTAGGCGATATCGGACGAACCTCCGAAGGAGATCGGGATATGCGGCTGCTGCAGCGGCTTCACCGGTGAGAAGGCACCCTTGATGTTGAAGTAACGGCCCTCGAAGTCGAACGGCGCTTCGGCGGTCCAGGTGCGACGGACAATCTCCAGGTATTCGTCGGTACGCCGGTAGCGCTCGGTCTTGTCCAGTAGCGTGTCCCCTTCTTGCGGCTCGGCGGTGATGCCGGTGATGGCATGCAGGCGGATGCGCCCGCCGCCGGTGGTGTGGTCGAGGGTGGCGAATGCCCGCGCTGCCACGGTCGGCGCGGTCAGTGCCGGGCGGTGGGCAATCATGAAACCAAGGCGTTCGGTGTGCGCGGCAGCATAGGCAGCAATCTGCAGGCTGTCGGCGCTGCCAGGGCCGCTGGCGATCAGCACCCGGTCGAACCCGGCATGCTCATGGGCGCGGGCGTGGTGACGGATGAAGGGCAGGTCGAAGTCCGGCGTGCGTACGCCACGGGTCTCGGACCACTGGCGGGGGAAGATCATGCCGACAAATTCAATGGACATGGCTGAGGCCTTTCAGGTTGAGGGTGATCAGAACTGGTAGTCGACCTGGGCCAGCAGCGTGCGGCCCGGCATCGGTTGCAGGAAGGTATTGGTAGAGCCGGCCAGGCCACTGACAAAATTCAGCTCGTCGGTGACGTTGAGCATGCGCACCGTCACGCCCCATTGCGGCTGGCGGTAGTACACGGCAAGGTCGAGGTTGTATTCGTCCGGCACTTTCACCGTCTTGCTCAGGTTCAGGTACCAGCTGCTGGTCCACCAGCCGGAAAGCTCGACGCCAAACCCAGAGTCGAAGCGGTAGTCGACATACCCGCCGGCGTTGTATTCAGGGATCTGCACGGCATCGAACTTGCCGGACGGGCGCTGGTTGAGGCTGTTGTTGTCGCCGAACACGGTGCCGTTGTCGGGGATGAAACCGGCCGAGGCGAACCCGGCCTGGCTGGTGAACTCGTTGTAGGCGCTGATGCGGCTGAGGTTGAGGCCGCCGCGCAAGTGCTGGTCCTGGTAGCGCAGGGTGGCTTCCCAGCCTTTGACGATCAGCCGGGCGATGTTGTTGTTGCTGTCCGGCGACTGGTCGCGGGCCTGCTTGTAGGCGGCCAGGGTGAGGAACAGCTGGTCGGGCACTGCTTCCACTTTCAAGCCCACCTCATGCAACACACTCAGGCTCTCGAAGGCCAGCGGGTTGAGCTGGTTGGCCCCTGTGCCGCTGCCCCAGCCCAGGCCGTTGGTGAAGAAGCCGGTATTCACTGCCAGCGAGCGGTCGAAGGTGTAGTACAGCGTGCTGTTTTCCGTGGGTTTGAAATAGGGGCTGACCTGTACCGAGAACAGCCGGTAGTTGTCCGAGTCCTTGCGCGGGTTGCCGCCGGGCAGCACGAAGGGGTTTTCGATACGCGCGTCAATCCAGCTGCGGCTGGCGCCCACGTTCAGGCCCACGCGTTCGCCCAGGCGCAGGTTGTGCTGGCTGAACAGGGTTTTGGTGGTCCAGGTGCTGTCGGCGGTGTAGGGCGCCACCGATTCGGCATAAAGGCCGTGCCCGGCCGGGTACATGGCGGGCAGGTTGAGCCAGCCGTAGTAGTTGGAAAATTGCGGCACGCCGGGTTGACCGATCCAGGCAGCGTTGCCACCGGCGGGGTTGCGGCCGCTTAGCCCGAGCAGGTCGCCGGGGTTTTTCAAGGTGGGGTCGAGGGTCAGGTCATAGGCGTTGATGGTGCTGCCGAAGCTGTTGTTGGCGGCGATCGACTCGTTGCGCTCGCGGCGGTAGATCAGCCCGGTGTTGCTGTCGTCGACCAGGGTCAGGTCGCCCAGCTGCCACTGGCCACGGGCGCGGAACTCGAAGCGGTTGTCGAAGATGTCGTCCTTGCCCTGCACCTGGAATGCCCCGACGGCATCCGTGGTGTCGGTGGAGTGCTGGTAGAAGGTGCTGTTGGCCAGGGTGATCGACGGGGTCAGGTCGCCTTCGACCCGCAGCTGCGTGGTAAAGCGCCGCGAGCGGTTCTCGTCCTGCGCGCGTTGGCCGGTTTGTGACGACAGCGAGGTCAGGCCGTTGCCCGCCAGCGACGGGTCATAGACCCAGCCACGCAGGCTGCCGGGGTTGGCCTGGGTGTTGGGCGACGCGCCCTGGAAGCTGCCGTTGACCACCTGGTACTGGCCCTGGGCATTGCGCTGGCGCTGCACCCAGCCCAGCACCTGGGCATCGGCAGCGCCCGAGGACAGCACTGGCGACCACAGGGTATTGCCGTTCTGGATGATTGGTGTGGCGCGGCCGGCGGAGTACTTGACATGGTCGACCAGGTCCTGGGTGGCGCGGTTCCAGCCGTGGGTGATGTTGTAGTCGTAGTAGTCGTCATAGGCAGCGTTCCAGTCCACCCGCAGGTTGTCGTTGCGCCAGGCGAGGGCGCCGTAGAAGGCGTCGAAGTTGTTCTCGACGTTGTCGTAGAAGTCTTCCTGGCGCTGGCGGGTGATGCTTACGCGGTAAGCCAGGTTGTCGGTAAGCGGGCCGGTGTTGTCGATGCTGAACTTGGTGGCGTCGCGTGATTCGCCATCGGGGATCCAGCTACCGATTTCGCCGCTGAACTTGGTACGGAAGCGGTTGAAGTCGGGTTTTTTGCTCAGGTAGTTGACGTAGCCGCCACTGCCGCTGACCGAGCCGTAGGTGACCGACGATGGCCCGGCGACGATGTCGGCGCCTTCGTAAGCGTTGAAGTTGGCCGGGTGGCGCACGCCGTAGGCGCGTTGGCCGTCCTGGAACACCTCGGTATTCTGCCCGCGCATTTGCGGGGCGATACCGGCGTTCTGGCCACCGCCGCGGGTGATGCCGGGGGCGTATTTGACCAGGTCGTCGGAACTGCGGATCGGGTCGTTGGCCAGCTGCTCGGCATTGATCTGGGTGACCGAACGTGGGGTGTCCAGCACCTTGGCTTCCAGGCCGCCGTAGATCGATGCGGGTGGGCGGGTGGGCAGGGCGTCGTCATCGGCCTGTTCGGCCTGCACGGTGACGGTTTGCAGCTGCGTGTCTTCGGCGTGGGCCGGCGGTAGGCTACCGGCCAGAATGGCCAGCGCCAGGGCGCTGGGCTGGAATTTGGGGTGCAGCAAGGTCACGCGGGGCATTGGCTGGCCTCGTTCAAGAGTAGGAATGTGGGAGAAACGAGGGCGCAGCCGCGCCTGCGGTTGGATTGGTACTTGTGCTGCCTGTACTGGCCCTATCGCCGGCAAGCCAGCTACCACAGTGACCTCGCGATGCCCAAGCCTGTGGATGACCCTGTGGGAGCTGGCTTGCCGGCGATAGGGCCAGTACAGGCAATAAAAGGCTTGTTGGTCAGCTTCTGAGCCACAGGCTCTCGAACCGCCAGGTACTGAACAGCGACTGCTCCGCCTGCGCGCCACCCACGCGGGTGCTGACGCTGTCGAGCAGGTCGGCAAAGCCCCAGATCAGCATGCCGCCGCGCTCGTACTGAATGCGTTGCGCACGGTGCACCAGTGCCTTGCGTTGCTCCAGGTCCGGTTGGGCCATGGCAGCGAGAAAGGCCTCGCTGAATTCGCGGTCGTGGAAGTGGGTCTTGTTGGCCACCGCGAACGGCGCGTCGGTGTGGATGGCACTGGCCAGGAACGGCGCACCGATGCTGCCACCGGTACTCAAGGTCCAGTCATCGCGCTGCGGGCCCTGGAAGGTGGCCAGGTCGACCTGGCGCACGTTGACGGTTACGCCGATGCGCCGGGCCTGTTCGGCCAACACCAGGGCCGAAGCCAGCCCCGGCCCTGGCGTGGTCACCAGTTCCACCTGCAACTGTTCATGGCCGGCTTCGCGTAGCAACTGCGCGGCGCGCTGCGGGTCATAGGGGCGTGGGCCTATGCTGTGGTCGAAGGTGGGGTCGAACGGTGCATACAGGTCGTTGGCCACCCGGCCCTGGCCATTCAGTGCACGGCGCACCAGTTCTTCGCGATCGGCCAGCAGGCGGAATGCTTCACGCACCCGCGGGTCGTCGAACGGTGCCTTGGCGGTGTTCATGTCGAACGACAGCCAGTTGCCGCTCACCGACTTCAGCAGCCGCAGCCGTGGGTCGGCCTGCAACACCTGCAAATGTTCGGTGGACATGACGTTGGCCATGTCGATCTGCCCGGCACGCAACGCCGCCAGGCGGCCGGTCTGGTCCTTGAAGTCGATGATCTCCAGCTCATCGGCGTAGGGCTTGCCGGGTTTGTAGTAGTTGTCGAAGCGGGTGAACAACGAGCGCTGGCCCGGGGTGAAGCTTTTCAGTTTGTACGGCCCGGCACCGACCGGGTTGGTGACCGGGTGGTAGTCCACCGGCACGATACCGCCGAAGTTGACCCAGGTTTCCGGCAGCGGCAGGTAGCTGCGGCCTTCGCGAAAGGCCAGGCGCACGGTACGGTCGTCCAGCTTGACCAGGTTGTCGCGGTCCACCCAGTGCAGCAGCGCCGCGTAGGGCGAGGCCAGTTGTGGGTCGGTGAGGCGGCGGATGGAGAAGATCAGGTCATCGGCGTCGATGGTCTTGCCGTGGTGGAATTCCAGCCCCGGCTTCAGCCGCAAGGTCCAGCCGCTGGCATCGGCATTGGGCTCGGCGAACTCGGCCAGGGCCAGGCGCGGCTGCATCTGCTCGTCCCACTCCCACAGCTTGCTGTACAGGGCAAAGCCACGCACGATGCCGCTGCCGATGGGCTTGTGGGCGTCGAGGTTGCCGCTCTGGTTGCCGTCGATGATGCCCAGGCGCAGGCGCCCGCCATGGCGCGGCTGGTCGGCTGCGGCATGGGTGGGGCTGTCGGCGGGGCCGCAGCCGGCCAGCAGGCCGGCGTGGCCAAGAAAGCCGCGTCGACTCAGTGGGTAACCGTCCCTGGCCATGGCGTCAGGCTCCGTTGCTGGCGTGCAGTTGCACGGGTTCGGCTGCCGGGCGGGCAAGGGCTGCGCGCTGCGCACGGAAGTGCGGCAGGATGTGCTCGCCGATGCGGTAGGCCTCCTCCAGGTGTGGGTAGCCGGCGAGGAAGAACAGGTCGACACCGATGCCGTGGTACTCGCGGATACGCGCCACCACATTGGCGTAGCTGCCCACCAGCGCGCATCCAGGCGGGATGCCGATGTAGCCGAAACCGGTCCACACATTGGGGTGGATGAAGAAGTCGTCGAACGCCTGCTGCTCGCCCTGGTCGCTGTAGCCGTGCTCGTAGCTCAGCTTGCGCGCCGTGCGCAGGCCGGCGTGGGCGGCGCGGGCCTTGACCGTGCCTTTGGCAACGCCCTCGTCGAAGAAGCGCTTGGCCTCGGCCAGCGCGGCTTCTTCGGTCTCGCGGGCGATCACGTCGATGGACAGGCCAAAGCGGATGTCGGTGCGGCCCCACTTCAGCGCCCGGGCGCGGATGTCGGCGATCAGCGCGGCAATCTCGTCCGGGTGCTCGGCACGCATCAGGTAGAAGTCGGCATGCTTGGCGGCGAACTCGCGCGCTGCCACCGACGAGCCCGCGGTGCAGATCAGCGGCAGTTCGGCCTTTTTCAGCGGGCCGCGCAGGCCACCGCCTTCGGCGCGGTAGTAGGTGCCTTCGTAGTGGAACTGCTCGTTGCGCCAATAGCCGCGCACCACGTCCATGAATTCGGTGGCACGGGCGTAGCGTTGGTCATGGTCTTCGAAGTCGCCGACCTGGCGCTGGATGGCATCCGAGCCGCCGTTGATGATGTTCCACACCAAGCGGTTGCCGGTGGCGCGCTGGTAGGTTGCGGCCTGCTGCACGGCCACCCACGGGGTGTAGTGGTAGGGCTGGAACGCGGTGACGAATTTCAGCGTGCGGGTTTCCCGGGCCAGCAGCGAGCACACTGTCCAGGGCTCTTCGCCGGTGGGGGCGTTGACCATCAATGCGCCGCCAAAGCCGTTGATTTCAGCGGCGCGGGCGATTTGACCGAGGTAGTCGATGTAGGTGAAGTGATCACCCACGGCAAACCCCGACACCGCACCGGTGCTGGGCCCGCCCGCATGCCAGTCGCCGCGGTTGCGCGGGTCGCCGGGGAGGAACTGGGTTTCGCCATGCAGGGGCAGGCGGGTGAAGAATTCGATGCTCATGGGCTGGCCTCCTTACTGGACGCTTGGGCTGCAATTGGGGGTGACCGGCTGGCCGCTGATGACCTGGCGGGCGAAGGGGATCGAGTCCTTCAGCGAGGCGTTCACCGTTTCGCTGTGGCCCAGCCCCTTGTACAGGTGGCCCTGCACCACCGAGCCGGCCTTGCAGGCATCCTGCATCAGCGCCACCTGGGTGGCGGCGGCGGGGGTCTTGTCTTCGGCGCCGGTGCCGATGAAGATCGGTTGGGCGAGTTTCAGGGTGGGGTACGACACCTGCGCCAGCCATGGCTTGAGCTGGTCGCCCTGGTAGTCTTTCTTGGCGTTGGCCGGGGTCAGGCCGGTGCCGACCACGTCGCTGACCAATGCCGACAGGCAGCTGGTGCGCGCTTGTTCGAACAGTGGCAGGGCCTTTTCGGTGTAGAAGTCGCGCGGGTCGATGCTCGGGTCGTACTGTTGCGCAGCCAGCAGGGTGTAGAAGCCATAGGCCAGGGCCGGGTCGACCTTGTCCGGGTCCTGTTCGCCGACATTCTTCGAACCCACGGTGTAGATCACCCCCGTGCCGATGCTGCCCTTGACGCCCAGCTTGGGCGCATAGGTGGCCGCATAGGCCCCGGCGGCAAAGGCACCGGCGCCGCCTTGCGACTGGCCAATGATCAGCACCTTGTCGGCCAGCCCCGGCACGCCGGCGACTACCGCCTTGGCCGCATCGAGGATGCCGTAGGCAGCCATGCGGTTGTTCAGCAGCGGGTGGCCGCCTGGCACACCGAGGCCCTGGTAGTCGGTGGCGACGATGGCGTAGCCCTCCTCAAGCCAGCGGTTGAGGTACTGCACGTCGCGGTAGCTGCGGCCAGCCCAGGAGGGTGCGCAGATATCTGCCACGCCCACCGTGCCATGGCCCCAGCTGGCGACCGGCCAGCCGCCTGCTGGCGCCTTGCCTTTGGGGATGAACAGTGCGCCGGACACCACGATCGGTGTCTTGCCGTCGATGCCATCCAGGGAGGTGTAGAGAATGCGTTGCGCGCTGGCCGCGTTGGGCAGGCTGAGTGCCTGGTCCAGCGGTTCGCTGCGCAGCAGTTTGCCGGGCGTGGCGGGGATGGCCTTGCTCCAGGTGTAGAAGGCCGACACACGGCCATCGCCCTGTTGCGGGTCGGGTTTGGGCGCGTAGGTTTCGGCGGCCATTGCACCGATGGACAGGGCCAGGGCGCTGAGGCCGAAGACGAGCGAAGCAGGCAGTTTCATGGGTAAGGCTCTCAAGGTTGTTGGCTGATCTGGGCGTCGAGGGACGGCCAGTAGTGGGTCAGTTGCAGGTCTATCAGCGCCTGGCGGGTAAAGCCCGTGGCCAGGTCGCCGGTAATGTCGTAGGGCGTGCGGATCAGCCGGTTGGCCAGGGCGTACTGGCCCAGTGCGTCGTAGTGGGCCTTGAGCTGGGCATCGCTTTTCGGTGCCCAGCGTGCTTTCCACGCGACTGGGTCGTTTTGGTCGTCACGGCGCAGCACGCTTTCGCTGACACCGGCGCGTGATGACAGCGCGTAGTAGCCATCGCGATTCTGCTCCTGGGAAATCCACCAGGCCGCACGCACCCAGGCAGTGGCCACCAGTTGCGTCAGGTCGGCGTGCTGCTGCACGAAGCGGTCGGTGCCCCACAGGTCCGAGACCAGTCGCCAGTCGTTGGCGCCTTGCTTGGTCGACCAGAGGATGCGCGCCACACCTTTGTCTTCAAGGGCATAGGCCTCGTTGAGCAGTACGGCAGCATCGACCTTGCCGGCGGACACCGCAGCGGCGCCCACTTGCGGATTGAGGTTGGCGATCTTGAAGTCGCTGAGTGCCAGGCCCTGGCTTTGCAGAAAGTTACTGAAGGCGAACTCCCACGGGCGGCCGCGGTGCAAGGCCAGGCGCTTGCCCTTGAGGTCCTGGATGCTGCGCACCGTTGAATCGCTCGGCACCACCAGGTAGATGTTGTTGCCGCTGCCACCCGGTACCACCAGCTTGCCCGGCACCTGGCCGGCCCCGGCGATGACCGAAGGCAGGTCGCCGCGTACGGCAAAGTCCAGGCTGTCGTTGCTGAAGCCTTCGTTGATCTGTGGCCCGGCGCCGGCGTGGGGCAGGGCGGTCCATTGCAATTTCACACCACGGGCGGCCAGTTGCTGTTCCAGCCAGCCTTCTTCGATCACCCGCCCGGGGATGCCGCCGAACACCGGCGCACCGCCCTGGGTGAAGGCGACGATGGCGATGCGCACCGCCGCCGGTGGCTCGGCTGCCAGCGCAGCCAGGCTGAGGAACAGGCCGCCCAGCAGGGCGAGGGCATGACGCCAGGGATTGTTCATGTGCAGCCCAGGCAAAGGTTCTACAGGCCAGGAGCGAAATGCATGCCAGCATGCGGTGAAGTGGCTACAACCCTTTATTTACAAGGCCTTCAGCCAGGATCGAGGTGGTATGGTTTTAAAGGCCTGCTGATCGGCGGGCAGGGGAGTGCTGATGGGTTGCTGCTGTGGCAGCAATTGGTTGTTGGAAATTTGAATATTTCCATTTCGAATATATAAAGATTAATTAATAATTTTTTGATCTAATTTGTTTCGTGCACTATGGGCCGGCGCGTCAACTGCCAGGAATGCCCCTATGTCGCTGATCACCCACCCCAATGCCCGCGAGCTGACCAAGTCGGTACGTGCCACCGTGCTCGTGTTCAAGGACCCGCGCTCCCAGGAACTGCTCAGCCGCATCGAGCGCCTGGCGCCCAGCGAGGCCAATACCCTGATCATCGGCGAAACCGGCACCGGCAAGGAGCTGGTCGCCCGTCATATCCACCACCTCAGCCGCCGTGGGCGCGAGCCATTCGTGGCCGTGAACTGCGGTGCCTTTGCCGAAACCCTGGTGGAGAGCGAGCTGTTCGGCCACGAGAAAGGTGCGTTCACTGGCGCCACCAGCAACAAGGCCGGCTGGTTCGAGGCGGCCAATGGCGGCACGCTGTTCCTCGACGAAATTGGCGACCTGCCGTTGAACATGCAGGTGAAGTTGCTGCGGGTGCTGCAGGAGCGTGAAGTGGTGCGCCTGGGCTCACGCACGCCGATCCCGATCAATGTACGGCTGGTGGCGGCGACCAACGTCAACCTGGCGGATGCGGTGGTGGCGGGGCACTTTCGTGAAGACCTGTTCTACCGGCTGCACGTCGCGACCATACGCCTGCCGCCATTGCGCGAGCGGCCGGGGGACATCCTGCCCCTGGCGGAGTTTTTCATCGAAGAGCATTGCCGACGGCTGGGTTACGAACGGGCATCGCTGAGCCCGGATGCCGAACGCAAGTTGCTGGCGCATAGCTGGCCGGGCAACATTCGCGAGCTGGAAAATGCCATTCACCATGCGTTGCTGGTGTGCCGCTATCAGGTGGTGGCACCGGCAGACCTGCACCTGGTCGATATGCGGCCACACGTGTCGGCGCCGGTTGCGCATGCGCACTTGCCAGCAGCAAGCACGGCACCGCCAGACCTGGAAAGCGCGTTGCTGGCGCTGTTCGAGCAGAATGTCCCGAATTTGTATGAGCACATCGAGGAGACGGTGTTCAGGGCGGCGTATCGGTACTGCCACGGTAACCAGTTACAGACGGGGCGCTTGCTGAACATCAGCCGCAATATCGTGCGGGCGCGGCTGGAGAAAATTGGCGAACTGACAAAAGCGTAGTGGGCGCGGTCCACCCCTGTAGGAGCAGCCTTGTGCTGCGAAGAGGCCGGTACAGATCATACTGTTATGTGATCTTTACCGGCCTCTTCGCAGCACAAGGCTGCTCCTACCGGGCCTGTTTTTGCCTTGAAATACAGGTCAGGTGGGACCGCGTAGCCAGCAGCTGAGGTTTATTTGATGAAGCGCACCTGGCTGTTGATCTTCTCGATCACGGCCCCTTTGCGCGCGTTGAAGCGGGCTTTGTTCTGCTCGAACAGGTTGTTGCCCTTGGTATCGATGGAAATGATCAACGGCCCGAACTCGCGCACGCGGTTCACCCACAGCGTCTCCGGCATGCCCAAGTCTTGCCACTCGGCGCGCTCGATTTCCTCCACCTGGGTGGCTGCCAGCACTGCGCAGCCACCAGGGAACACCGCATGCACCGCCATGTTCTCCAGGCAGCCCGTGGTGGTCTCCGGGCCCATGCCGCCCTTGCCGACAATCAGCTTCACGCCGGTCTGCTCGATGAACTGCTTCTCGAACTTTTCCATGCGCATGCTGGTGGTGGGGCCAATGGACACCATCTCGAAGCTGCCGTCGTCTTTCTTCTTGACGATAGGGCCGGCGTGGAAAATGGCGCCGCCCCGCAGGTCGACCGGAAGTTCGCGGCCCAGTTCGATGAGGCGGCGGTGTGCCACGTCTCGGCAGGTCACGAGTTGGCCGGTCAGGTAAACCACATCGCCAACGTTGAGGTTTGCCAGGTCTTCGTCGCTGATCGGGGTGCTCAGAATCTTTTTCACAGTACTACCCCTTCGTGCGAGAGGATGTCGTAGGTCAGGTCGGCGTTGATGCGGATTTTGCCGCGGCGGTGCGCCCAGCAACCGGTGGACACGGCCACGCCGATGGTGGAAGGGTGTCGGGCCGAGGACTCGATGTTCACGCCCATCACGCTGCTGTTGCCGGTCAGGCCCTGTGGGCCGATACCGATTTCGTTCAGGCCGTCTTCCAGCAGTTTTTCCATCATGGCCGCGCTTTCGTTGGGGTGGCTGGAGTCCACTTCGCGCAGGATGGCCTTCTTCGACAGGCGCGCTGCGGTCTCCACCGAGGTCGATACCCCGACCCCCACCAACAACGGTGGGCAGGCGTTGACCCCACGCGAGGTGATCACATCGAAGACGAATTCGGTCACCCCTTCATAGCCTTGACCCGGCATCAGCACCTTGGCCGAACCTGGCAAGGTGCAGCCGCCACCGGCCATGTACACATCGACGATGCAGTGATCGGCATCGGGGATGATTTCCCAGTCCAGCCACGGGATTTTCGAGCCGGTGTTGGTGCCGGTGTTCTTCTCGATGAAGGTTTCCACTGCGTTGTGGCGCAAGGGCCCCTGGATGGTGGCTTCTTTGGTGGCGTTTTCGAGGATGCTTTCCATCTCGCCCAGCAGCGGGAAGCGTGCGCCGGCCGCGACGAAGTACTGGATCACGCCGGTGTCCTGGCAGCTGGGGCGGTTGAGCTTGTCGGCGTATTCCTGGTTGTCGGCCATCGAGTCGTATACGGCGATGGCCAGCGGGTTGGTTTCGGCGGCGCGCAACTTGGCGGTTTTTTCCTTCACGTCTTTGGGCAGGCGTTTGCCGATGTAGGCGGTGAACTTGGCCATCACGTCGGTAAGCGATGACACGGCGGTTTCTTTGTCCATGATTATTTCCTCACTGCATCACAAGGCGGGTTCTTCTTGCTGTTATCGATAGGTCAGGGTGTGGGTGTGCCGGCCTCCATGCGTGCAAGGGCAGGGCGGGCCTCGGCGGCTGGTGCTTCTGCGGGTAGCTGGCCGTCCAGGGCCTGGGCCATGCGCTGCTTGTCCAGCGCACCCACCCAGTTGGCGATGGCCACGGTGCCGACGGCGTTGCCGATGGTGTTGGTGATGGCGCGGGCTTCGGACATGAAACGGTCCACGCCCAGCAGCAGCACCATGCCGGCCACCGGAATGTTGTCCATGGTTGCCAGGGTCGCAGCCAGGGTGATGAAACCCGAACCGGTCACCCCGGCGGAGCCTTTGGAGGTAAGCAGCAGCACGCCGAGCACCAGCAGTTGGTCCATCAGGGTGAGCGGTGTGTTGGTGGCCTGGGCGATGAAGATGGCGGCCATGGTGTAGTAGATGCACTGGCCATCCGGGTTGAAGGTAAGGCCCGAAGGGATCACCAGGCCCACCACCGGTTTGGACACGCCGACCTTTTCCAGCTTGTTCATCAGTTGTGGCACCACCGACTCGGACGAGCTGGTGCCCAGTACCGTGAACAGTTCTTCTTTCAGGTACTTGAGAAACTTCCACAGGTTGAAGCCGGACAACCGGGCAATGGCGCCCAGCACGATCACCACGAACAGGAAGCAGGTCAGGTACATGGTTGCCATCAGCTTGCCCAGCGACACGATCGAGCCCAGGCCGTACTTGCCGACGGTGAAGGCCATGGCGCCGCACGCGGCCAGCGGGGCCACACGCATGATCATGCCGACGATGAAGAACATGCCGTGGGAGAACGCTTCCAGCACGTCCACCATGGGCTTACCGCGAGGGCCAAGGTGCGAGAGGGCGATGCCGAACAGGGTGCTGAACAGCAGGATCGGCAGGATCTCGTTCTTGGCAAAGGCGTCGGTCACGCTGCCGGGAATTACATGCAGCAGGAAGTCGATAAAGCCGCCGCTGTTGCCGGCCGCTGCGGCGGTGTAGGTGGAAATGCTCTTGGCGTCGAGGGTGGCGGGGTCGACGTTCATGCCTTGCCCGGGCTGCACGATGTTGACCACGACCAGCCCCAGCACCAGGGCAAAGGTGGACAGCACTTCGAAGTAGATCAGCGCACGTACGCCGACGCGGCCGAGTTCCTTCATGTTTTCCATCTTGGCGATGCCCAGCACCACCGTGGCAAAGATGATCGGGGCAAACACCATCTTGATCAGCTTGATGAACGCGTCACCGATGGGTTTCAAGTCTGCGCCAACCTGTGGCCAGAACACCCCGATCAGCACCCCGAGGGTTACGCCGATCAATACCTGTACGTAAAGCTTGCCGAACAATCGCTTGGCCATTGCCGTCTCCGAATTATTGTTGTGAGTCGGATTTATCTGGCGGCCGGGCTGATCGAGGGTGCAGGTCACACCTGGCCTTGGCGGCCGAAGAGCCCAGCGTTTTTGTGGTTAATCACGCAGGGCAAAAGGTAATGGTTTTTATAAAATGCTGTAATACAATGAAATTCAACTCATTGTTTCCCTCAGGTTAATTATGAATCCGGTATCGGAGCTGGCGTTTTTCACCCAGCTGATCAGGGTGGGCAGCCTGGCGGGCACCGCGCGCGAGCTGAACCTGACGCCGCCCGCGGTCTCCAAGCGCTTGGCGCAGTTGGAGCAGCGCCTGGGCGTGCGCTTGCTCAACCGCACCACGCGCAGCATCAGCCTTACCGCCGAAGGCGAGACCTACCTGGTGAATGCCCGGCGGATACTGGGTGAGATCGAGGAAATGGAACGCCAGGTTTCCAGCAGCCGTGCCGAACCCAAGGGCCTGCTACGGGTCAATGCACCGCTGGGTTTTGGCCGTACGCATGTGGGGCCGGCAGTGTCGTCGTTTGCCAAACGCTACCCCGAGGTAGAGGTGCAGTTACACCTGACCGACCGGCCCATTGCGTTGCCGAACGATGCCATCGATGTGGCCATCCGCTTTGGTGAGCTACCCGACTCGCGCCTCATCGCCCGCAAGATCGCGGCCAACCGCCGGCGGTTGTGCGCAGCGCCCGGTTACCTGGCGGCCCACGGCACCCTCAAGCGCCAAAAGACCTGGCCAGCCACAACTGCATCGTGCTGCGCCAGAACGATGCCGCGTTTGGCATCTGGCGGCTCAGCCGCGGCAAACAGAGCGAGTCGGTGAAGGTGCGCGGCAGCCTGAGCACCAATGATGGCGAGGTTGCCCTGAACTGGGCCCTCGACGGGCAAGGCATCCTGATGCGGGCCGAATGGAACCTGGCCGACCACCTGCGCAGCGGGCGCCTGGTGGAAGTGCTGGGCGACTACCAGACACCGCCAGCGGATATCTATGCGGTGTACCTGGAGCGCCTGAACCTGTCGGCGAAAGTGTCGTGCTTTGTCGAGCACCTGAGGACGTTTTTCCGCCAGGACGACAGCCAGGCGGCGTGGCAACTGCTCCATTTTTCAAAGCAAGCACAGGACCTGTAGGCGCAGCCTTGTGCTGCGAAGAGGCCGGTAAGGCTGAAGATCATCTTCGGCTGCAATGGCCTCTTCGCAGCACAAGGCTGCTCCTACCGCGCGCACCATGGCTCGGGATATAAATACAGCTGATAACAGATTTAAAGTAATGCGAATTGCTCGATATCGCAGGTCGGTGGAACCTATGCAGAACATCCACCACCTGAAAAATAAAAAACCATGACTATCTCGACTGTAGCTGCACTGCAAATTGGCTCTCACCCTGACGGCAAACAACAAACGCTGGAAAACATCCTGTCCTATGAAACCGAAATAAAGCGCGCTGGCGCGCAATTGGTCGTCATGCCGGAAGCCTTGCTTGGCGGTTATCCGAAAGGTGAGATATTCGGCACTTACATGGGCTATCGCCTGCCTGAGGGCCGCGAAGCGTTCCAGCGCTATTTCGACAATGCCATTGATGTCCCGGGCGCTGAAACTGCCGAACTGGCCGCGTTGGCGCAACGCACCGGGGCGCACCTGGTGGTCGGCGTGATCGAGCGTGCGGGCAGTTCGTTGTTTTGCTCGGCGCTGTTCTTCTCGCCGGAACAGGGGCTGGTCGGCAACCACCGCAAACTGATGCCAACCGGCAGTGAACGGCTGATCTGGGGGCAGGGCGACGGCTCCACGCTGCCGGTGATTGACACCCCGGTCGGCAAGATCGGCGCAGCCATCTGCTGGGAAAACCACATGCCGCTGCTACGCACGGCCATGTATGCCAAAGGCATCGAGGTGTGGTGCGCACCGACTGTGGACGAGCGCGACAACTGGCAGGTTTCCATGCGCCACATCGCTCACGAGGGGCGCTGCTTCCTGGTCAGTGCCTGCCAGTTCCAGCCGTCGCCGCGCGACCTTGGGGTGAGCCTGCCGCATTGGGACGATGACCGCCTGCTGATGCAGGGCAACAGCGTGATCATCGGCCCCATGGGCGAGGTGATTGCTGGCCCGCTGAAAAACGGCCCGGGCTTGCTGGTGGCGCAGATCGACTCGGCCGAGCTGGTCAAGGCGCGTTACGACTTCGATGTGGTCGGCCACTATTCGCGGCCGGACGTATTCACCCTGATCGTCGATGAACGGGCAAAGGCGCCCGTAAAGTTCCAGCAGTGAACTGAACAAGCGACGCCGTTGAATCGGCCCCTGCCTGGCATCGCGCTGCTGCCCGGCAGGGGGCGATTCACGTTTCTGTGCATTACGCAGCCTGCACCAATAAAAAAAACATCCGAGGCTTTTCAGAAATGAACAACGATTCGCGCCTGTTGTACCGCAAGATCGCCTGGAAGATCTTGCCCTTGCTGTTTGTCAGTTACATCGTTTCTTACCTGGACCGTGTGAACATCGGCTTTGCGGCGTTGCGCATGCAACAGGACCTGGGTTTCAGTGATGCTGTATATGGGCTGGGCGCAGGTATCTTCTTTATCGGCTATGTATTGTTTGAAGTGCCCAGCAACTTGTTGTTGACGCGCATCGGTGCACGCAGGACGATCATGCGCATCATGATTGCCTGGGGCCTGGTGTCGTCCAGCATGATGTTCGTCCAGACCCCACAGCAGTTCTATATCGCCCGCTTCCTGTTGGGTGTGTTCGAAGCCGGGTTCTTCCCCGGCATCATCCTTTACCTGACCTTCTGGTTCCCGGCACGCCTGCGCGGCAGTGTGATTGCCGTGTTCATGTCTGCCATCGCCATCGCCGGGGTGTTGGGCGGGCCGTTATCCGGCTGGATCATCGGTGCCATGGATGGGGTGCATGGCCTGCATGGCTGGCAGTGGATGTTCCTGCTTGAAGGTTCGCCGGCGATTGCCCTGGGTATTCTGGCGGCCTTGCTGTTGATCGACAGGCCCGAAGACGCCAAATGGCTAAGTGCCGACGAACGCGCGCGCATTGCCCAGGAGGTTGAAGCGCCCGTTGCCGGCAGCAGCCACAGGCTGGGTGCCGTGCTGCGCGACCCGCGGGTGTATGCCTTGGCACTGGTGTACTTTTCGGTGATGGCCGGGCTGTACATCCTGGGCTTCTGGCTGCCGGGCATGATCAAGGGCTATGGCGTGACAGACCCTTTGCACATCGGCCTGCTTACGGCCGTGCCGTACCTTGCCGGTGGTGTGGGCATGATCGTGATCGGCAGGCACTCCGATGCGGTGGGTGAGCGCCGCTGGCACCTGGCAAGCTGCATGGTACTGGCGGCCTGTGCCTTGGTTGCCTGTACCTGGGTGCCCGGCCAGTTGGTACCCGGGCTGGTGACCTTGAGTGTGGCAGCGGTGGGGTTGTATGCCTCGATGCCGTTGTTCTGGACCATCCCAACGCGCTACCTGGGTGGCCAGGCGGCTGCCGGGGGCATTGCCTTGATCAATTCGCTGGCCTTGTTCGGCGGCTTCACCAGCCCGACGGTTTTGGGGGCGGTGAAGGCCAGCACCGGCAGCCTCGACCTTGGCCTGTATGTGTTTGCCGGTGCGCTCACCTTGGGGGCAACGGTGCTGATCCTTGCCATACCGGCGCGGCTGATCGACGACACGGTCGTCACGACAGGCAAAACGACTGCTCAACCAGCTCGATGATCAAAGCCTTGACCGTTTGCAGTGTGCTGTCGTGCTTGCTGCCGACCCGCGTGCCGATCTCCAGGTCGTAGGAGGGCAGCGCTACCGGGCAAGCAAAGGTCTTGAGCGTCGACACCCGCTCCATGGCGCGTGCAGCGTGGGTAGGTACCGTGGTGATCGAGACCGAGCCCACCAGCAGGAACGGCACAGCGGCAAAGTGTGAGGTAGAGGCACGGATGCTGCGCTTGTACCCGGCAGCATTCAGGCCTTCGTCGACGATGCCGACAAAGCCACCCGATGACACCAGCAGGTGCGGCCGCTGGGCATAGTCCTCTGCACTGACGGGCGGGGTGTTGTGCGCATCGGCAATGCCCAGGTAATTGCCCCGACCCAGGCGTTGCCTGGCGATCAGGGGGAGGACAACCCGCCTGCAGACACGGCGATATCCACTTGGTGGCGCATCAGCATGTCTTGGACCAGGCCGCTATGGGTTTGCCTGAACAGGATGCGCAGCCCATCCAAGTGCTTGTCCACCAGTGCCAGCAGGCCTTGCCCCAGGGCGATTTCGGCGTCGTCCGAAAGCCCCACGGTGATGGTTCGGCCTTTGATGTCCTTGCCCGCCACCGACAGTGCCAAAGCTTGCCGGCAGCGGTTGAGTGCTTCGCCAATCAGCGGCGCCAGCTCATTGGCCCGCACGGTGGGCCGCAGGCCTCGGCCGGTGCGTTCGAACAGCGGGTCGGCGTAGATCTCCCGCAGGCGGGCGAGGGCGGCGCTGACGGCGGGTTGGGTGACGCCCAGGCGCAGTGCAGCGCGGCTGGCGCCGCCTTCTTCGATCAGCGCGACAAATACCCGAAGCAGGTTCAGGTCGACGCTTTCGATATCAATGTTATGCATATCAGATATCCTGATAGTTGATTGATTTATAGTATACGCACTCGCAGAATGCACCGACAAATAATTCAGGGGCGCACTCTAGGTGGGGTTCTGAATGTATGAGTTGTGATGGGTTTCAGGTTCTGGAGTGTATGAAAGGTATTCGAGTTGTTGGCTGGTTGTTACGGGCGTTAGTTGCAAAGTTGCTGGTGCTGAATATAGGGCTGGCGCAGGCTGAAGATTATCTGCCAACGCCGCGCGTTGCCGCGCAATCGTGGTTGTTGATGGACCATGAAAGCGGTGAAGTACTGGCGCAAGGAAATGCCGATGCCCGGGTAGACCCGGCCAGCCTGGTGAAGATCATGACCAGCTACGTGCTGGGCCAGGCTCTGCAGGGCGGCGCTGTCGAGGCGCATGACCGCGTGACGATCGACACCGACGCTTCCGCCGCTGGTAACGCGCAGTTGCAAGGGTCGTCGTTGATGTTCCTGAAGCCCGGTGACCGGGTGACGATTGATGATTTGAACAAGGGCATTGTCATTCAATCTGGCAACGATGCTTGTATAGCGGTGGCGGATTACCTGGCCGGCAGTGAACAGGCCTTTGTTGATGCCATGAATGAACAGGCCCGCCTATTGGGCATGCTCAATACCCAATTCAAGACTGTCCATGGCCTGGCCGCCGAAGGGCAATTCAGCAGTGCGCGGGACATGGCGTTACTGAGCCGGGCACTGATCGAACAATTGCCGGCTGAATATGCCTTGTACAAGCAAAAGGCGTTTTCTTTCAACCAGGTGGTTCAGCACAACCGCAACCGGCTGTTGTGGAGTACCAGCCTGGCTGTCGACGGTCTGAAGACCGGTAATTCCGCAGCGGGTGGCTACAGCCTGGTGACTTCGGCGGTGCTCGACGGGCGCCGGCTGATTGCCGTGGTGCTGGGCGCCGAGTCGGACCGGCTGAGGTTCCAGGAGAGTGAAAAGCTGCTCAAGTGGGGGTTTCGAGCATTCGAGACGGTCACCCCGATCAAGGCCGACGAAGTGTTTGTGAGCAAGCGTGTCTGGTTTGGTGATACGCACAACGTGAAGCTCAATGCAGGCGCGCACCCGGCCATCAGCGTGCCCTACGGGCAGGCCGATGACGTGAGCGTCAGTGCCATCCTCGACAGCCCCGAACTTCATGCGCCGTTGCAGGTGGGGCAGGTGGTGGGTGTGGTCAATTTCCAGATCGGTTCGCGGCATATCGCCGAAAAGCCCCTGGTGGTGATGGAGGCAGTCGACGAGGGCGGCTGGTTTAGCCGTGCCTGGGACTTTCTGCTGCTGAAGCTCTATCAGTGGCTGGGTGTGTGCCTGCTCTGCAACGGCGAGGGGGGCTTATGAGCAGTTGCCTGCGCTACCTGCTGCCTGCCATGTGCATGCTCGCGACGGCAGCCTGCAGTACCGACCACGCTGCCAGCGAGCACCGTTTGCTTGTGACGGCTGACGAGGCCGATGCCTTCAATGAACGCACGCTGCGCCTGCAGTCGGATGAGCGCGAAACCGCTGGTGGCCTGGTCGTGTACTTCTCTACGGACAGCGCGGCTGTTACCGACCAGGACATCGCCAGGCTGGCGCAGGTAGCGGGCTTTCTGCTTGCCCACCCACAGGCCGAGGTGTTTATCGAAGGCCACACGGATGACGAAGGCTCGCCCGAGCAGAACGTGGTGCTGGCCCAGGCACGAGCCGACATGATTGCCTACTTCCTGGTGAAGTATGGCGCTTTGTACGATCAGCTGAACACGCGTGCCTACGGCGAGCGCTACCCCGCGCACGAGGGCAGTGGGGCCGAGGTCATGCAATACAACCGGCGGGTGGTGGTGGAATGGAACAGCCACAGCGATGTGTTTGGCTATGACCCGCTTCAGTAAAGGTGTGGTGCTGATGCAAGGCTTTTGCCTGGTGGTGCTTGTGCTCTGCGCCAACCTTTCGAGTGCCGCCCCGCGCGTGCCGCACGGGTTGCCTGAAGAAAGCCAGCCAGCAGCACCGGGCACGCAACTGGTGACGCAGTTGCAGGTGGCATTATCGGAGCTGCGTTTGTACCAGGGTGAAATCGATGGGCTGATCGGAGCCCGCACACAGGAAGCACTCTACCTGCTGCAAATGGCGCATGAGCCGCCCCTCACTGGTAGCGTCAACCTGCCCACACTGAAGGTGCTGGGCATTGCGCCGCCGCACTGGATGCAGCACTGAACGGTTGCGAACCTAAGCCATGCCATTCGCTACAACAACTTCGCCGGGTTACCCGTGGCGCTTCAGGTTGGTCATTTTCCTGGTCTTGCTGTTGTCCTCGGTCCTGTGCTGGCGCATCGTCAGCCTGCAGGTGCTGGATAACCGCTTCCTGCGCCAGCAGGGGGATGCGCGCAGCCTTCGTTATCTGGACATTGCAGCCCCGCGCGGGCTGATCACCGACCGCAACGGCCAGCCGCTGGCGGTCAGCACGCCGGTGGTGACGCTGTGGGCCAATGGCCGGGAACTGGCCCTGGAAAAGCCAAGCTGGCCGGCGCTCGCCGACGCATTGGGCATGCCACACGACCGGCTGGTAGCGTTGTTGCAGCGCAGCACCGGCAAGGCTTTCATCTACCTGCGCAGGCGCCTGGCCCCCGAACAGGCACAGCATTTGTTGCAGGCGGTGCAACGCTTGCACGTCAAGGGTGTGTACTGCCTGGAGGAGCCGCGACGGTTTTACCCGGCCGGCTCAGTTGCCGCGCAACTGGTCGGCTTTACCGATATCGACGGCAACGGCAGCGAAGGCATTGAGCTGGCGTACGATGCCGTGTTGCGCGGTGAGCGCGGCAAGCAGCAGGTGCTGAAGGACCGCCGTGGTCATGTGATCGAGGACCTCGGTGTGAGCCTGCCGGCCAAGCCGGGCCAGGCCCTGGCGTTGTCCCTGGACCTGCGCTTGCAGTACCTGGCCAGTCGCGAACTGAAAAAGGGCATCGTGGACAACGCTGCCGAGGCGGGCAGCGTGGTGGTGCTGGATGTGCAGTCGGGCGAACTGCTGGCCGTGGCCAACTACCCGACCTACAACCCGAACAACCGGGCGCATGTCAGCCCGGCGGCGATGCGTAACCGCGCGCTGGTGGACGTGTTCGAGCCCGCGTCGACACTCAAGCCTTTCTCCGTAGCCGCAGCCCTGCAAAGCGGCCGTTGGCAGGCTTCCGATAGCGTGCTGGTGCAAACCGGCAGCCTGAAGATTGGCCGTTTCACCATTCACGATGCGTCGCGCACGGCAGGCGAGCGGCTGGACATGACCGGCATCCTGGTGCGCTCCAGCAACGTCGCGATCAGCCAGGTAGCGTTCGATATTGGTGGGCAGACCATTCAAGACACCTTGCAACGTGTAGGGCTGGGGCAGGCAAGTGGCTCGGGCTTTCCGGGGGAGCGTTCGGGGCTGCTGCCGCTCAGGCGGCAATGGCGGGCCACCGAGACGGCGACGCTGTCCTACGGTTATGGGGTGTCGGTCACGGCCGTGCAACTGGCCAGCGCCTACGCCACCCTTGTCAATGGCGGCAGACGTGTACCTGTGTCGCTGCTCAAGGTGACGCAGGCACCGGCGGCTACCCAGGCCATTGCACCGCCAGTGGCGGATGCGCTCAAGCACATGCTGGTGCAGGTGGTCGAGGCGCCGAGAGGGATCTACCGGGCCAAAGTGGCCGGCTACCATGTGGGTGGCAAAAGCGGTACGGCGAGAAAAGCCGCAGTTGCAGGCCATGGCTATCAGGGCAAGGCCTACAGGGCGATATTCGCCGGTTTTGCACCCGCTAGCAGGCCCAGGTTCGTGGTGGTGGTCCTGCTCGACAACCCGTCGAAGCAGGGCTACTACGGCGGGTTGGTATCGGCGCCAATTTTCAGCAGGGTGGTGGGGCAGGCACTGCGGTTGTACGGTATTGCGCCCGATAACCTTGGCTTTACAGGGCCGTAATAAAACGCCTGTACAGGATTTATTGAATCAAATACGATGCATTCATGTGTTTTTTTGCAATATGCATTGTATACGGTGCAAAAATGTATGGATGAATTGGGCAAACTGATCAAGAAGTTGCGTAAGGATGCCGGGCTTTCCCAAGCCCAGCTTGCGCAGCGTCACGGCATGAGTCGTGCGACCATTTCGGGGATCGAGAACAATTCGATCGCCGAAGTCGGCATTCGTAAGGTTGCAGCGATCCTGGAGGGTTTGGGATACGAACTGACGGCCACGCCCAAGCGCCGGCGTAGAACCCTCGATGAGCCGAAGGCCGGGGGTATCCATGATCAGTTCGAGTGATCGCTTGTACGTCGGCGCGGGCGACGCCACTGTCGGCACCCTGGGGCGCAGTGACGAAAATCCGCGTGATACGGTCTTCACTTACAACCCATCGGCTGGCGAAGCGCAAGCCGTCTCTCTGACCATGCCAACGCGCCTGGAGAGTTACAAGTGGGAGTACGGAGTACACCCGTTGTTCGAGATGAACCTTCCCGAAGGGCACCTCAAGGAAGAGCTGATGCGGCGGTTCAGCAAGTCGGTGCGCGGTTTTGACGATTTTGCCTTGCTTGGCATCGTCGGCCCCCACCAGCTAGGTCGGATCAGCATCGCCCAGCATCTCGGTGACGACCCCGTTCCAGGCATGAAGCTGTCCAGCTTGCTGGTTCACGACGGTGCAAACGACTTGTTTGCCGAGCTTTTGAGTACCTATGCGGCCTACTCAGGCGTATCAGGTGTCCAGCCCAAGGTGCTGGTGCGGGATGTCGATGCTAGCGCCCCCGATGTTGACCGGGTCACCCACCGCGGTGCCACTCACCTGGTAAAGGCTTTTAACGAGTCAGATTTCCCTCAGTTGGCGGCCAACGAGTATTTCTGCATGCGGGCGGCATTGCATTGCGGCCTTGAAGTGCCTGAGTTCCAGCTTAGTCAGCAGGGCAGGTTTCTGGTTGTTCGACGCTTCGATGTCGGCGCCAACGCCTACCTTGGTTTTGAGGACATGTGCGTGCTCTCGGGGTGGGGCACGCGTAAGAAGTACGATGGCAGCTACCAAGGCTGCGCGCAGTTGATCAAGCTGTATGTCACACCTGGTCGGGTAGCTCGTGCGCTGGAGGACTTCTTCACCATGGTTGCGTTGTGCGCCGGTATCCAGAACGGCGATGCTCATTTGAAGAACTTTGGCCTGCTCTACGAGAACTGTGCCGAGAACGCCGACATCTGGCTGGCGCCCGCGTATGACCTGGTGACCACGACGGTGTACAGCAGCCACGACATCATGGGGCTGTTGCTGGGCGGCTCGAAAGCGTGGCCCAAGCGCAAGATGCTGGTGCAGTTCGGGCGCACCGCGTGCAACCTGACGCAAGCGCGCTGCGAGGAGTTGCTCAACAGGGTGGAAGTCGGCATGAACCGTGCGATGGTGGAGCTTTCGGATTATCGCAACAGCCATCCGGCGTTTGAGTGTGTTGGGGAGCAGATGACCGCTGCGTGGGGCTTGGGGTTGAACAGAAGTATCGTGGCCTAGGCTCCAGCCATCTGCGCAAAGCAATTGCGAAAACCGATCACACTCAGGTTAAATGAGAGTCATTATTAAAGACGCTCTCATCGGTTCTACCATGTCCTGTGCTGACCCTTCCCTGCAAAAAGCCGTGCACACGCTTTACGAGGACCATCATTCCTGGCTGTGCGGGTGGCTGCGCGGCAAGCTCGGGTGCATGGAGCATGCGGCCGACTTGGCCCAGGACACGTTCATACGGGTGCTGACCCTGCGCAAGGCGGCGGAGCTGCAACAGCCACGGGCTTATCTGAGCAGTGTGGCCCGCAGCTTGATGATCGACATGTTCCGGCGCCGTGCCCTGGAGCAGGCCTACCTGGAAACCCTCGCGGCACGGCCCGAGCCTGTAGCGGTTTCGCCCGAGGCGCGCCTGCTGATCATCGAGACCCTGCTGGAAATCGATCGGCTACTCGACGGCCTTGGCACGCGTACCCGCGAGGTCTTCCTGATGGCCCAGGCTCGATGGCCTGAGCTATGTGGAAATCGCGCGGCGGCTGGATGTTTCGCTCACTACCGTGAAAAAGCATGCAGTGCGGGCGCTGACCCATTGCCTGATGCTGGCCGAGGCGTAAGCGATGGCGGGGGCTGAACCGCTGGACCGCAACACCCTGGAGGCTGCCGCACGCTGGTATGTCGAGCTGCGCTGCGAGGCGGATGACAGCACGCGAGCGGCGCATCAGCGCTGGTTGCTGAGTGACCCGCGGCATGTGCAAGCCTGGGAACGCCTGGCACGCTTGCAGGGCAAGCTGGCGCAGGTCACGCCCGGTATTGCACGGCCGACGTTAAGCAGTGCCAGGGCCAAGCGACGTGAAGTGCTCAAGGTGCTGTCGGTGCTGCTGGTAGCAGGCGCGGCAGGGGGTGTGGTGTTGCGTGATGGCGGCGCTGCACGGTTGATGGCCGACGTGCGCACAGGCGTTGGCGAGCAGCGTTCGTTGCGGCTGGACGATGGCAGCCAATTGCAATTGAACACCGACACCGCGGTTGATATTCGCTACGACAGCGAGTGGCGCGCACTTGAGTTGCTGAAAGGGGAGATCCTGGTGCAGACCGCATCGGATGGGTTGTCCCGCCCGTTCATCGTGCATACCGCACTGGGTAGCGTCCGCGCACTGGGTACGCGTTTCATCGTGCGCTGCGATAACGATTTTGCACGGGTGTGCGTGCTGCAACATGCGGTGGAAGTGCGCAGTGCACATGCCATGGCGGCTGTGCGGGTAGACGCCGGGCAACAGCTGGAATTCAGCGCGGGGAAAGCGGGTAATGTGACACCTGTGGCGGCGATGGCGGACGCATGGGTCCGCAAGATGCTGATCGTGGATGACTGGCGCCTGGCCGATGTCGTGAGCGAACTGCAGCGTTACCGACCCGGGTACCTGGGCTGTGATGAAGCCGTTAGCGGGTTGCGGCTGTCCGGTGCGTTTCACCTGGGCGACATCGATGTTGTCCTGGAAAACCTTACCACCACGCTACCTGTGCGCATTCGTCGCTTCAGCCGGTACTGGACGCGCGTCGAAGCTGCCTGAGGCCAATGCCGGTCAGTTGGGCATTTTGAGGCTGCTGCGCAGCCCATCGCCGGCAAGCCGGGCTCCCACAGGTGCAGTGCAATGCTTGAGGGCTGCACCGTAACTGTGGGAGCCCGGCTTGCCGGCGATGGGCCGCAACGCGGCCCCAAAATGCTTCGCTGAATGGCATTATCCCGAAGGCGAGCGAATTTTTTTTCGAAGAGGGTTATCGATTGTCGTTCTCGTTCGACTTGTAGGTAGACGCGCACCAAGCGCAATGAAAAACTGCCGCAGGGCGAAAGGAAACCGCATGCTCGCTGTCCATGATTGCAACCGTACCCTATTGATTAACTCGACCAAGACCAGACTGGCGCGTGCAGTGAATCGCGCATTGTTCAGCGTGGCGCTGGCCACGCCATTGGCAACAGTGATGGTCGCCAGCCCTGCGATTGCGCAAAGCCAGGCAGAAGCTTCGTTCGATATTGCCGCCGGCCCGCTGGCTACTGCGCTTACACAATTTGCTTCGGCAGCGGGGGTAACGGTGTCCTTCGAACCGTCTTCGGTGCAGGCGCTGAAGTCGCCCGGCCTGCATGGGCGTTACAGCCCCGATGCCGGCCTGCGCCAGTTGCTGGCAGGCAACCGGTTGCAGATGTTGAAGCAGGCCAACGGCAGCTACTCGCTGCTGCCAATGGTCGGTGACGATTCGACCTTGCAGCTTGATACCACCAGCGTAACCGGCGCAGCCGTGGAGTCCGCCTACGGGCCGGTGAGTGGCTATGTTGCCAGCCGCAGTGCCACCGGCACCAAGACCGACACGCCCATCCTGGAGATCCCCCAGGCCATCAACGTGGTCACCGCCGACCAGGTGCAAGCCCAGGGCGCGCGCAACCTGACCCAGGCGCTGCGCTACACCCCGGGCCTGGCCACGGGCGGCTTTACCGATCGCAACAGCATTGCCGACGAGATCACCAGCCGCGGCTTTGCCCCGACCCCGCTGTACCTGGACGGCGCATACATTCCATACGCCGGTAGCCTGGGGGGCGCGCCGCAGATCGACCCCTACACGCTGGAGCGTATCGAAGTGCTCAAAGGCCCCTCGTCGGTGCTGTACGGGCAAAACCAGCCGGGCGGGCTGATCAACATGGTCTCCAAGCGCCCGACCCGCGAGCAGCGTAGCCAGGTCAAGCTTGGCGCCGGTAGCTACAACCGGGTCAACGGTGCCTTCGATACCAGCGGCCCGCTGGACGAGCAGAAGGTGTTCACCTATCGCCTGGTCGGCGTTGCCGACAAAGGCAACGAAATGGTCGCTCACACCCACAGCGAGCGCTTGTTGCTGGCGCCTAGCCTGACCTGGGCGCCGAATGAAGACACCTCCCTGACGTTGCTGGCGCAAGTGCAGCGTGATGACAGCCTTGCCGATTATCAATCGCTGCCGATGGTGGGCTCGCTCAAGCGTGGCCCGACCGGCCAGAAAATCGACCGCGACTTCTTCTCGGGTGATTCCCGCTACAACGATTACAAGCGCGACCAGTACGTTCTGGGTTACGACTTCAGCCACCGTTTCAACGATGACCTGGCCTGGCGCTCAACGGCGCGATACACCGATGTGCGCGACCGCTACAAGGGCTTTTACTTGCGCAGCTTCGTGACGGATGGCGATGTGGTCGACTACACCCGCGCCAACCGGGTCAAACTTGACTGGCGCCAGCACAACATCGCCTACACCGTCGATAACAACCTGGAGTACACCTTCAACACTGGCGCGCTGCGGCACACCCTGCTGGCAGGCGCGGACTACCGTCATTTCTCGCGCAAGTACGATGGCTA